>NZ_JAMYSC010000022.1:0-114307 GCF_040321755.1 Mesorhizobium sp. M0276 | reverse complement strand
CAGGTCGGATACATGGCCGCACCAACCAGCAACTGCAAAAGCTCACAAATCCCTTGCCAACGGAGAGCCGTCCATACACGGCCCCAAAGCCCCCAGGCGGCAACGCACTGTGAGATAAAGTCTGCCGCTTTCTCCCATCGTATTCGATGCCCGTCTCTGCACGAAGGCTTGCGAGCGAAACGCGGCTGTAATCGGCAAGGCGCAACATCCGGCTTTTGTTGATCGCGTACCGTTCCGAATTGCAGTTGGCGAGCATCCTAGTCAGCCAGGACAGCATGGCCGTGTCCAATTTCGGGCGAAGGATGAGAGGAGCATGCTTCATGAACAGCCACTTCATCGCCTTTAACGGTATGCCAGGGGCAGCCCAAGGGGAACAGTAGCCGAAGGAAATTTCACCGGCGTTGGCGAAGCTCGTCTCCAGCGCTGGCCCCTTTAGTCTGTCGATGACGATGACCTCGTGTCCCGCCTTTGCCAACTGGTAGGCGGATGTCACACCGACGATGCCTGCGCCCAGAACTGCCACTTTCATTTGGGACTGAACCCTTCTTTGAGGCTGCTGGAGGGCTACCCCATGCGTTCGGAGGCATAGGATCCGGGCGATGCCGGGAAGACCACCGCCTTGCTTCCGTTGATGAAAACGCGACCATGGATGTGAGCGTGGATCGCACGGGCGAGAACCTGGCTCTCAACATCGCGGCCAAGGCTCACGTAGTCTCCGGCACTTTGTGCGTGCGTGACCCGCACAATGTCCTGCTCGATAATCGGACCCTCGCCCCTGGGACCTTTGCGACCAGGCTCAAGTCGGGGCTGAACGCTGCCGGGCACCCAGTGACAATTCTCGAGGTGGGGTACACGGCGACCACCAAACGGGGTCTCGCTTGGCTGGCGGAATCCAAGGACGGCCTTGACCTGCGGGCGAGCCCTGCAAACCACGTTGTCATCATTGAATTGGGTCAGAACGATTGCGCTCGTATCGACCTGGATCACACGCGAGCGAACCTCGACCAGATTCTGAGTATCCTCGCCCAGAAGCGCGTACCAGTGCTTGTAGTTGGAACCGCGGCCTATGACTATTGCTCGTCTATTCTCTCTGCTGGGCATGGGGCTGATTATGCCCAGCGATTTTCAAAGATGTTCTCCGAGCTGGCGACCAGGCATGGAGTCTTGCTCTACGCCGACTTCAAGGAGGGTGTGACTGGGCATCGGGAGTTGCTGCAAGCGGACAGCGACCACCCAAATGCAGCGGGTGATGCGATCATCGTTAGAAACATGCTCCCTATGGTTGAGGCGCTGCTCGCGCAGGTGCAACCGCGTTGAACACCCGTCTGAAGAACGAACGGCGGTCTATGAAGGCTGGACCGTGTTCTCAACAGCGAATTGGCAGACGCGAGCCAGCGCCACGGATTCTACCGCCAGCGCCGCTGGTACGAAACCTATCTCTCGCGGCTTTCGGGTAGGAGCTCATGAGGTAGTTCGGAGGACATCTCCAAGCGGCAATCCGCAGGCACTCGGACCTGAGTGGAATCCCGGTTGCAGCCATCACCGAGATCACACAAGTTATCGATCCGCTTACTGGCCAACAACGAAACTGATCCATTTGCCCGAGTTTTTAACAGCAACGGAGATTAGAAGTCGAGTAAACGGCATTGTGCAACACTGACGGATTGCCTCTCGAAGCCGTCGATAAGACTTAGGGAAAGCAACATGCATACTTAGAAATATTGAAGATTGTTGACGTTTTACTGTTAAAGTCGCATAAGATATCTTATGGAACTTTGACATTAAATGAAAATGCTTCGTTGACCACATCGTCCTGTGCAACCACGGATTCGTAGTTTGCGAAAGAGAAATCTCTCTCAAAAAGCACGTCGGCTACATTTGAGAGAGCACATTTTTTGACCGTTCAAGGCCTTCCGGCTTGTATCAGGCTCGCCCGCGACTCCCATGGAAAGCGTGCACTCGGTCGCGAAGCCACCAGGCAATCTTAGGACACTGCTATCACGGCGCTCTAAGAGATCAGCGGCGCCCCTCTCCGGCTTGGTAATCGGCCTTGCGCTTTGATCCCTAAGCGGGGAACATGCGCGATCAGCGCGCCGTCAGCCGGATTTTCGACTGAGGTCGCACGGCGTGCGGACAAATTCGCCGTCGACAAGGCACCGGTGTTGAAAGAGGGGCGCGTCGGCGAGCGGCGGGAGGATCATTGGCAGGAGCTTTCTCGATCGGGCAGTTATGCGGAAAACAGGAATGCCGCCGCCGGATCGAAAAAGACTTGACGGCTGCAGGGCGTCAGATCCTGCGACCGCATGGCGGCGGAGGTCGGCCTGATGTCGATCTCCTGTCCAGTGGCCGTGCGCGCGACGATGCGCCGTCGTTCGCCATAGAAGGCGACATCGACGATCTCGACAGCGAGTTCCGCGCTCGCCGGCTTTCGTTCCATGCCAAACGCTTCCGGCCGGATCATCAGCCTGGTTTTTTGCCCCTTGTCGAAGGTCCTGTTGACGCTCACGCCGGAGACGACTGAACCGTCCGCCAGCCGGATCGTTGCCGCGCCATTGGCGGTTTCGAGATGTTCGGCGGTGAGGAAATTCGAATTGCCGATGAAGCCGGCGACGAAGTCGGTGGCCGGTCTGAGATACAGGTCCTCGCCGCTGCCGGTCTGCTCGATGCGACCGTCCCTGAAGAGCGCGATCCGATCCGAGAGGTGCAGCGCTTCCTCCTGGTCATGCGTGACATAGAGGATGGTAACGCCGGTCTCGCGGTGGATGCGGCGGATCTCGGCCTGGATCTCCTCGCGCAGTTTCTTGTCGAGCGCCGACAATGGCTCATCCATCAGCAGGATTGGCGGGTCGTAGGCCAGTGCGCGGGCCAGCGCCACGCGCTGCTGCTGGCCGCCCGACAGTGCGCCCGGCAAGCGCGCGGCGAAGCTTTCCAGCCGCACCAGGGTCAGCATGTCGGCGACCTTCTTCTTCACCTCGGCATCAGGTCGGCGGCGCACCCGAAGCGGAAACGCGATGTTCTCGGCCACCGTCAGATGCGGAAACAGCGTGTACCGCTGGAAGACCATGCCGATGCTGCGCTTGTGCGAGGGTATCGCCAGCAAGGATTTGCCTTCCAGTTGGACATCGCCGGAGCTCGGATCCTGGAAGCCGGCGATGGCATAGAGCGTCGTTGATTTTCCCGAACCCGACGGCCCGAGAAAGGTCAGGAATTCGCCCCTGGGAATCTCAAGGGTGACGTCGTGCACGGCGGTGAACGCGCCGAACGCTTTGTGCAATTTGCGGATGGAGAGGAAGGGCTGGGTCATGTCTTGACCTTTCGCTGCAGCAGCGCCGTCACCACCATCAGGGCAAGCGTCAGCCCGACCAGCAGGCTGGAGGCGGCGGCGATGACCGGGCTCAGATCCGAGCGCAGACTGCCCCAGATCTTGACCGGCAGGGTTTGCAAGGAGGGGCTAGCCATGAAGATCGCCACCACGACTTCATCCCAGGAGGCGAGGAAGGAAAAGATCGCGGCGGAAAGGATGCCGATACGGATCGACGGCAAGGTGATCCTGAGCTTTGCCTCGAGCGGGCTGGCGCCGCAGACGATCGCGGCATCCTCGATCGACTTGTCGAAGCCTTCGAGCGCCGTGGCGATCGGGATGATCGCGAAGGGCAGGGCAAGCACTGTGTGGGCGATGACGAATCCGATCGTCGTACCGCCGAGACCGAGGCGCAGGAAGAAGGCGTAGATTGCGATGGCGAACACCACGACCGGCAACACCATCGGCGTCAGCAGCAGACCGCGAAGGATTTCGCGGCCGCGAAACTGGCCGCGAACCAGGGCAAAGGAGGCAAGCAGGCCGATCATCACGGCAAGGATCGCCGTCATCGTGGCGATGCGGGCGCTGGTCAGCGCCGCCTCCAGCCAGGATGGGTCGGCGAACAGCTCCTGGTACCATTTCAGCGTCCAGCCAGGTGGCGGAAAGGCCAGCCAGCGCGACGAGCCGAACGACAGCAGAACAATGAAAACCACCGGCAGGAGCAAGAAAGCGGCGACCAGGGCGGTGAAGCCGAGCAGCGCAATTTTCAACCAACCCATGCGGTCGTAGTCGAGCAGCATCTCAGATGCCTCCCGTCATGCGCCTGGCGCCGACAAGGCGCAGCTGCAATGCGTAGAGCGCCATGGTGACGACGAGCAGGATGAAGGCGGCGGCGCTGCCCAACCCCCAATTGAGCAGCGACTGGATCATCTGCGCGATCATTTCGGCCAGCATCATGTTCGATGTGCCGCCGAGCAGTGCCGGGGTGACGAAATAGCCGAGCGACATGACGAACACCATCAGGCCGCCAGCGGCGAGGCCGGGCAGCGACAGCGGCAGCAGGATGCGACGGAATGCCTGGATGGGGCTGGCGCCGCACAATGCTGCGGCACGCAACGTCATCGGGTCGATCGCCCGCAAGGTGCCGACCAGCGGCAGGATCATGAACGGCAGCATGATGTAGACCATGCCGATGGTCACGCCGGTGAGATTGTTGATGAGCGGCAGCGGCTGGTCGATGATGCCGATGGCGAGCAGCGCTCGGTTGATGACGCCGGTGCGCTGCAGCAGCACCATCCAGGCATATGTGCGGGTGAGCAGATTGGTCCACATCGACAGGATGATGACGCCGAAGATGATCGAGGCCAGCGCCGAGGGCATGATCGCCAGCATCCAGGCGACTGGAAAGGCGACGACGACGGTAACGGCGGTGACCACCGCCGCGACGAGGAAGGTGTTGAAGAACACCCTGGCATAGGTGCCGTCACCCAGCAGCGTTGCGTAGTTCTGCAGGCCGGGTTCGGGCTCGGTGACACTGCGCAAGAGCAGGGCCAAGACCGGCACGACGAAGAACAGCACGATCAGGACCAGCGCCGGCAGCAGGCTGTTGAAGCCTGCCGGCATGCGGAATCCTGGTAGGCTCTGGCGTGTTTCGACCGACATGGCAGTGATCCGGCTATGGGACGAGACGGTGCTGGCCGCCTCGTCTCGTGCTGTTCAAGAGGCAGGCTTATTTCGCCTGCCAGGCATACCAGCGCGTGGCGATCTCGTCGCGGTGCTCGGCCCAGTAGTTCATGTCGAGGTTGATCTGCCCGTCGACATGGGCATCCGGCAGCGACTTCACGACGTCCGCCGCCATTTCGGCCTTGGCCTTGGTGTTAACAGGCGCATAGCCGCTGGATGCGGCAAATTTCGCCTGGCCGGCCGGGCTGCTTGCCGCAGCCAGGAACTTCATCGCCGCATCCTTGTTCTTGGCGCCTTTCGGCACCACCAGGACGTCGGCTGCCGTCAGGTTCTGATTCCAGGACACACCGACATCGGCTTCGTCATGCTGAAGCGCAAAGACGCGGCCGTTCCATAGCTGGCCGAACGCCGCCTCACCGGAAGCGATCAGCTGCTGCGACTCGGCGCCGCCGCTCCACCAGACGATGTCAGACTTGATGGTGTCGAGTTTCTTGAAGGCGCGGTCGAGATCGAGCGGATATAGCTTGTCGGCGGGAACGCCGTCGGCCAGCAACGCGATCTCGATGACGCCGGGCGCCGACCATTTGTAGAAGGTGCGCTTGCCCGGGAATTTCTTGGTGTCGAACATGTCGGCCCAGCCGGCCGGTTCGCCTGACACCGCGCCCTTGTTCCAGGCGAGCACGAAGGAATAGTAGAAGCTGCCGACGGCATGGTCGGTGGTGAAGCGCGGATCGAGATCGGCCTTCGGCACAGCGGCGAAATCGATCGGCTCCAGCAGGCCGTCCTTGGCCGCCTTGATGGCGAAATCCATCTCGACGTCGACGACATCCCAGTTGACGCTACCGGCGTCGACCATGGCCTTCAGCTTGCCGTAGTCGGTCGGCCCGTCCTGCAGCACCTTGATGCCGGATGCGGCGGCGAAGGGCTCGGCCCACGATTTGGTCTGCGCTTCCTGGGTTGTTCCGCCCCAGCTGGTGAAGACCATTTCCTCGGCCTTGGCGGCCGTCGTTGCAAGCAGTCCGGCAAGAATGCCGGTGAAAATCAGTTTCATGTCGTTCTCCTCTGTTTGTTTTCGTTGTTGGCTGTTCGCGATCGGCGTTTTCGCCTTGATCGCGAATCCCCGTCCGCGGCGGCTACCGCATGACAAAAGGATCGGGAATTGGGTCGTCGGAGGTGCGTATCCACACCGATTTCGAACGCGTGTAGTCGTGGATCGCGTCCATGCCGCCTTCGCGGCCAAGGCCTGACTGGCCATAGCCGCCGAACGGAACCAGCGGCGAGACGGCGCGATAGGTGTTGATCCAGACCACACCGGCGTGGATGCCGCGCGCCATGCGATGGGCTTTCGCGAGATTGGTGGTGAACACGCCGGAAGCGAGGCCGAACCTGGTGTCGTTGGCAAGCGACAGCGCTTCAGCCTCGCTGTCGAAGGCAAGCGCGCTCAGCACCGGACCGAACAGCTCTTCGCGCACGCAGGCAAGGTTCTGGTCTGATGCCTCGATGATCGTCGGCGCGTAGTAGAAGCCGTCCGCCTTGCCCTCGGGGCGCTTGCCACCGGTGACCAGCCGGCCGCCACTGGTGAGGCTTTCGGCGACGGTCTTCTCGATCCATTCGCGCTGCCGCGATGTGGCAAGCGGCCCCATTTCCGTTTCGGGATCCTGCGGGTCGCCGATCCGGATCGCCTCGGCCTTGTGCTTGAGCCGGGCGAGGAACTCGTCCTTCACTGAACGCTCGACCAGCAGGCGCGAGCCGGCGACGCAGCTCTGGCCGGTGGCGGCGAAAATGCCGGCGACAACAGCGTTGGCGGCGCTGTCGAGATCGGCATCGGCAAACACCACGACGGGGCTTTTGCCGCCCAGTTCGAGCGTCGTGGAGGCAAGGTTTTCCGCGGTGTTCCTGACGATCTGGCAGGCGGTTGCCGGACCACCTGTGAAGGCAACGCGGGCGATGAGCGGATGGCTGGTCAGGCGGTGGCCGCAATCATGGCCGAAGCCGGTCAGGATGTTCACGCTGCCGGCGGGAAAGCCCGCCTCGTGCACGAGTTCGGCAAAGGCCAGCAGTGGGGCGGGGCCATCCTCCGAAGCCTTGAGGACGACAGTGCAGCCGGCCGCCAAGGCCGGGCCGAGCTTGACGGCGGACAGGAAGAGTTGCGAATTCCACGGCACGACCGCCGCGACGACGCCGATCGGCTCGGGTCGGATGGTCACTTCCATGTCGGCCTTGTCGATCGGGACAAATGAGCCTTCGTGCTTGTCGGCCAGCCCGCCATAATAGCGGTAGTAGTCGCCGACATAGGCGATCTGGGCGCGCGTCTCGCGGATGATCTTGCCGGTGTCGCGCGTCTCGAGTTCCGCCAGCCGGTCGGCATTGGCGACAACCAGATCGCCGAGCCGCACCAGAAGCTTGCCGCGCGCCGTTGCGGTCATCGCTGCCCATGGGCCGGAGTGCAGTGCCCGATGTGCGGCCGCGACGGCGCGGTCGACATCGGCGGCTGAAGCCGCGGGCATTTTTGCCCATGTTGTGCCGGTCGACGGGTCGATGCTGTCGAAGGTCGAGGCGGCCTCCACGAACTGGCCGTCTATGTAGTTCCTGAATTCGCCGGTGCTCGTCACGCGCGCGGTCCCTGGAAGGCCGGCATCACTTTGTCGATGAATAGCTGCAGCGATTTCTTCTTGCGCTCATGCGAAAGGCCGCTGTCGATCCAGATCGAATACTGGTCGTAACCGAGCGCCTCATAGGCCTTCAGCCTGGCGATCACTTCGTCTGCCTCGCCGATCACAAGATGCTGCCGGATCTTGTCCGGTGCATATTGCGGCATGGCCGCAATCTCGCCCTCCGTCAGTTCTTCCAGCACGCCCTGGCGCACCGGCTTCTTGTTCTGGAACCAAGCGCCGAACTGGCAATAGAATTGCGACAGGTCCTGCGTCAGACGCTCGGCGTCGGCTGCGTCCTCGGCGACGAATGTGTGCATCAAGAGCATGATCTCGGGTCGCGCTATTTCGGGATGAGCAGCACAGGCCGTGTTGAAGCGCTCCATCAGGCTCACCACTTCGCCATCGCCGGAGGCGAGCGGCGTCACCTGGACATTGCATTTATTGGCCACCGCAAAGTCGTGCGAATTGGGGTCACGCGCCGCCACCCAGATCGGCGGATAAGGTGTTTGCAGCGGTTTGGGCGACGAGGTGGTCGACGGGAACGACCAGAATTCGCCGGAGAGTTCGAAATCGCCATCCCACAGGCCACGGATCGCCGGCACCATTTCGCGCATGCGCTGACCCGCGCCCCAGGCTTCGAGCCCGGGGAAAAGCCGCTGGTATTCGTATGCATAGGCGCCGCGTGCAATGCCGATGTCGAGCCGGCCGCCGGTGATGACGTCGGCCATCGCCGCTTCGCCGGCAAGTTTGATCGGGTGCCAAAAGGGCGCGATGATGGTTCCGGTGCCGAGGCGGATGGTCGACGTCTTGCCGGCCAGATAGGCGATGTTGATGAACGGGTTCGGCGAGATGGTGAATTCCATGCCGTGATGCTCGCCGATCCAGGCGGCCTCGAAGCCGGCCTGTTCGGCAAGCTGGACGAGTTCTCCCAGCTCCGTCAGCAGCTCGGAATGCGGCTTCTCCAGCTCCGAGCGCTCCATGTGGACGAAAAGCGAAAATTTCATTGGCATCACCTGCGACCAGTAAGAGCTTGGGACGACGCGGCCCTGGCGAGCGGCCGGACTTCGCCTTCGACCTCGTTGCCGACATAGACACCGAAAGCATCTTCCGTGCGTTCACTGATATAGCGGGTCAGCATGGAACGAACCGCCGGATCGGCGATCTTCAGATCGGCGATATCGTCGATCTCGACAAGCCGCGTCTGGCGATCGCTGGGATTGGGTGCGGTAACCGTTCCCCGGTAGTAGACGTGTGAGCGCGACGGATCGGCCGCGTCGTCCCACACCGCAAACAGGAAGCCGAGCTGTGCGTCGACAGCCTTGGCGGCGAGGCATCCCTTGAGGCTGCGAGCGTCCTTCGGCGAGCCCAGCCCGCGACCCGCCGGCAATTCGTGGAAACCGCCCGGTGTTTCGAAGAACAGCACGCGGCCTTCATTCTCGAGAATGGCACCAACTTCGGTCCCATGAGGTGCTGCCGCCAGCGCCTCCTGGCTGAGGCCGGGTGTGACATAGGTGCCGCGGCAATAGCCAAGCGGCTGCGCGCCATTGTGGGTGAAGTCGCGAACGCGGCCGATCAGGATCGAATGGTCACCTGCGTCGACCAGTTGCTCCATGCCGCAATCGAATACGGCGACGGAACCGTCGATCAGCGGATTGCCGGTTTGCCCGGACTGCCAGGCAACAGAAGCGAATTTATCGGCTGCCTTGGAGGCGAAGATGCCGGATTCTGCCTTCTGGCTCTCCGACAGGATGTTGATGGCGAAACCTCTTGAGGTCGAAAAGGCGCTGTGCCCCAACGCCTTCTTGGCGATGCACACAAGCACCAGCGGCGGATCGAGCGAGACCGAGGTGAAGGAGTTGGCGGTGAAGCCGCGTGGCTCGCCCTCCGCACTGACCGTGGTGACGATGGTGACACCGGTCAGGAACGAGCCGAGCGCCCGCCTGAATTCGCCGGCGTCAAATGCAGCAGCCGTCTCCGGCCTAATGGCAGCGTCTTTCTCCGCATCGAGAAACGCCATCATGTGTTGAGTCACTTTTTCCGGCGAAGCGATTGTCATCATATGTCTTTCGCCGCTGAGAACGAGACATTGCCCGTGCGGTGCCAGTCGGGCCATCGCCGCCGACATGGCCGGCGTGGAATTCCTGTCTTCCGATCCGGTCATGAACAGTGCCGGCGCTGCGAGCTCGGCCAGGCGGTCGACATGCTCGGTATCGGCGCGGGCAAACAGGCGATAGGTGCGCGCGTAGCCCTGAGCGCTGACGCCTTCAAGCGCCGTGCGTGCCGTTGCGGCTGCACTGGCAAGGGTGGCCGGCAGCGGGTCGCCGAACCAGCGGGCAAGCGTTGCGGCGATGGCCGAAGGATCGCCATGAGAGCCGAGTGCTGCCGCGCGTTCGCGCACCGCCTGCGCCAATGCCTCAGGACGACGGAACACGCCGTTGAGGCAGATGACGGAGTCGACACGCGACGGTGCGCGAAGGGCGATTTCGAGAGCGACCAGCGCCCCCATGGAGTGGCCGACGATCGAAACAGAGGCGAGACCGAGGTGATCGAGCAAGCGGATCGCCTGGTCGGCAAAGTCGGACAGGTTGGAGTTTTCCGGCGGCAGCGGCGAATTTCCATGGCCGAGCATATCGATGGCGATCAGCTCGCGGCGATCCTGCATCAGCTCGATCTGCGCCTGCCAGATCCCGGCATTCATGCCGACGCCGTGGATGAGCAGAACCGGCGCGCCGGAGCCGGCACGGATGAAGCCGGTTCCGTCCGGAGCCGTGTCCCGGACCCATGCAAGGGCGGCGGCGTCAGCCATGCAGATCACCGACCTCCTTCAGATCCTGATAGCGGTCGCCGATGCGGTGGTGCGGACGTCCGCCAATGGAGGCGCCGAGCGCCACCACCAGTTCGTCCGGCGCCGGCGCGTCGCCGATCTGGAAATGCACGGTCAGATAGTGGGAGCGGCGGCCTTCGTCGTTCTTGTCCATCAGCGGGATCATGATTGGCGTGTTCGGCCCGCCACGCAGATTGGTGAAGGCGAGATAGGTCTTGGCGCCAACGGCACGGCGATAGTGGTTGCCGAAATGCAGGGTGTGGATCAGCGCCGAGGCGTGTTCGATCTCGCCTGAGGTGCCGCAGATGGCAGCCTTGCCGTAGCCCTCGATCGCCTCGCCGGAACCGGCGACGGCAAGAATCTCACGGGTAAGCAACTCGCCAAGCACCGGCGCATAAGCCCGTATCGCGGGCGAAAGGTCATCGGTAAACCCCTTGCCTGCCCACGGGTTGTCCAAGACAGCAGCGACGCCTATTAGGCGCAGGGGCCTGGGTGCCGCCTTGCCACCCTCGATCAGAGTGGTCTCGACATGGGTCACTATCTTCCGAATAGCAGGGCTCATAGAGGTCCTCTGGAAACTGACCAAGGTTGAACTCACATTCCATAATATGGTATACCATACTATTATCGGCCAAAGCGCCTTGTCAACAGGCATTCGAATCTGGTTTCGTCATTCGTGAAAGGACCAATCCATGGACGATACACTTCGCATCGAGCGCTCGACAAAAACGCTTCGGACCCTAGCGCTGGAACGCATGCGCGAGGCGATCATGGATTTTCGGTTCCAGCCAGGTGAAAGGCTTGTCGAACGGCCGCTTTGCGACCAACTCGGCGTCAGTCGTTCCGTGGTTCGAGAAGTGCTGCGTCAGTTGGAGACCGAGGGCCTTGTCCAGATGATTCCAGGGCACGGGCCGGCGGTAGCGCGACCCGACCTCAACCGTACGGAGGAGATCTATGAGTTGCGTGCCTTGCTTGAGGGGATCGCGGCGCGTGCCTGCGCCCTCACCGCAACCAGCGAACAGATTGAAGGTCTCGAACGCGCGTATGAGGACCTGCTCAAGGCATGGGCCTCAAGCATCCCCGTCGAGGTGATGCGGGCAACATCGCGCTTTTACGAGAATTTGTTTGTTGCCGCAGGCAAGCTGATCGCCTGGGAAATCGTGCAAGGATTGAACGTGCGCATCAATCAATTGCGATCGATGACGATCGCCTCGGCCAACCGGCGCGGTCCCGCGATCGCCGAGATGGAAGATATCATGAACGCGATAAGGGCACGTGAGGCCGACAAGGCGCAAGCCGCCGCCCGGCACCATGTCGAGCAGGCTTGGAACATCGCGCGGCTGTCCTTGCGTCCCAACTGATTTTCTCCTGACGCTGCCTCTGTCGAATCGGCAAGGCTGTCCTCGGGGGGCGACTCCGGGTGCGCACGTCCGCGTCTTTCACTAAATTTTTTTGGTAGGCCCGTCCGCGGAAGCTGTTTCCCTTGCGCAAGCCTCGGCGTCGCGGTCGCTCGCGTCATGACCGACAACGTCCTAGGAGCGGAAGAAAATGGAGGAGACAGTCAAAGTCTCTCTGTTCGTCAGCATGATCTCGCCGCATGACGCTCGTCAAGTTGGGTGGTCGAACCAGGCGACTTCCACCGGCAAGGGAAGACGCAAAACTCACCTGGAAAATGGCGACTTTTGCCATTGTGGGCGTGAGCCTTGCTTTCGCGAAGGAGGAGCTAACCACCTCCGTCACCCAGGAAACGGTAATTCGGCTGCTGTGTATGACGGGAATTGGCGAAGCTGAAGCTATTGACCTAGCATCCAGGCCGCGACCCGCCCTCTCTCCAGAAGAAACATCACTGTAGTATTCCATTCCCGGTCGCTCGCCCTGCTGCCGATTTCCGGCGAATGCGACCTCGCGCGATTGGAAGGATGCCACATCAACGCGAGGCGAGAAGAGAGCCGCCGGGGCCCGCAGGGCTCGACGGCCTTCCAAGGTATCAGCCGCCGAGATTCACCCACACCGACTTTGTCTGCGTGTACTGTGATAGCGCCTCAAGGCACTTGTCGCGCCCGTTGCCCGTCTGCTTGTACCCACCCCAGATCGAGGTCATATCGCCATGGTCGAAGCAGTTGACCATCGAGGAGATCCAGACGATGACGGAAGCGGCGCTCGCATTCGCGCGCGAGGACGCCACGGTAGAGGAGACGCGAACCGTCGATCTTTCGGCGCTGGTCGGCAGCCTCTGCGACGATCTCGCTGAGCTCGGCCAAGACATCACCGTCAGCGATGGACCCAAGGTGCTGTACCGCGGCCGGCCGGACTCCCTGCGCAGGGCGATCCGCAACCTCGTCGAGAATGCCGTCCGCTATGGCGAACAGGCAAGGGTGAGCCTGGTCCGGAGTGCCGACAGTCTGGACATCGTGGTCGAGGACGCAGGACCCGGCATTCCGCCAGGCAACATGGAACAGGTGTTCGCTCCCTTCTTCCGCATGGAGCAGTCGCGCAACCGGGAGACCGGCGGCGTCGGGCTCGGCCTATCAATCGCCCGCCCCATCGCCCGTCACCACGGCGGCGATATCGTGCTGGAGAACCGGAGCGGGGGCCTTCGCGCTGTCATCAGGCTGCCGCTCATCGACATGGCCAAGCACCTTGCCCCGGCGCCGGTGCCTGAGACGAACCCTCCGACCGGACTACGATCGTTGCCGGTCTGACCGAAGCCCGTCCCGCGATCAGGACTGCCGCGCTGCCGCCACGATTGGATCATCGCCGTCGCAACGAAGGACAAGTCATCACCTGCATCCTCTCCCTCCCTGCCCAGCCACCGCTGTTGCTGTCGAGCGGCTGGTCCTGCCGGAAGCCTCCGGCCCGCAGCAAAGCTCCTCCCCTCAACGTTTCGCAGAGGCCATCCGATGAACCAATCACAAGCCACGACACACAGCCCCCTTATGTCCGCTGGAGTTGCAACCGCATCCCTGGCGACGTCCATCATGCGAGCGCGTGCATCCCTGGCTACGCTGTTGGCCGCCGGCCTGCTGTTGCCTGCCGCCGCTTCCGCGCAGCAGGCCGACGGCGAGCGGCTGTTCCGGCAGCGCTGCGGGGCGTGCCACAGCATGGAGCCTGGCCAGAACAGGGCCGGTCCGCATCTGTCTGGCGTCATCGGCCGCCTTGCCGGCAGCATCGAGGGAGCCCGCTATTCAGCCGCGTTGCGGGAGTCGAACATCGTCTGGGACAGTCAGTCGCTCGACACCTTCCTCACGGCGCCGCGTCAGATGGTGCCTGGCACCCAAATGACTTTCGGCGTTTCCAATGCCGCCCAGCGCGCGGCGATCGCGCTCGCGAACGTCCCGTTCGAAGGCATCCGGGTTCCTGGACCGCTTGTTGGTCTCTCGGATCATCAGAGAATGACGGCATACTGGTTTTTTACTCGATGATATCAATCCAATCTCCCTTGGTCGAGGAGCCGATCCAGGAGGTGGACGGTAACATGTGGGCGGCCAAGGAGCGCACGACGACCTACATCGGCCGCTACAGCGCCAGGCTACATATCGGCGAGGCTTTCATTTCCGAAATCGATCTGCGCAAGTAGGGAGCCATCCCATCGCCGCGATTCCCCTCCTTATGCGGCGCAGGTGCCGAGTATCGGGGTCATCGTTTTCACATGCTCATCAATCCGCTCGAGCACCTTCTCCGGAATAACGGCCCGTTCCGGAAGGCTCCACCAATGATCGTTGACGCGCTCGACGACCTTGATCACCGTCCTCAGCACGGCCGGCTCTGGCAGCCTTGCACGGTTGGCGAACGCCTTCCATCGCGGGGCAGCGAGCGCCTTGAAGGAGCGTTCGCCGCCGAGCGAGAGCGCCATCGAGTCGGCGGGAATATAGGGCACGGTCGACAGGACGTCATAAATTGGCGCAAGCTCTGGCTTGTCGCCAGGGCCCCGGTAGATCAGCGACCAGTTTTTGAGGTGCATGTCGCCGTTGCCGGTGATGACCGTCAGCGCCAGACGGCGCACGAATTCGAGCGCGGCCGTCGGCGAGACGGCCGCGCTCAGGGCTGAGGCAATGTCATGATATGCGGCGCCCTCATATTTGCGCGAGGGATAGACACCGAAAACCTGCGCGAAATCCTCGATATGGACGCGCTCACGACCAACGACGCGATCGAAGCGTTTGACGAGGAGAACCTTGCCGTCCGACAGCGTGTCGAACTCCTCGGGAATTCCCTCGAAATCGGACTTCTCGACAAGCTCGCGCTCGGGCACGTCCATGCCGATCGCCGCCGCCAGCGCTAGGCTGGCAAACTCATTTTCAGAGACGCCGGGGAACGCCGACGATGGAAATTTGGCGATGTACTGGCCTTGCTCGTCGCCCATAGGCAAGGTCAACCCACCTCCCTTGCCGGTGTTCTTCATCACAGAGAGTTTCATCTGTACGCCCGCGAGCGAGAACCGGGCTTTTGGCCTATCCTTTGAGGCATCCTCGGCAACTGCCGTCGTGCCATCGGTCGGCAAGACACGCACGGCGCCCGGAAGATCCGCACCCAGCGCGGCCAGCAGATCAAAATCGTTTCCTGCGCGCACATTGCCTGCGTGGTGTTTCTCCATCGCTTCGCGCAGTTTGTCTTCTGGAAGAAGGTTGGCGAAAAATGCAGGTAAGGCCCCGGCAAGAGGCTTTGGATCCTTCCGCAATCCTCCTGCCGCCGCGCGGAAAGAAAGGCTGAGGACGGGAAAGCCCCCGGTCGCTCGATAGGCGTCGTCGAAATTGAATGCATTGAAATCGCCTGGCGTCCTGACGATCGTTCCGACCTTCAGATCGTTCAGCAGCACGTCAAGGGAGGGGATGGCCTTGGGTGCTTTAAACATTCGGGGGACGATCATCCTCGTCGGGTTGGGAAACAAAGGCGGGGAGATCGTCGTCATGCGGTCGCAGCAAGGACTTGACGGCAGGAACCATGGACTGTGGGATCAGCATCATCTCCAGGCCTAGGGCGCGGGTGATGTTCATCAGGGTGGTCGCACGTGCCGCGGCTGCGCCCGTTTCGATGTCGCGATATCGGGGACGCGATATGCCGGCCATATCGGCGACCTGCTCCTGCGTCAGCGACGCGGTAAGCCGCGCCTGCTTCAGCAGGTGACCTATTTCAAGCAGGCCCGCATATTCCGATGGCATGGTGATACCTATGGGTTTCATTCAAAGCTAGTTTGATACGCATAAGCATCTTTTGTGCTGTCAATGTCAAGGGGTTGATCTGTTTGTAGATCATTTGTCATGTAAATGAACTGTTTGGGGATCATGACCTTAGGTGAGCGCTGATCCCGCATCGCCTCAGGGCCGGTCTCGCCATCGGCGCGCATGGTGAAGATCCGCTCCGGGGTTGCCTTGACCTTGCGACCGAACTTGGTGCCGATGGCCTTGGCCTTGGCAATCCCATCCAACAGCCTCTCCGAGCGAATGGCCGTCTCAAACTCAGCGAACACGGCCAGCATCTGGAGCATGGCGGGCCTCGGCATTGTGATGATGCCGATCGCCGCTTTTCAGGCAGAAGACAACGACGGCGCGTCGGTTGAGGTGGTTGGCGTCACCTACAGGCAGGACGACAACGAAAACCTGTCGTTCGTCGTATGTGGGTGATGGCGAGATTATCCCATCACTGCGCGACAGTGTTAAAGCAGCATGAACCCTGCACCCCGATCAACGAGCGTCACCAGCACTACGGAGAGCGCCGAACCATTCCGCGGCAGGCGCGTTTCATGGAAGGAATTCTATTCGCTGCGGCCTGGCTTGCGTTCTGCCAATGATAATGAGCGGAGGGGTACGGCCGGCAGGACCGACTACGTTCGGCCGGCGAAATGACACGTGGGCAACTCGCAACCGCACCTTGGTTTTCCAGATCGGCACCAGATGCCAGTGACACCTACTCAAACTCGAGTAGGGATCCGGTTGTCGTCCTCGCCGATCGAAGTGGACGGCTAGGCCTTCATCGACCGCAGCCAATACAGCGTAACACTCAATCTGCTCGTCGGAAAGCTCGCAGTCTAGGACTTTGTCTCGCACTGCTTGAACTGCCGAAAAGGTAGAAACGATGCGTCCGGCGGCACAAAAGCAGAGATATCCCTCGACAGCGTCAATGACGTCGTCGGGAACAATAAAGTTAAAATGGCGCAAATTAGATGTGGTGGAAGCTACGCGGTTTAGCATTTCGCCTTCAGTAAGCCCCAGCAGACGCTGGCGCCGAAAATGAAAAATTAGCAAGAACTATTTGGGCGGCGCCGACTTTTATCCACCGCTTTCTAGGGGATAGGGGCGTTCCGATATCCGCCATATCGCGCCCATTTCCCCAAAGACATAACATGACCACTTCCCCACACCGTCGCGCTTAGCGACGGCACTGTGCAGGTGTGTCGCCTCGGTTGGGCGGATCTATGGAAACTCCGACCCGACCTACGGCCGGCGAATGACAATCAGATCGGCTCGCCGAACTCCTCTTCGTTACGGGCGGTCGGGGTGCTCTCATAATCGGGCTGCGGTCGTAGGCGCAAATCAACTCGAGCCTGAGCGCGCCCGACTTCTTCACCGAATTTATACGCAACATAGAGTGCGCCGATTCTGACAAGCCAACGGATCATGAAGGTCTCCTTCGGCGGGAGAAACCCGGCGAAGGGCGGATTGTTCCACCGGATGCTGAATGCAAGTTGCCGCTCCGATGGGGGTGGCGCATGGTGTATTGGCGAGGAAAACGATGGACGAAGCCGAAGCGCTTGAAATTACCTTTACTGAGCTGGATGCAGCTTTGCCGAGGCTTGCTGCCAGCGTGGCACCACCGTCGGCAATCAATCTAGCCTCCGGCCGACACTGTCGATATGTCGAACAGCATCCTCAGCAGGCCCTGGTTCTCAAGTCCGTCCGAACACTGACTGCTCTAACGGCTTGTGCATCCACGTCGGTGATCAGCATATGGCCCGGCGACACCGTGATCGAGATCGCGAGTTCGGCACGCGCAAGAGCGTCTTGAGCGGTCAGGCTGCTGGCCCAGAATACAGGGACCTCCCCTTCCCTGATTTCGACCGCATCGCCCCAGTCGGGAGCCATCAAATCTCGTATCCCGATGGTCACCGGCTCCCCGACATGGATGGGGGAGCCGTGCGCATGCGGGAAACCTGCGGTAAGGGCGCGAACCTTGTCGACGTCGCATTGTCTTATCGGGCGCATGGAGACGACCATTTCGCCACCAAACGATCCGACTTGGAAGGTCTCGATCCTGGTTCTAAACTTGGGAGAAGTTTTTCCGACGTCGATGCGACGGAGTTTCACGCCCTTTTCGGCAAGTGCTGCCTCGACGGTAAGCGAACTGCCTAGCGCAAAAGCGGCAAAGTCATCCCGCCATAAATCGATGATGTCGGTTTTCCGACGGATCATCTCCCCAAACCAATAGATGTTGTACTGGGGCGCATCGGTGCGGATATCGATGTCACCCAAGGCGGGGAGCAATGGACTGCCGGCACGACTCACGGCCACCAAAGGACAGGGTTTCGGATTGCGGACGCAAAACTGATGGAAATCTCCGGCAAAGCTGCGGGGCACAATCACAACGTTGGCCTGCAATTTGCCGCGCGCAAGCCCTCCCGTATGCCCATCATAGGCGCCCGTTCTAACCAGTCTGCGCAGCCTATCTGCATCGACCAGTCGCAAGTCCTCGTAGATCAATGAAGTGGTCTGGCGAGCCATGGATTCCGAGGATGTGCATGTTTCAGAGACACGTCGAGAAGGCGTAAGATCATCGACGGGTTGGCCGCCTGTCAAATTATCAGAATCTTTCCTCGTCGATAAATTGTATTTATTGGTCGACCAACAGAGGCCTCTGTTATTATTAGCCTCTGCTCATAAATCTTTCGCTCTCATTGGCAGCTGCGGCAGCCGATCGCTTCTATCTGTCGGGCTGCTTCGTGCAGAAAGGCCAGGTCCCGGTTCATGTAGAAGAGCAGGAAAGGCGCGTAGAGGACAAGTACGAGGCTGAACACCAGCGTCTTGACGACCAGCGAGAGCGCAAAGACATTCAGGTGCGGCGAGGCGCGCGCCAGGAAAGCCAGCACAATGTCGGACAAGAGCATGCTGACAACGACCGGGAACACAAGGGTCAACGCCATCACCAGGATGCGATTCAGCAGATCGAGAAATATCCAGGCAGCATCCTTGCTGAACACAGGCAGAAGTTGGTCGATCGGCCAAAGGCCGTAGCTGTCGTAGAGGCTCGTCAGGGAGAGCTGCAGGCCACCGGCTGCCAGATAGATCGTCACCATGATGACGGCGAGCAAGGTGCCGGTGGCACTCGTCTCATGGGTCATCATCGGATCGATCAGGGTCCCCATCGTGGAACCGCGCTGCAGGTCCAGGATATCGCCCGCAGCCTCCGCCGCCCAGAACGGTATGCCCATTGCCAGCCCGAGCGTCACCCCGACAACGACCTCCTTGAGCATGTACAGAACGATCATCGTTGTCGTGATATCGGTGTTCGTCAGTTTGGTCATGATCATCGGAAAGACCGGAACCGCCAACGCCAGGGCCACCCCATTGCGCAGAAGGCCGGATAGCGGCACGCGTGAAAAGAGCGGCATCAGGAGCATGAAACCGGTCAGGCGTGCGAGCGCGAAAGCCCCTGCCAGAAGATAGAACTGAAGCTCTTTGACCGACGCGAAGAGTGGTTCGACCGGCATCCGCGTGCCTCAGCGCGTGACGACGGGGAATTCGTCCAGCGCCGTCGAGGCCTGCTCCGCGATCTGCTGGCCAAGCAGCGGACCGAAGACGATGATGACCAACAGGATCACGACGAGCTTGATCGTCTGCGGCAGCGATTGGTCCTGAATCTGCGTCAGCGCCTGGGCAAGGCCGACAAGGATGCCGACAGCCAACGCCGCGATGATCGCCGGACTGGACGCGAGCAGCACCGTCAGAAGCGCGCTTTGGACCTTCGCCAGGATGAAGTCATTGCTCATGCGAACCCAGCGGTGTCAGACGTAACTCAGGATGAGGCCATGCATCAGCCGCGACCAGCCATCAATGGCGACGAAAAGGAACAGTTTCAGCGGGATCGAAATGAGAACCGGCGAGACCATGATCATGCCGAGCGTCATCAGGACGTTCGCAACAACGATATCGATGATGAGGAAAGGAAGATAAAGCAGGAAGCCGATCTCGAAGGCGCGGGTAAGCTCGGATGCGACGAAGGCGGGAACAAGGATCGAGAGATCGTCGTCCTTGAGATTCTGCCGCGCCTGTTCCGGCCACAGGCGGCTTGTGCCATCGAGAAAGAACTGCCGTTCTTCCGGCTGGGTGAATTTCATCAGATGTCGCTGCAATGGTTCCCTGACCATTTGTGCCGCCCTGGCAAGGTCGTCCGTAGTCTGGAACTGAATTTGTCCTTCCTGAAGCCGGCCCGACATCTCGCTCAGCAACGGCGTGGTGACATAGACCGTAAGCACAAGCGCTATTCCGTAGAGCACCAGATTGGGCGGCATCTGCTGGACGCCAAGCGCGTTGCGCACAAGAAACAGCACGACCGAAATTTTCAGGAAGCCCGTCATCGTGACGACGGCCAGCGGCAGCAACCCGACGAAGCCTACAGCGATCAGAATCCCAAGGAGGTTGGGCGAATTCTCAAGCATTGTCGAACATACGGACGATCCGCACGCCCAGGTTTTCCCCAATCCGCACGATCTCGCCACGACCGACACGCTTGCCGTTGGCGATGATGTCGACAGTCTCCTGCGTTACATCGGTGAGCGCAATGATAGCGCCGGGCGCAAGCTGCCTTACGTCCCCAAGAGGCATTGCCGTGCGGCCGATCTCGAAGGCAAGCGCGACCGGCAACTCGTCCAGAGTCGACTCTTCCAATGTCTGGCCGGCTGGCGGCGGCGTGTTCTGGTTCATGGTCCACTCCCAATTCGATCCAGCGATTGCAGACGGCGCGGCAAGCAATTGCGGGCCACCGGCAGTCAAGGTCACCGGCGCATAAAGACGCTCGGCAATGATGAGTGCCGCCATGCGTTCTTCCTCCGCATCCCTGAAAAGCACCACATCGCCAGGCTGCAGGCTTTGAAGCTCGCCAAGGGTGATCGTCAGCGCGCCACGTCGAAGGCACACCGACAGTGGGAATTCGGCCGGAATCGGCGGCCTCGCTTTGCCGATCTCGTCGAGAAGGCGGCCGATCCGAACCGCCAGGCCGGCGTCCGTCGTGTTCAACACGCAGTCTATCGTTTCGTCGTTGCCGGCCATGACAAAAGCGAGGGGGATTTGCTCCGAAACCGTATCTCTTCGTTCAACCGAGGTGAGCGCGATCCTCTCACCCAGCTTGCTCTCAATCCTTTCGAGGTCCTCTTCGAATGCGGATTCCAGCAGCAGTGCGGCGTGAGTGGGCGCCAGTCGTTTCATGTCGACCAGCTCGTCCGCCTTGGCGAAGGCTCGTTCGACCACAGAAAGCGGCAGGCGCAATTTGGCGACCTTGCCTGCGACGGTGAACGCAATCGTGCACAGCCGCTGGTCCGCAGGGTTCGCCGCCGGCCAGACGGCAGCAATCGTCATTGCCTTCCCCGCGATGGTGATCTGCGCTGGGGCGCGGCGGCGGTAGAAGGCGTTCAATGCCCCGACTTCCGCGGCCGCGACGGATTCCAGTGTCAGCCGTTCGCCGACGCCCGGCAGTCCGGCTGAGCGTTTCACCGGTTTTCCGCGCGCTTTCGTTTTTGCCGACGCCAGGGCCTGAGGCATTACACTTCCATATCCACGATCACGGATGGGCTATCGTTCTGTTGGCAAGCGCGGCGGATCGCGTTCCTCTTCCTCGACAAGCTCGGAAAGAGCGAGGCGACGGCGCGCGCTGCGTTTGGTCAGATGCTCCAACAGGCCATCCAGCTTCGTCACCGCCTTCAGGCTCGCACGATGATCATTGCGGGCTGCCGACAACTCCTCTTTCCGTCGCTCCTCGGCGGCGCCGGCAATCTTCTCGTTTTCGCGCAACTGCTCGGTTTTTCTGGCGGCGATTTCGAACCGTCCCTGAAGCCGATGGAAGCTGGCAGCCTTTACCGGCTGCCCAACCAGCGAACCGAACGCTGCCTCTTCTGCGTCAACCGTGCGCCGGAGGTGTTCGGTGACCGCAGCGGCTGCCGCCTGAACCTCCTTCGCGGCCCGATGCGCAGCGGCGTGCCTTCTGATCACGCCTTCCTTGGCGCGTTCTTCCCGGCGGCGTCTGAGGTCGCCCAATCGAGCGATCATGTCACGATCTTTCATTGACGATTTCCCGCATGAGTTGGCGCGTCTTGTCGATGCTCTCGTGTGTAGCGGACGCCTGACGCAGAAAGGCGTTGATGGCATCGATCTTCGCCACCGCCTCGTCCGCGACGGCATCGCTTCCCTTTTCGTATTCACCGACCCGCAGGAGAAGTTCGATGTCGGCGTAGCGGGCAAGCAACTCACGCAGGCGGCTGGCGTCAGACCGATGGGCCGGCGGTACAACCGCATCCATGAGGCGGCTTCGGCTGCGCAGGACGTCGATGGCCGGGAAATGGTTCCGCTGCGCGAGTTCGTTCGACAGGAAGACGTGGCCGTCGAGGAGCGCCTGAATTTCCTCGGCGACAGGATCCAGCGTGCCGTCGCCTTCCAACAGAACGCTGTAGAGGCTTGTGATGGAACCGACGCGGCCGGGGCCTGAGCGCTCGAGCAGGCGGGGCAAGACCGCGAACAGCGAAGATGGAAAGCCGCGACGCGTCGATGGCTCGCCCGAGGCCAGGCCAATCTCGCGCTGCGCACGGGCAAACCGCGTTATGTTGTCCATCGTAAGCAGCACATGCTTACCCTGGTCGCGAAAATATTCGGCAATGCTGGTCGCCACATAGGCGGCCTTGACGCGCTCGATGGCAGGCCGGTCGGAGGTCGCGACGACGACGATTGCCCGCTGCCGCCCTTCCGGTCCAAGCTGATGTTCGAGGAACTCACGCACTTCACGTCCGCGCTCTCCAACAAGGGCGACCACGGCAACATCGGCATCGGTGCCTCTGACGATGTCTGAAAGCAGGATCGACTTGCCGACGCCAGGTTCGCCGAAGATGCCGACGCGCTGCCCGCGCGCGCAGGTGAGCAGCCCGTCGAGGACGCGGATTCCGAGCTGGATCGGCTCGGAAATCAAGCTGCGCTCCAGCGGAGATGGCGGATAGGCATTGACCGGATAGCTGCCGGTCATGCCATCCTGCGAAAGCGGCTTGCCGTCCAAGGGCTCGCCGAGCGCGCTGATCACCCGGCCGAGAAGCCCGGGACCGACGGGCACACGCTGGTCCTTTCCGGTCGCGACTACCTCCGTCAGGCTTGAAAGACCGCTCAGATCGCCAAGCGGAACAAGGATCGCCATTTCGTCCATGAGGCCGACGACTTCCGCCTTGGTCGTCTTGCCGGTCCTGGGGTCGACCAGTTCGCATATCTCGCCGATCCGGGCCTCCTCGACGGTCGCATGGATGATCGTGCCGGTGACCCGCCGTACACGCCCTTTCCTGGGCCGGCTGGCATCGTTGCGGAGGGCGGAGCGCAGGTTCGGAATGAGGGACGCCAGACGGCTTTCGATATCAACAGCGGGCTCTTTCATGGAACCTCCGCCTTTGACGCAATCGCGGCAGCTATGGCTTGGAGCTGCGCGTCGATGCTCGCATCGACGACGGCAAAGTCGGTCGAAACGATGCAGGCGCCGGTTGCCAATGCGTCATCCGCGTCGATCTCGACCGTCATGCCCAGATCACTCTCGCGCAAGACAGCGTCCAACTCATCGCGAACCCTGTCGACGGAAGCGGGATGAACTCGGACTTTCAGATATTTGGCGCGGCGAATTTCAATCACAGCCTGCCTTGCCGCCTTCGCGACAAGCGTGCTGACGTCGAATTCTCCAAGCATTCGCCTGACGACATCGAGGGCCAGGCTGATGACTTCGGCTTCCAGCCCGCCAAAATAGCGATCCACCTTGACCGCCGTCTCGCTGATCAAGCGTGTGGCGTCCGCATCGCCTTGCGCCTTGCCGTCTTCATAGCCCTGCGCATATTCAGCCGCATAGGCTCGCCGAGCGGCATCACGCAACTGCTGCGCATCGCGCCTTGCTTCATCGAGAAAGGCATGCCCATCCTGCAGGGCGCGCACCTCGGCGGCGCGCAGGATCCGGGCGAAAGGGCGCCCCGGCACGGCATCGGTCGCTTTGCCCGGTTCGATCATCCCGCCGAGCTCATCGCTCGTCGAACAATCGCGGGACCGGTCTCGGCAAAGGGTTCGCCTGCCCTCTGATCGACAAGCTCGTGCGGCACCAGCTTGAGGCGCACCCGCATGCTCGTATCGCCAGGCATCGCCTGACACCAGGCGCCAAGGCAACTCAGGCCGTGGGCATAGACACGGCCGTAAATGTCCTCCAGGGGTTCCAACCGCTGCATCGGACCGGCCAGATCTCGGTTGGCGACCGCGAAAGCGCAGAGATCCGCGCCAAGCGCTGCCTGCCACGCGGCCGCTTCGCGTCCAACAATGACAGCGGCCAGACTGCCGGCCCAGTAGATCGCGCCGGCGCGAAGCGCAAGTTCCTCCAGCTCCTCGCCGGAGGACAAGGCGATCGCTCGATCAACCTCGTCGGCCGGCTCTTCGACTGCTGAAGACAGCTTATGACGCTCCGCCAGAAGCTCCGATAATCGTTCATGCAGGCGTCGCGACTGCAGCATGCGCTCGCAGACAGCCTCGCCGATCGTGCCGTCAAGGCATTCCGCGAGCCTGGCCGCATCCACATAGGATGCGGGGTTGGATACGAATGCCTGCCATTCCGGGCTGGCGGTTTGCTTCGAGCCGGTCTCGGTCATGTCTTTTTCACAGACAGTGCCGAAGCATCGAGCGCATAGACGCCGGGCTGTCGGTACCACCGGAGGTAGGCCAGCCGGGCAGCCAGCGCGAGTATGGCCGCCGCCATGCCGTAGAACAGCCACATCGCGGCGACGACGCTGTCCGGATGCAACCAAAGGCCGAGGAACGTCGTGAAGCCCGCCTCGCCGGTTCCCTGCTCGGGGGCCGCCGCCGTTACCGGAATGAGGGTGACGGAAACATTGTCATAGGTCAGTCCGGCGATACCCTTGGCCACCAGCATCTTGACCTGTGGGATCAGCTCATTCATCGGAACCGATGCGCGATGCCGGATGAAGACGGAGGCGGACGACGGCACCAGCTGCTGTCTCAGCGGATCGTTTTCGGGCAGGACAAGATGGACGCGCGCGGAAAGCACGCCGTCGATATCCGAGATCGTCTGCGACAGCTCCTGGCTCAGGCCATAGATCATCGCCGCCCGCTCTTCCACCGGCGAGGACACCAGCCCACCTCTCTTGAACACGTCGCCCAGCGTCTGGAATTCCTGTTTGGGCAATCCGCTTTCATCCAGAATCGCCATTGCGTCGGCGAACCGATTTTTCTGCACGGAAACCGTCATTTTCCCATCTTTAGCGGTCTCGCGTTGGGCAGGAATCCCATGACGCATCAACGTGGCCACGATCTCGTTGGCCTGCCGCTGGTTGAGGTTGGAATAGAGCTCCTCCGAGCACGCCTGCAACGCAAGCATGCCGATAACAATCAACGCCACGCGCCACCGGGCGCCGCATCGATTCAATAGCGTTGACCGCCACGGCAAGGTTAGCGTCGGCACGAAACACCCCGCGGCATTCACTGTTGTTTGATCAGCGTGCTGGTGGACGACGTGACGGCCGTCACGCTGCTCGTCACCACCTCGAGATTGGCGGCTGCCCACATCACCGAAATGGACCGTTCGAGAAGTTGCTCGGCATTCTTTGCCGGGGAATTTTCTGCTTCCTTGCCTGACGGGGCCGTCTTGCCGGCGGCATCCTGCACCGTAGCTGCATCGGCGCTCACCGGGGCGTTCGCCTGGCCCAGGGCTTTCTGGACCTGCTGCATGGTTCCGTCCAACGACCGAACGGCCGACCCGAACAGGGCCGACGGATCCGTGAACGCCCCGCCCCCTGCCTTCTCTGCCTCGGCCAGATAGTCGAAGAGTTGGCGTTCGACGATCGCTTCCGTCCTTTCCGGCTTGGAGGATTGCCCAGCCATTGCCGGATTGGCACCGGACGACGCTTGTGCCACCTGCTGACCTTCCCGTGTGGCGACATCACCGCGCTCAGGCGTGTTGACCCTCACGGCGTCGTGCTTTTCCTGCTTGGCACCGGCCATTCGATTGCCAGGCTGCGCCGCGGCGCCAGCGGTGATCTGCTGTTGTGAGCTTATGCTGGTGGTCAAGTTTGCAAGCGTAGCCTCCAAGGCTCCAATCGGTGCGATCTGCATGAACCTGCCTCCCGTTCCCTAGTTCTTCTCGGCGGAGGGGACGTCATACGCCTCCACCTGCCTTCCGCGGAAAACGCGGACCGAAACAACCTTGCCCGGCTCCGGCTTCGTGCCCGTTGCCGCGGGAACTCCGAGCGTTTTCCTGACCAGTTCGATGTAGGAGGGTGGCCCCGATACCGAGACGACATCGTCTTGCTTGGAAACCTTTACCGGAAACCTCGGATCGATGACGCCCAGCCGCGAAAGCCGATCTTCCGCACCGGCAGCCGTGTTTGCATCAAGCGGGATCATTTCCGTCTGGATTTCGGCTTCGGTCGCAACGTTCATGACGATGCCGTCGAAATACCAGACCAGCCCGTATCGATTGCAAATCTGTTCCAGAAACTCGTGGGCCGTCCCCGCCGGCATGCCGGCGCTCAGGCGTCCTTTCACAAGCTTGCTGACGCGCATCGGCACTCGCATGTTGCGGCCAAACTCGACCAGCGCGTCTGCCACCGACTGGTCGACCGTGATGTATTTGTAAGGGCCAGGTGGCCATCGCGGTTCGGCAGCGTATGCGTGCTGCGAGCCAAAGCCGAGCGCCAGGACCACGGCAAGGCCGCAGGCGGCAAAGGCAGCCCTGGCTCCCGACAACCGATCCGCATGGCAAATACCGCGTCCCGTCAACTTTTGTCCTATTGCAAGCGACCCACGAGTGGTGACCCGCATCGCTCGCTTCATGGTTTTGCCCGCCGGGTTCACTCTAACGTGCGCACTGCGAAATTGGAAGTCCAATTGGATTGCCGATGCTAGTTCGGTGCCAAATGTTGCGAACAGTGAGCAAAGCGATATGGTGCGCGCTGGAATCAGGCGGGACCCGTGTGTGATCCCCTGTTCAACGCCTGGATGCAGAAAGGTGTCGGTGGTGGCAAACAGGGCCCTGCTCGCGAACGCGTTCGCTCCCGCCAGCATAGCGGGAGGCAGTATCCTGTTCGGCCCACGTCTCAGCCGGAGACTGGCAGCGGCAGCCTTGGTTGCTGCCACGCTGGTTGCCGCCATGGCTTCAGCGCAGGCCCAATCGAACAGCGCTTATGACCCTAGATGCTGGACTTACGATCAGGCGAGAAATGTGCTGGTCTCCCCTTCCGCTCCCGACCAGACGTCGGACGAAGGAATGCTGCCTGAGCGGTTAGCGATCCCAAGGCAAATCGTGAACTTCAGCGGGGCTCAACCGAAGGGATCGATCGTCATCAACACCACGGAGCGGCGTCTTTATTACATCGTTGGGGACGGCAAAGCGCTGCGGTATGCAGTGGGGGTTGGCAAGGAGGGCCTGGAGTGGGCCGGTCGCGACACGATTTCGAGCAAGAGAAACTGGCCGGATTGGCGACCGCCTGCCGATATGCGATCCGGGAAAGCATCCAAGGGTCGCTTGCTGCCCGCTCATGTCGCGGGAGGACCAAACCCCATTGGGCGCCCGCGCCCTTTATATCGGAAATACGCTTTATCGCGTCCGCGGCACCAACCAGCCATGGACCGTCGGACAGGCCAACTCCTCGGGATGCATCCGCCTGACCAATGAAGACGTTATCGATCTATATGACCGCGTAAAGATTGGAGCTCAGATTATTGTCCGGCATTGAATCGTGATCCCTTTCAACATCAAGCAGCTCGAAACCTTTCTCCTGGTTGCCACGTTCGGAAGCTTTCGAAAGGCAGCGGAACGCCTTAACACGACGCAGCCGGCGGTATCCACCCGAATTGCCGGCCTGGAAGAAGCGCTGGGCGCCAAGCTGTTCGAACGGCACAGCAGCACCGTCAGGCTGACCGCCGAGGGACAACGGCTGCTGCCACCTGCTCAACGGGTCCTGCGCGTAGCGGAACGGCTGCAGCTGGCGGCCAACTCTCTTTCAGAGACGGCAGGGGTGCTTCGGCTCGGGGTTGCCGAATCCATCGTGCACACCTGGCTTCCGGATTTCCTGAAGGAATTGCAAGCAAACTACCCGCTTGTCGATACGGATATTGTCGTTGATGCGACGACGACCCTTCGCAACGAACTCATGTCCCACAGGCTCGATCTTGCAGTGCTGATGGGCCCGATTCTGGAGCACAGCATCGAGAACATCGAGCTGCCATCCTTTCCGCTCGTCTGGGTCTGTTCGCCGCAATTGAAATTGGCCAACCGAAGCAAGCTGACGCTGAATGATCTGATGCAGTTTCCGATCATCAGCTACGCGCGCACCACCAGACCCTACAGCGAACTTTACCGCAAGCTCACCAGCGAACTGGAAAAGACGCCGCGTATCTTTCCGGCCAATTCGCTGGCCGCCTCCATCAAGATGACTCTCAACGGTATCGGGATAGCCTCGCTCCCCGAGGAAGTCGTCCACGACTATACCGCAAGCGGCACATTGCGCATTGTCGACTGCGAATGGCACCCGTCCGACCTGCGGTTTACCGCCTCCTATTCTTCCGAACCATCCAATCCGATAGCGGAGCGGGCGGCGAAGCTGGCCGCCTGCGTCGCGCACGCCTATGCCGCGAGAAGCGGCAAGGCGCAGCCTGCTGACGGACGCTAGATTGGGCCGGCAGTTCTTCAGCCGACCGACGTGACCGGCAGGTAGATGCGGTCGCCGGAGAAAATCATGTCCGGACTCAGGATATGATCCATGTTGAGCACCACCGTGGCCGCCACATCCGCTGAATGGATCCTGGCGATCAGGCGGATAGAGTCGCCGTTCTTGACGTCGACCCACTGATAGCCATTCTTCTCCAGCGTTGGATTCGTGCGGCCCTCGGAATTGCTGCTGCCCTTGGGGTGAACATCGACATAGTCGCCGGAGACCCAGCCGCTATGCATTTCGCCGTCCGGTCCGAAACCGTCGACGGGTATCCAGGCTTCTCCCGAAGAATCGGTCGAAGGTTTCGCGGTCTGTTCGACGAATGTGCCGGGTTGCAGAACCGTCGCCACTGCCGAATGCCCGTCGGGCTGGGTCCGCAAATTCAGGCCGTCATCCGCTTGGACGACAAGTTGCGGAAAGGTCTCTGGCGGGGTTTGTTCCCCACCTGGAACGTCCGAAGGATCATCGGATCGCTGGGACGAGGCATCGCCAGCCGGTTTTTTCGGGTCGGGTGGAGGGGCCGTCTTCGCGCCCTCCCAAGGCTCCGCGAGGAGGGAGTCCAGCGAGAAGAGAAGCATTCCAACGCCGAAGGTGATGCCCAGGGTCCACCGATCCCATGCGGTCCATCTCTTGTCGGACTTTTCCGCCGCCGCGATATCGGCATCGGTTCGCGGTACCGAACGGCTATTCATTCGGTCCGTCCTTATGGCCGACGCCCAGAATTCCGCGCAGCCGAACGTGAACATGGTGCCGGCGACTGTTGCGATCGGCGCCGGCCAGGAATGCAGCGTATAGACGGCGCAGCCAAGCACATAGCCTGGTCCAGCCAGATGTTCGGCCAGGTTTCGGATCACCGGTCTGCCGGTGAACGACTGCAGCATCGACTTTGTGCCATAGACGACGTTGCCGAGCGTAAACGTGCTGTTGACGACAAGATCCTTACCCTGGATCATCCCGGTCGCGGCACCTGGTGCTGCGGCAATGAATGTGGCTCCGCCGAGCGCGTTGAGGAATCGCCCGAACGGCTTGTGAGCCGCGGTTGCGTTGGGGAAGAGCGCCTGCGCCCCGAAAACGAAGCCTCGCACGCCAAATGCCACTCCACTCGCGGTGGCGGTCCAAGTTGGCGGCAACGAAGTCCACAGCGTGTAGGAGGTGGTCGACATGCCACCAAAGGTAGCGAGCGCCTGAGCGTTTTCCCTCATCCTGGCATGGCTCAGCGCCAGATCGACGCGGGTCGCTTGATCCGGCGTCATCGCCTTTTTATGGGTTGCCCGATAGGTCGTCAGGTGCAGCACGGAGAGGCCGTTCGTGTGATCCCCGCTCGTCCACTCGAACTGCTCAAGCGTGAACTTGCGGAACTGGCCGGGGCTCATTTCCTCGAACTGTTTTGGTGTCACCGCTTCGATTTGCGGCTGGGTCAGCGCTTCGGTGTGGTGGATCGTGAAGGCGCCCCATTGATCGCGGGTCAACGCCGGGATCTGCTTCTCCGTCAGCCACGGCACCTGCTTGGGATCGAGCTTCGCCACGTCCAGGGAACCGACCATGGTTTCGGGGATCGCCGCAACCTGGCGCTCGGTGAGGTTCTTCAGCAATCCGGCCTCGCTCAGATCCTTGAATTGCTGTGACGTGAACTTCGCGACCTGGCCGGGCTTGAACCACGGAACCTGGCGCGCTTCCAACTTCGACACGTCGACAAACTCGACCTTGTCTCCTTTGATCGCCTGCAATTGTGATTTCGTCAGGTGAGGCGTCAAACCGGCTTTGCCGAGATCCCGGAACTGCTGGCCGGTCATATTCCGGATGTGGCCCTCGGTCAGCCAAGGAATCTGTTTCCCGTCGAGGCCCGCGATGTTGACCTGGCCTATCTTTGCCTTCGCGATACCCCGCATTTGGCTCCTGGTCAGAGAGGGCAGCAAGCCGGCCTGATCCATGTCGCGGAACTGCTGTTCCGTCAGTTCGGCCACCTGCTCACGCCTGAGCCAGGGGATCTGGTTTGGCTCGAAATCGGCCATGTTGAGATCCGGCACCTGGTCAAGCGAAGTCGCCCTGACGCCATCTCGGGTGAGCGCGTGGCCGCCGGAAGCACCGCGTATCCACGGCAGCACGACGGCTTCGCCGGTGTCGGGGTCGTACACCAGTATGTGCGTCTTGTCCGCCAGCTCCGGTGCATCGGCCGGCGCACGAGGCCCGTCGGAAGGCGGCACATAGACCTGTTCCGAGCCCCTCGGCTCGGTGCCCAACATTGTCGCGGTGATCACCTTGCCGCTCTCGTCCTTGAGCTGCAGGGTTCGGCCCGGACCGGTTCCGGCCGTTGCCGATTGTAGCTGCGGCGCAGCCGTGGCGGGTCTGTTGTGTCCGAAGATGTTGCCGACAATTCCCGCATCGTCGAGCGCCCGCTGCAAGTCCGCGGAAGGCGGCGCATCGAGGAAAACCCAGCGCGGTTGATAGCCCGGGTTCTCGTTCCGCAGTGCCACATCCTTGTTGATCTGCTCCTGCAGTTTCGGCGTGAGCGGCACTTCGCGCATCTGCGCGACGCCGTTGATCGTCGTCCAGCGATGATAGGTCTTGACCTCGATCGCCTCGATCACGTCGTCGCTCTTGAAGACGGGCGAATCCACATATCGCCCACCCACGCCTGAGACGGGGTGGGACCCACCCAGGTTGGCATCGACCGGGAAATGCGCTTCTCCAGGCGACCCATTGAGTTCGCGCGTATAGATCTCGCCGGCCTGCCATTTCTCAGGCTGGCGCATGTTGCGGACCTGTTGCAGCGAATAGGTCGTGGGAGGCGCCGCCTCGATTGCCTTCCTGGCAGGGTTCGCCGCCGGCGGCACGCTTTCGCCCTCCGGCCGCCCCTGAGTGCCCGGCACATGGTCCTCGGAGGCGCCGCGCATCCATGGCAGGACGTATGCCTCTCCGGTCTCGGGATCGCGGAACAGAATATGCGACTTGTGCATCAGCTCCGGTTCGTCGCCGCGCGCTGGCGGTCCATCGGCGGGCGGCACATAGACATTCTCTGCGCTCTTTGGCAGCGGTCCATAACGGGTGGCGGTCACGGATTGACCGTGCTCGTCCCTTATCTGGATCGGGCCGTTTCGGCGGCTGCCCACCTGCGAGGAGAGGAAGGTCAGCACGCCGTGGGCAACGTTCTGGCGCATGAAGCCGCCATCGACGATCGATGGGCCGAATTCCGTCCGGAACTGCTCGATCGCCGCGCGCTGGTCGGGTCTTGCATTCTTTTCCAGTTCGCCGAGGAACTGCTCCAGGGAGGCCTTGCCGCCCTTCGGGATGCCTGTCGCCGCCCCGTCGCGCGAGGTTTCCACGGCGTGGGCGAGCCAGGCGGGGATCGTCAATTCCTCATTTTGCCCGTCGGCGCGATCGAAGGTCAGTGTCGCGGTTTCGTTCTTGGCGATCGACGGCGCGATGCTGGCCGCTCTGGACTTGTACTGGATTCTCACCTCGGCGCTGAAAGTCAACGCACCTGCAGGCAGAGGATGCGTCGAGAGTGAAAGCGTGTAGCGCGTGGCCGGGGTGCCGTGCGAACCGTAGAGGTTCTTATAGATGTTGCCGGCGCTCGGCATGTAGCGGGACTGCGGTGATCCGTCGGGTTGGAAGCGCGCGGGAAGCCATGATTGTACCGTCGATTTCACCTTGTAGGTCGCGGACGTGACCATCCGGTCGGGATTGAAACCCAGTACGCCAGGCAGCCTGTTGTGATCGTTGAAGATGACGTCGACCAGCATCGCCTCGGGATTTACAATTCGAGCCTTCTCGCCGGTCAGCAAAACGATGTCTGCCGTCGGCGCCTTGCCCGGTACTGCCGAAAGACGCAATCCGCTCAGCGTCGGCTCATCGACCAGAGAAACCGTGTTCGACGGATCGATCTGGCCGGCGTTGACGAGATCACGGATCGAGCGGATGCCATCGCCCTGGCCGATAGCTGCGATGAGTTCGGACGCCTTCGCCGGGTCCTTGACCGCGAACTGGATTTTCAGGCTTGTCGAGCCGAGAGCGGACTGGATCTGGTCGTATGCCTGCGTCGACACGATGTCGCCCGGCTGGAGCGTGTCCTTCACCGACAGTTCCGGGCGCTTCTCCAAGCCGACGCGCGGCATCTGGTTCACCGCCGCGACATGATTGGCCACGATCGGCAGGCGTATACCGGCTTTGGTCTCGGTCATGACACGGTCGAACGGAAGCGCGCCTTGCAACTGGACGTGGCCGGATCTGTTTTCCGCCGGCACGCCAAAGAAGTCATGCTGGCCAGGTGCCAGCGTGACCTCCTCGCCCTTGAGCAAAGGCGTGTAGGCCATCTCGATCACGGTGCCTTCGCCATCGGGTGTCATCCCAACGATGGCAGCGTCCAGCGGCTTGGCGTCATAGCCGGTCGCATCGCTGAATATCGCCTTGCTCGCCGCCGCCGACAGATCGCTGCTGCGAACCGGGAAGGCCGTCTGATTGGACACCGGCCAGACACCGGCCTGGAGGCCTGTGATGTTCCTGTATTCGCGTGCCCGGTAGGATACGACGCCCTGGGTGCCGAGTGCGTCCTTGAACGGCGTCAGGCTGCGTTGGCTGACGCTGTCGACGATCGACCACCCGATCATGCCGACATCGGTCTTGGTTCCGACACCGAAGCCAATGGCCGCGATTGTCGGCGAGCCGATCCCGAATGCATCGCCGGTGTTCAACCGGACCCGGAAGGTGACACCGACGCGGAAGTCCGGCAGTATGTCACGAAGCAGCGTGCGCGGAATCTGAACGCCGTCCGGCCCATAGCGCTCGGCCATCTCGCGGCTGGAATAATAGCCCTTCTCCTGCTCGTAGCGGGCCACAAGCTGTTCGACGGCCAAGCCGTCGAGATAGGCCGAGGGCGTCCTCGGATCCTTGCCGCTGGTGTAGACATACCCGCTCGTGTCGTGTCCGGGCGTGCCGGCAAAGCTGCGTGTCTCCGGGTCCCAGACGAGGCGCACCGTTCCGTCTTGTCCTGTCGGCTTGCCCGGTACGATGATGGGATCGCCATCGGCGGGATGGGCAGTACCGGGCGGGGTCGACCCCTGAGGATCGTGGCCCGGCTGCATTGTCGAACCATCGCCGCTGCCGTCATCGGCCTTGATCACTTCTCCAGGTATCACCGGATGGCTGGGGTCGTGGAAAACCTGCTTCCCGGTCGGCCTGTAAACGCCATCGGCACCGATCTCATAGACATTCATTGGGCGCCCCGAGGAATTGGGCTCCGGCGCCGGCGGCAATTGCCGCGGTCCGTTGCCGCCAGGCGGCTGCTGGTGCGGTCCGTCGCTGCCCGGTGGCGGACTGGCGTCCGGACCGTTGGAGCTCGCCTGCGTGCCCGTTCCCGGCCGCAACGTACGCAGGCCGTGGATGCCGAGGCCGGTGCCGGTGATGCCGGTGCCAAGACCGGTAAGCGCATTGGCAAGCTGGAGACCATTCATCTGATCTCCGTTGACGGCAAGATCATAGGCAGAGGTCGCCAGCAAGGGTGCGCCGACAATCACCGAGCCGACATCCATTCCCCACGCCGCCTTGTTCAGGCCGGCGGTCGATTGCATGTAACCGCGGGTTTCGAGCGCCAGGGAAGAGCCGGATCGTGTCGCACCTATGCTGCCACGGAAGGCCTGAAGCGCGGTCATTTCCTTTCCCGCCAAGCCAATGGTGCGCAGGCCGCTGGATGCCATGGGCAGAACCGTGGTCGCCGCGCTGGCGATGTTCATCAGTGACTCTCTATCGTCCCACTCGCCGCCATGTTCCAGATGGTTGACCTGGTTTATGACCGCTCGGGTTCCGAGATAGGCAGCACCTGTATAGGCCAGCGGGGCCGCGATCGGCGCGGCCGGCGTGAACGACAGGATGGTGGCGATGCCGGTCCCGATGCCAACCAGCGGATCGACGACCTTGTCCCAGACCGAGACGTTGCGCGCCTTCACCACTTCAAGCGCGATCTTGCCGTCGTCTCCCGCCTTCATCTCCAGTCCTTTGGGAACGACGAGCTTGCCGCTCTCACCAAACTGGGTGTTGTTGTCCTGGAAGTCGCCGAGGTCGTCGAACTTCTTGCCTGTCACGTCGACATAGCGAGTGCTGCCGTCTCCGTCGCGCACGGCAAAGAGCGTGACCTGCTGCGTCCCGACCTCGTCGTCGACATAGAAGATCGGCACGCTGCGCACATACGGATCGTCGCCGCCAATATCGCGGATCTCATGCGTCACATTCTCGATCGCCTCGCGGCCATCATCGGTCGAAGAATTCAGGCCGAACGTTCTGGCGACCGTGTCATCGAGGGTCGGACCAGGTTGTCCCCGGAACTCGTTGTCGTAGCCGCTGTCGAGCAGTTGCTGGAACTTCGGCTGATAGATGCCGTCGAGCGTCTGCTGCTGATGTTCGTCCAGATAGGTCTTGTCCACCATGCTGTTGCGGTCGGCCAAGAGCGAGGGATCGCTGAGCCGAAGCTCATGGTAATCGCTGAACCCTTGCACCACTCGGCGCAGATCCTCGGCCTGTGCTATCTGAGCTCTTGTCGCATCAAGCTTGAGCTTGGAGACCGCCAGTTCGGGGTCGACCCAGCGGCCACCATGATCGTTATCCTGTGTGTCCAGGTCGATCCAGATTGCCTTGCCGCCCTGGGTCAGCGCATCGATCCCTGTCTGGTTGTATTTCTGGGCAACCTCCGGCGCCACCTTGATCGTCTGTCCTGCGACCTCGATTTCGACCGGCTGCACGCCATCGGGCAGCGTCCCTTGGGGCGCATCGACCGCTCCAGGCCCGTGTTGCGTCAGCGCATTGTTGAAGTTGGTCTGCAGGCTCGTCAGCTTCGTTTTCAGGTCGGTGATGCTGTTGCCGAGCTGCTTGTCTAGGACATCGTTCAGATTCTTTGCCGCTTGCGCCTCGCCGGCCTTCGCGGTTTCCAGGCCGTTGGCGGTGCACATCTTCTCCGTCGAACCGCTCAGAAGCTGTTGCCAGTCCTTGTTGAGCTGGCGGTCCCGATATTCGTCCGAGATATTCTTGTCGTTCAGACTGTAGGTGAGCTGCTGCTCCGTCGTTCCCTTGTCGAAATGATTGACGACCCAGAGCTGGCCGTCGCGGACCTCGAGCGTCGATGTCTTGTAGTGTCCGAGGTAGTCGCCGCTATACCGGTTGTATTCCTCGTTGGGGTCGAACTCCTGTTCGCCAAGATACTGGCCAAGCAGCTTTTGCTCGAGATCCGTCTGCTGCGCGCCGACCTGTGCGGCAGTGGTATGAGCGTCGAAGTAGTTCTGGTAGGCCTGCGCCAGTTCGAGCTGACTGCCTGCTGTCGTCTGCAGCGCCTTGAGGTCCTTGTATTCCTTCGAGTCCGTGGGGACGCCGTCCAGTTCGGCCTTGCCCACCAGGAAATCGATGGTGAGCTTGTCGCCCTTGCTCAGATGCAGGCCGACCTCGGAAAACAGCTTGTCGACGGCCGCGTGCTCGGCGACACCCTGAGCGTGTTCGGTATACCGGTTCGGGCCGTTGACAGGGCCGACAGCTGTTGCATCGGGATCACCCAGCGGCGTCAGCTTGCTCTGCCCGGCAATGGCATCCTTGAGGACGCGTGCGGCATTCTCATATTCGCCACGGGCATCGCGCGCGTTCTGTAGCAAGGTGTTGGCCTTGGTCAGCCGCTCCCGCGCATCGGCGAGCGTGCCCTTCGGTTTCTGCGCGGTCCATTGCAGACCGTTAGGCGCCAGTGCCCTGTTTATGATGGTCTGCGCGCCATCAACGGCGTCCTTGTAGGCGGGATCGAGCATATCGACGTTGAACTGCTCCTGCTGCTGGCCGGCCAGAGCTCGCGTCTCGGTGATGCGCGACAGGGCGATGTTCTCGGAAATGATGGCCTGGGCGACCTGGGGATCGACCCAGGTCCAGACGCCGTCGATCTTCATCGGCGTCCACTTCCCGCCGGAAGGTGCGTTGCCCTGTGGCGGATCGCCGAACGGATCGACAACCCTGTTTTGCCCATCCAGCTTGGGCTTGGCGGCCGTGCCCAAACCGTATTTGTCGATCAGGGCCTGTTTGTCCTGTCCGGCTTTCTCCGCGGCGTCGATGAGGCTGGGCAAGGTCTCACCGGCCAACAGCCCTTCGACAAAGGTCTTCACGACCTGGCCTTCCTTTGCCTCCTCGAAATTGCTGCTGTTGGGGATCACCGCCAATAGCGTCCTGGCCAAAGCGGCCTGCGTGCTTCCTGCCTCGATCTTCAGGTCGGTGCCGGTGGTGTTGTTGTGCAGCGTCATGCTGCCATCGGGCTTAGTGGTCAGCGTATAGCCGTTGAAGGTGACCTCCACGGTAGTGCGCGTCCCGTTTTCGATGGTGACCTTTTCTCCGGGCTTGATGATGTCCGGATCTCGGGACGAATCGAAAAGCTCAGGATTCGTCCGTCTGAGATCATCCAGCGATACGCCATATTGCTGCGCGATAAGGGTCAAATTGTCGCCGGGCTTGACCTCGTGCTCGACGGGCTTGCCGCCATTGATCTTCTCGGTGATGGTCGTCGTCACCCGGCCGTCCTTGTCGGTGACGATCTTGGTTTCGGTCCCCGTTTTCGGATCGACGATCGTGGTCGTGGTCTCGCCCGTTTTGGTGTTGTGCACACTGTTGCGGGTCTTGCCGTTGCCATCGACGGATTGCGAGGTTTCCTTGCCGTCGGCCGTGGTCACGACGGAGCGTTCGTCGTGCTGATAGTCGTGCGAGTAGACGGTCTTGTCGCCAGTGTGCGGGTCAACGAGCTCCACCGACTGCACGTCGCCATTGCCGCTTGCCGCTGCCTGCGTCTTGACCTGATAGCCGGCGGCCTGCAGTTCGGCCATCACATGCTCGCTGGTGAGGCCGTTGTCCTGCGCGATCTGCTCGATGCTTTTCCCGTCGGCCAGACCTTGCTTGATGTTCTGCGTGCTTTTCCCACCCGGATCCTGCGCGGCCGCCAATATGGTTTTGTGGCCGTCAGGACCGGTGACGGTGGTCACGGGAAGGGACGGACCGGCGCCTGGCGTCACCGTTTCCACCGAAGCACCGTTGGGCAGCGACGTTCGCTCGGTGACGGTGCCGTTGCCGAGATCGTCTTCGTAACGCGTCGTGATGGCGCCGGTATCGGGATTGTAGTTGCTGGTTTCCTTGCGCCCGAGCCCATTCCGGATCGGTGTGGTGGTCGCGGTGCCGTTGGGTTGCTCGACGCTCGTATAGTAGCTGTCGTGTTGATAGTCGTAATATTGCGTGACGGTGCGGCCGCTGGCATCCGTGATTTTCGTTGTCTGCACGTCACCATTGCCGCTGGGGTCGGCGGTCGACACGGTCATCCCGCCAGACCTGAGCGCGGCGATGACCTGGTCGCGCGTCATGCCGCGGGCAGACGCAATCTGGTCGATACTTTTGCCACCGGTGACGTCGTTGACGATGTTGCGGGCAGTCGTCGCTTCCGCGGCGTTGTCGTCGGGCTTGCTTGCGTCAAGTTTCACCGGCATCAGCGTGGGTGCCGCGAGATCAGTCCGCACATAGAGCGCCGGCGTCACCGTCGTGCCGTTGCCGGATATGCCGGTGCTGGCGTTCAACGCCGGCGCTGCCGGAGCCGCAGCCGGCGGCGGCTGAAGGGAACTCAGTTGCGTGTTCACCTGCGCCAGTTCCTGGCGGGCCTGCGCCGCCCAGTCGCGCTCACCCATCCGGTTGGCGAGCCTGATCTGCTCCCGGAGTTTCGCCGCCTGCGCCTCCAGCCGCGCTATCTGCTCGGCGTTTGCCGTGGCATTGACCTTTTGCGGCTGGACGGGCGGCTTGTTGAGCGTTACCAGGCGAACCATCTGGACGACCTCCGGAATCACTGTTGCCGGCAGCCTGGCCGCCGGCACGCCCGCCCGATCGCACCCTTTCGGATGTTATCGAGGGGGCTTCCAATAAATGCCGAAAGCGGCAAGCTGCTCTTCCGACTGTTTTACCCGTTCTGCGGCATCCGTTTCGGACCGCGCTGCCGTCAGTGCCGCCAGAAGTTCGACGGCGGCGAACGCCGGCGCCATGCTTCGGAAGAACGACTGCGAATTCGACGTGACGATGATTGTCTCCCGCGCGATCCGCGTCAGCGGAGACACGCTGCTGTCAGTGATTGCCACCACGCCGACGCCCTGCCGAGCCGCCTGGCGCGCCACGTCGATGGTCGTGCGTTCATAAGGCGCCATGCCCACAGCCAGCAGCACGTCGCCACGTCCCGCGTGCTGGAGGGCATTCAGGCCTTGTCCGGCCATCTCGCCGACAAGCGTCACCTTGCGGGAACCGCCAGCCAGAAACGACATGACGTGAACGAAGTGGCTTGCGACCGGGTAGGCGGAGCGTGAGCCGAGACCGAAAAGATCGCGCGATCTTGCAAGCAGGTCGGCGGCGGCAATGAACTGCATGGCATTGCCGTATTCACCAAGACTTGAAATCTGGGCCGCAAGCGTGTCGGCAACGACGCCGGCCGTCGAATATCCCGGATCGCCACGCTGTTCGATACCCTGTCGCGCCGGCTCCCCGGCGATCGTCTCACGCAGAGCGCGCGCATAAAGGCTGCGCATATCCTCGTAGCCTTCAAGCCCAAGCCATCGCGCCAGCCGCATCATCGTGCTGTGCGAAACACCGGCCTGGTTCGCCTGCTCGCGCATCGACATCAGTGCGACATCCTTGGGATGATCCAGCACGAAACGCGCGGCGACCCGCAGTTGAGGCGGCATATTCTCAAACCGTTCGACCAACAACTCGGCCAAAGGACCTTTTTCCATCCTGAAATACCCCATTCACCCGCCTGGCAGATTACTCCTCACACGTTGGCAATGCAACACTTGGAACTTGAGTGGCTCATATATTCCAAATGGACTTTCAATTTCGGCCATGCTGCCTTAGAGTGCGTTGGCAACCTGCCGGATCGCAGCGTGTGAGTCCGGAGTTCGTAATGAATAGTCCCTCAAGGAGACAATGATGGCTGCTACCCCTCCCATTACCTCCGGCTCTACCGGGTCGCCGGAACAGAACCTGGACAAGATGATCAAGCAACAGGAGCGCATGTTTGGGCTGGAGATCACGAAAGAGATCGCGAAATCCCAACATGACATGCTGATGAGCACCGCGAAGACGCTCGGCCAATCGGCTGAAAAGGCCTGAGCCAGCGGATTCTCGAACCCATACGCCGCCGCAAGCAATCGGCGGCGTACTGCACGGCCTTTCAACGCCGTCGTCTGGCTGCATTTGAAATCGTCATCGGCGGGAGATGAAGTGGCATGACCGCTAGCCCTATCGGCAGATATCTGGATCCGGCGCCGGCGGCGCGCCGGTTCCGCTCGATTATCGCTCCCTCCCCGGCAGCCGGACATTCCGTCGCGCTCAGCGTAACCCACGGATTTCACGCCGGCGCCGAAATCAGTCTGGTCGACCCAGTCTTTACGATCGGTTCCAGCACGGAGTCGGACATCGTCCTCAGGGATGCCGGCATCGCGCCGATCCATGCAAGGCTGCGGCGCCAGGGCAGCCAGTTTGAAATCGAAGCCGTTGGCGGCGATGTCGCACTGGCCACAGGCGAGACCATCCACGAGGGACATGGCAGCCGCTGCAGGCTGCCGTTCACCCTAAGCGTCGGTGACGCCGGCATCCAGTTGGTCAACTCCGAACGCCCATCGAATCGGTGGGCTGTTTCCAATCGCCCTCTCCTGGTTGCAGGCAGCGTTCTGCTTGCTGTATTCGCTGTTTCCGTCGCGGCGAACGGGTTCTCCTTCGCCAAGCCCGATATTGGCCAGAAGCTGGCCTCACAAGACGGCGAACCGGTCAGGATGGCCTTTGCGGGTGACGCAGGGCAAGAAGTCCTGGACGATTCATCGCCGGCGCAAATCCAAAGTGCCGCCGACGCGGAAAGCCAGCTCAAGCAGCATCTCGAGCAATCCGGCATAAGTACATTGACCGTTCAGCGATCATCGGGACGCCTCGTGGTCTCGGGGATGATCCCCAATGACAAAAGTGGTGTCTGGACGGAAACGCAATCCTGGTTCGACCAGGCGTTTGGCGCGCATATTGCCCTCGTCTCCAACGTCATGATCGGCAACGCGGAGCAGGCTCCGCGCCTGACGCTGCAGGCAATCTGGTATGGCGAGCGGCCATACGTCATTACCGCCGACGGCGCACGCTATCACGAAGGCGCATTCACGAATGACGGCTGGACCATAAAGCACATCGGCGAGACGGAACTTCTCCTGACCAAGGGCGGCGCCACGGTCGCGCTGAAATATCCGTGAACCGCCGGCTTGAAGGGCCGCGGTTCGACACGGCAAGGGTTGACACACCCGGCCGCGAGGTCCGGCAGGCCGAAAGCGTACGCGGTCAATCGATCCACCGGCGACGGATGAATGGCGCCGACAAAGCCACAAACCGTGCCCAGGGAACGAAGTCAGCCGCTGGCACGGAAATGTCAGAAACTGCGGAATTCCAGCGCTCTCAGGGTGCCGCCGGGGAATCGCTCGATGAGATACTCGTCAACTTCGTCATGCCCAATATTCCCGAGCCAGCCATCCTGCGGCGCTCCGTGCCAATTCTCCAGCATTTTGTAACGCACCTGGTCCCTGACCTTGAGGGCGGCGAGCAACTCAAGACACTCGCCAGAACGCTGATGGAGGATGAAATCGAGCGTCATCGCGATCTGCTTGGTCGCATGCAGGAAGGAATCGAAATCTGACCGACCCGCATGACACCGTACACCTGCTGCATGTCTTGGGCTATCTCTATGGATGTCACGGGCAGGCAAAGCGGGGCGCGGCGTACCTGCTTATCGCTGCACAGCTCTCGCCGGGAAATGCCGGCGTGCTGCGGACATTGGCGCACCTGCTCATACTCGATGGCGAGGCGGAAAAGGCGCTTGCCACGATCGCCAGGCTGGAGACCTTGGACGGAATGGACCACCCGGCGCTTGCATTGCTGAAGAGTCGCGCCTTGCTCGTGGCCGGGCGCAAGACCGAGGCGCGCAGTGCCTTGCTGAGCTTCCTGTCGCACCGAGGTGTTGAATGACCATATCGGAGCGACTTCTGCGATTCCTGGCCAGGCTTTCACGCCGCAGCGACCTGGTCATTGCCGTCCTGCTGCTCGTCGCAGTGGTGATGATGCTTATCCCGTTGCCGACATTCCTCGTCGACATTCTCATCACCGCCAATATCGCCATCAGCGTGCTTATCTTGCTGGCTTCGTTTTACGTTTCTCATCCGCTCCAGTTCTCGTCGCTGCCGTCGGTCATCCTCATCGCCACCTTGTTCCGGCTGGCCATCACGATCACGACCACGCGACTGATCCTGCTCCAGGCCGACGCCGGGGATATCATTACCGCTTTCGGTACCTTCGTCGTCGGCGGCAGTATTGCGGTGGGCTTGGTCATCTTCCTGATCATCACCGTCGCGCAGTTCATCGTGGTTGCACGGGGTGCCGAACGCGTCGCCGAGGTGGCCGCGCGCTTCACGCTCGATGCGCTGCCGGGCAAGCAGATGAGTATCGATGCCGAGTTGCGCAACGGCGACATTGACCAGGCGGAGGCACGCCGTCTGCGCCAGCAGTTGGAGCGCGAGAGCCAGCTGTTCGGCGCGATGGACGGCGCCATGAAATTCGTCAAGGGCGACGTCATCGCCGGGATCGTGATCATTCTGGTCAACCTTGTCGGTGGGTTCGCCGTCGGAACGCTGCAGCACGATATGTCCCTGGGGGACGCGGCTGCCACCTACTCGCTGCTCACCGTGGGTGACGGGCTGGTGGCGCAGATACCGGCACTGCTCGTCGCCGTGGCCGCCGGTACGATGGTGACGCGCGTCGGCAGCGCCGACGGAACTGGCGATCTTGGCCAGCAAATAACCAGCCAGCTCCTGCGGGATTCCCGAGCGCTCGCGCTGGCCGCGGTGATCATGGTCGGCCTTGCCATGGTGCCGGGCTTCCCCTTTATCGTGTTCCTGATGCTTGGTGCCTGCTTCGGAGCGGGCGCCTATGCAGTCAATCGGCGCACAGCCCAGGAATCCGAGCCCAAGGACATCGGCGAGCTGCCCGAACGGTCGGGGAATTCCGCCTCGCTTTCAGCAATCCCCACCGGAATACTGCCTCCTTCCTATCGCGTCGTGGTACGCCTCGGAACAGAACTCGGACGCTCGATTCCCGAGCCCGAATTCGCCGCGCTCGCCGACGGCGTGCGCCGCGAACTCTTCGGCGATCTCGGTATCGACGTTCCGGCTATCGGCACGCAGGTCGACGAGATGCTTTCACCACGAAGCATCCGCATCGATCTGGAAGGAGCACCCATCCTGGATGCCGAAATTCCAGCCGACCGCGTTCTTGTCGAAGCGGACGCAACGCATCTCGATCTGCTCGAAGTGACCTACGAAAAAGGTCCTTCGGTTGCCGGTCAGCGCAAATTCGTGTGGGTCGATGACAGCGACATATCGGTGCTGAAGGAAGCCGGCTTCGCCTTCTCCACACCGGCCGAAACAGCGGCCAGATGGACCGGAAATTCGCTTCGGCTTTATGCCGGCCATTTCGTCGGGATTCAGGAAACACGCAGGCTTCTGTCGGACATGGAGCCGGATTATGCAGACCTGGTCAGGCAGGCACAGGAGATCGTGCCACTGCAGAAGATCGCGGAAGTGCTTCGCCGGCTCGTCGGTGAAAACGTGCCGATCCGCAATCTGCGCCTGATCCTCGAAGCCCTGATCGAATGGGGCCAGCGCGAGCAGGACGTCGTCCTGCTGACGGAATATGTTCGCACATCCCTGAAACGCCAGATCAGCTTCCGCTCCGCCGGCCGCACCAACATCATCGCCGCCTATGTCCTGCAGCGGTCGGCCGAGGATATCCTGCGAAACGCAGTGCAAAGCACTTCGACCGGGACATTCCTGAATCTTTCCGACGATGATGCGCAGGCCCTGGTCACCGAAATCGAGCGGGCGCTGGCGCAGAACTCCACCGATGTCTCGCCGGTGGTCCTCGCCGCGATGGATGTGCGGCGTCATATGCGTAGCCTGCTCATGCACAATGCCATCGAGCTTCCGGTTCTGTCCTTCCAGGAACTCGCGCAAGAATTCAACGTCCAGCCGCTGGCCACGATCTCGGGCCGCTCGGGCAAAGCCGGCGCGCGCAGCGTCTCCCAGTCGTTGCCATCGGCTCAGCCGAAGGCCGGGCAAGAGGCAACCTCATGACGCCAGCCGGACGGACGGGGACATTTGGGGAATCAGGAGAGGAACGGCATGACAATCCACGATAGCGCAGCAAGCGTTCGATCAGCCGCTGTCGCCAGGCGGACAGATTTGCGCCGGCTCGCTATCGCGACGGTTGGCTTCCTGCTGGCAGTCTTGTTCACATTTGCCGACGCGTCGGCGCAGAAGGTTTCGCCCTTGTCGAGCAAGCCAGCGCTCGACCTGCCGGTCGGGCAAGGACGCTTGCTGCGGATCTACGAACCGGTCGAATCCGTCCTCATCGCCGACACCACGATTGCAGACCTTCAAGTCGTGTCGCCGAGCATGGTCTATGTGTACGGCCTCAAACCCGGCCTGACCAACCTCATCGCGATCGCCACCGATGAGCAGATCGAGGCAACGGCCCAATTCCGCGTCACGCCCGATGTCACGCCCGCCAATGAAGCGAAGCATGCAATGCAGCCGAACTCAGCGACAAATCTCCATATTTTCGGAACCCGCATTGTTGCGATGGGCGAGGCACGCGGCGTCGACGAGGCAAGGGATCTCGACAATGTCGCCCGGACATTCTCGCCGGCGCCAGCGCGATGACGACGGGCAAGAATACGGCATGCAACCGCATATCCACCTCTCCGTATTCAAGCCCGCCCCACCTTACACAGGCCAGCGCGGCCCACTGGAACCACGACAGTGCGATAAGATTGCAACATGGCCGAAGAAGCTGAGGAAAAGAAATTACCAGCGTCCGACAAGAAGCTTCGTGACGCCCGCCGCAAAGGCCAGGTTTCGCAAAGCCGCGACCTGGTCTCCGGCTTCACGCTTTTCGCAGCGCTCGCGTATCTTTATTTTTCCTGGCCGATGCTCTTCAGCCGCCTTTCGGAACTCGTGCAGACCGTGACGGTGCCCGGCGGCTCGTTCGAGGAGGTCAGTTTGCGGGCCATCCGCCATTCGTTTTCGTTGCTGATGCTTGCGACATTGCCGCTGGTCGGGATCGTTGTCGTTTTCACCATGGCCTTCGGCATGCTGGGGACATTCGGGCCGGTCTTCTCGTTTGAGCAGCTCAAGCCGCAGGTCGATCACATAAACCCGGCGAAGGGCCTTCAGAAAGTCCTGTCGCTCCGCAACGTCGTCGAGTTCATCAAGGGCCTGATCAAGGTGGTGTTGCTGGCAAGCCTGTTCGTATTCGTCTTGGCCGAATGGCTGCAGCCGCTCTTCGATGCGCCAGGCTGCGGTCAGTCATGTCTGGAGCCGATTATCAAGGCGGTGCTGACGCCCCTTGGAGTTGCCGCTGCCCTGGCCTTTGTCGTTATCGGCTTGATCGATGTTCCCATTCAGCGCTGGCTGTTCCTTCGCGACATGCGCATGACGACAACTGAATACAAGCGCGAGCACAAGGATCTCGAAGGAGATCCATTGATCCGCCATGAACAGCAGCGACAGCGGCGCGAAACGGTGATGCAACCTGCGAAGCTGGGCGTGAAAAATGCCGTCATCGTTTTCGCGTCCGCCGACCGCGCCGTGGCGTTGCGCTACGTTAAGGGCGAAACGCCTGTGCCGACGGTCGTCGGCAAGGGTCAGGGCCGCGCCGCCCACGAGATAATGGCTCAAGCGCGCCAGGCAGGTATCCCCATAGTTGAGGATGCGGCAGCCGCCGAAACACTCTTCGAGCAGGCGAACACCGGATCTTATATCGGCCAGCAGATGTTTTCGCCGGTCGTTCGCCATCTCGTCCGGCACGGGCTCACCTGAGGCAGGATCGCCGCAGAAGTGCCCGGCAAGCATTCCCACTCAATTGTTTAAACAGCATGCACCAACTGAAATTGCTGACAAATTTAGTCTGACGGTGAGAAGATTCCGACGCTGGGCCCGTCAAAAAGTTACAGTATTGAATTTAAAAGGAAAATCGCCGTGAAAATTTTATGAGGTTTCGCCAACTATCGGGACCAGTCGGACGATTTATGCCCTTCTCGTCCTCTGGCGACGCGCCCGAATCTGCCTCTAAAACCAGCGTCATCAAACCATATCGCGCTTAGAAAACCAATGCCATCGGGGTCTCGGCAGGTCTCGGCACTGGCTGCATTGATGTTGCGCAAATGTTTATCTGTCGACCCAGGGACGGCCTGCCGCCCAACGCGCATTGAAAGGCGCAGCCTCCGTCGTTGCGATCGTGGGCGGCATGACAAGCTCGGCGATGCGCGCCTGGATTTCCGAAGTGGTTCTTGTGCGAGGGCGACCTCGGTCCGTCTCAGAAACGCCGCCCACTGGACTTGCTTTGCCTCGGCGAAGCCCGTCGTCAGCGCCAATGGCGTCTCGGTGGGAAGCGGCATTTCACGGCGCTCGAAGGTCGTCTGGAACGCCCGCGCCGGAACCTCTCCTTCAAAGGCGAAGGCGCCCGCCCGGATGAAGTTCCACGGCACTGATCGGCGGCGCGACGACAAGCTCGGCCTCAAGTCAAGCAATCTCGGCGTCGAGCGGAGCCTTGCGCTCGACCACGCGATCGGCCGAGATCACGCCTTTGATCCGAGGTCGATCATCCGCTCCAATTCACCGCGCCGCTTGGCAAGCTCGCTCTCGATCCGGCCGCGATTGTTCGCCGGGTCAGAGTGGCAAGATCGATCTCTCTGTCAAAGCGCAGGTTCCGCCCACAGCATAGTTGCAACTCAACCAGCGACGCTGACAATCTGTCAGTGCCGTTGCCCATACGGGGTTCGCTCTGCGCCACGGGCATGTCCACGGGAAGGAACATGGGACCCGCCGACGGCAACAAGAGCCCCTTCCTCCTCAGCTCTCGCCGCCAGATGTAAATCTGCTGCCGCGTCACATCATGCCGCTCGGCAACCTCAGTCACGGTCGCCCCTCAATTCCAACCGACATGACGATGTCGAGCTTCTTCTTATCACCCCAGCGACGCCGCCGTTCAGCACCAAGAATCTCGACACGCATCGCAAACGTCGCACAAGACACGCCGCAAACGACGCCATCACGAGGATGTCAGGCAGGCGGTGACAATCGGGCGGTTACGGGAAAACTGCGGCTCCGCCGACAGCTTGAAGTGCGTCGCCGTCTCGCGCGTCATCCAACCGGTATGCAGGCAAAGGAGCAGTCAGGCTGCGCAATGTGTGGATCGGCGTACAAAATTCCTTTTGCGCGAAAAACCAGGGTCCGATTCGGTGGTAATTGACACACCGACGAAGAGATTGCCGACGGTTATATCCTTGCTTGCTGTTCGAACCCGGTCGGCCATGTGAAAGTCGACGTATAGCAACCATTCCGCGATCTTTGATCAAGGTGCCTCTTCAGGCGCGGCGGCGCCTTGACGGTCCGCGGTCAACCCAAGTCGATAGGCGAAGCTATTGATGAAACGCGCTTCACCGACAGGGCAACCTTGATTGGCTGCTTCCTCGAGCCGCGGCCGGGTTTCGGCCAAGCTCAGTGATGAGTTTGATCCACCAACAGCGCCCAGAAAGCGAACAGCGGCGCATCCAGCGATCTCATGGCGTGTTTGATGCCCGGCGGATTGTAGAATGAACCTGCGGTGCCCGGCGAAAACCAATCCTTGTCGGCTTGCTTGAACTCGCCATGTGAAAGCACGAGGTAGGTCTCTTCCGGCGGATGATCGTGGTCGGGATAGCGGACGTGAGGCGCCATCAACGTGACGCCGAGCCACAGATCGTTTCTGTCCTCAATGCCGCCGGGGCCAAGTATCATCGCGTTGGCATGACCGTCGCGGAAATTGCTGCTTGCAGACGGGTCGGGGTTCGATTTCAGCCGCCATTCGAGCAACGGCTCGATCGCCTTGAAGCGTTCGACCAGATTGCGAAGTGTGGACGGAACCGTCTCTTCTGCCAACGCCGGGCCGAGATAGGAACAGACTGGCAAACGGCTCCCAGCCGTGGTCCTTTCAGGCCCGGGAACCTCCGCTTGGGCGAAGAGCTGGATGATCGATCGGCGCGACCGCAGGTCGTGGGAGAACCGGTCGAATGCCACGAATGCGGTGTCTAGAAAATATTGCAGCGCGTCACTTCTGACCATGACCGAACCCTTGTTATGAAGAGCGAACGCTGTCGTCCGCCGCCCGGCAATCAGATATCTTTCGCCAAGCGAAGTGCGTCGTAGATCGCAGCGTGGGTGTTGCGAGCTGAAACGGCATCTCCGATGCGGAAGAGCTGGAATAGGCCTTGCGGATTCCGCACCACCGACTGCGCTTGTCCGGCAATGAGCTCATCATGCGAAATCTCGCCGTGATTGGTCGATTTCGGTTTCAGTTCGAAATAGATGTCGTCGAGCGGAAGGGTGCCGTGATTGACGACAACCTGGTCCACGACGCGCTGCTTGGATATTCCGCCGTAGTCGCTGCCGACGTTTGCAATGAGCTGGTTGCCATTCTTTTCAACAGACTCGAGTCGATAGGTAACGGTGAAGGTCACATCGAGTTTTTGAAGAGATCTCATGTAGGGCACGAGGTTCATAGCCATGACCTCGGGTGAGAAGGACCGGTCCGGTGTCATGATCTCAACCTTGGCTCCCGCGCCAGCGAGGAATTCCGCGGCCTGGAGTGCCGCGTGGTCACCCGCGTCGTCGAAGATGAGGACATTGCTTCCCGGCTTCACGTCTCCGGAAATGATGTCCCATGACGACACCACGAACTCGTTGCCCTTGGAAAGGACGTCGGTATGCGCCACCCCGCCCGTCGCTATGATGACGACGTCCGGATTTTCCGCCTCGATGGTTTCTGCTTCCGCCCAGCTATTGAACTTGATGGTCACTCCATGTTTTTCGCACTGGGCAATGCGCCAATCGATGATGCTCATCATCTCCTTGCGGCGCGGGCTCAGCGCTGTCAGGCGGATCTGCCCACCCGGCCCACTGGCGGCCTCGAAGACCACGACCTCGTGTCCGCGCTCACCCGCCACGCGGGCGGCCTCGAGGCCAGCCGGACCTGCGCCGACCACGACAATTTTCCTGCGGGTTTCTGCCTTGGGGACGATGTGCGGCATGGTCAGTTCGCGGCCGGTCGCGGCGTTGTGAATGCAGTATGCCGCTCCGCCCTGATAGATGCGGTCAAGGCAATAGTTGGCACCCACGCAGGGCCTGATTTCGTCTTCGCGCTTTTCGATGATCTTCCGCACGATGTGTGGGTCAGTCATGTGGGCGCGCGTCATGCCGATCATGTCAACTTTGCCCGATGCAATCGCGTGGCGCGCCGTCGCCACATCCGGTATTTTCGCTGCATGGAAGGTTGGGAAGTTGGTCGCGGCACGAATCTCGCCGGCAAAATCAAGATGCGGCGCATTCGCCATTCCCTGAATCGGAATGACGTCGGTCAGGCCCGCATCGGTGTCGATGTGGCCGCGGATCACGTTGAGGTAGTCGATAAGTCCGCTTTCCTTGAGGCGCTTGGAGATTTCAATGCCCTCCGACTTGCCAGTGCCGCCGGGAAGACATTCATCCGCGGTATAGCGAACGCCCAGGATGAAGTCCTCGCCGACCCGTGACCGGATCGCCTTCAAGACATCCATGCAGAAGCGCATGCGGTTATCAAGCGCACCGCCATAAGGACCGTCAAGTTCGTTCGTGAGAGGAGACGTGAACTGGTCGAGCAAGTGGCCGTAAGCCTCGAGCTCGACGCCATCCATCCCGCCTGCTTTCATTCGCTCCGCTGCGTCCGCGAAGTCCTTTATGATGCGTTCGATATCCCAGTCTTCAATTTTCTTGGGAAATGAGCGGTGCGAGGCTTCTCGATGATGGGACGGCGCCACAACCGGAAGCCAATCGCCTTTGTCCCAGCGTGTACGCCGTCCAAGATGGGTTAGCTGGATCATGATGGCGGCACCCTCTTCGTGCACCGCATCGGTCATCTGCCTGATCCACGGCACGATCTCGTCCTTGTAGGCGAGCAGGTTATTGAAGACCGGGGGGCTGTCCTTCGAAACCGCCGCGGACCCGGCTGTCATCGTCATCGCCACACCGCCCTTAGCCCTTTCCACCGTGTAGGCAAGATAGCGCTGCTTCGGCATCCCGTCCTCCGGATAAGCCGGCTCGTGGGACGTCACGATGATGCGATTGCGCAGGGTCAAATGCTTGAGTTTGTACGGCTGCAGAAGGGGATCGTTCGACATCTGGCGGACTCCGGGATGGGACGGTATATGCGAACGCTATTCGAAAATGTACATATATGTCAAGTTTCGAAGCCGAGGCGTCGACTAAATAGACATCGATGTACATTTTTCTGGTTTTCCCTTTGACAGTTTGTTAGGTTCGTCGCTCATGGAGCAAATTTCGAACGACAGCGGATGGCGCGGATCACCGGAGGGGTGGCTTGAAGCCGCCTACGACTTGCTTCTGGAATCCGGCGTCGACTCTGTGAGAATTTCGCCATTGGCCAAGAAGTTGGGCTTGTCGCGCACCAGCTTCTATTGGTTCTTCAAGGATAGAGAAGAACTGTTGGCTTCCCTCGTGACCCGCTGGCGGGACAAGAACACTGGCAACCTCGTAAAGCAGGCTGAGGCCTATGCCGAGACGGTCGCCGAAGCGATGCTAAACGTTTTCGACTGCTGGCTCGACAAGTCCTTGTTCGATTCACAGTTCGAGTTCGCAGTCAGAAGCTGGGCGCTTCAATCTCCTGACATTCTGGCAGAGGTGCATAAAGCCGACCAGGCGCGTCTCAATGCAATGAGCCAAATGTTCGTCCGCTTCGGTTACGAGGAAAGCTCAGCCGATGTTCGAGCGCGCACAATCTACCTTGTGCAGATTGGCTACATCTCAATGCAGACCAAGGAAGATCTCGCGAACCGCATGAACCGCATTCCCGGGTACGTAGAGATCTTTACAGGTGAGGCCCCGCAGAAGCGCGAGCTAGACCGGTTCTTCGCCAGACATGGCTATTCGGGGGGGTGAGGCAGGTTTGACAATGGGCGAACCCTTGAGCATCGGAATAATCGGCGGAGGTGGCTGGCTTGGACGCGCCTTCGCCGAGGCCATCATCGATGCGCAAATAGTGTCCCCCGAGCAACTCACTCTCTCTCATAGAAGCGGGCAACCCGGCTTTCAGCCAAGCGCAACATGGACCAGGGACAATCAGGAGCTGGCGGATCGATCTGATGTCATCATCGTATCGGTCGGCCCCCAGGATTGGCCTGCTATCGAGATTTCTGCGTATGGCAAGCTCGTCATGTCGGTCATGGCCGGAATCCCTCTCGACCAATTGGCTAAACGTCTCAAGACCGACCGTGTCGTCCGCACGCTTCCGAATGCAGCGGCAGAGGTGCGGTATTCCTATAGTCCCTGGATAGGCTCCCAGGAGGTCACCGCGGATGACCGCAATGTCGTTCGCCGTATTCTGGAGGCCTGTGGTGCTGCCGATGAGGTCAAAAGCGAAGCAGATATCGACTATATGACGGGCCTTACAGGCTCCGGCCCAGCCTTTCCGGCGCTTTTGGCGGCAGCGATGATCGACGATGCGGTCAGCCGAGGAATGAACCCAGATATTGCCCGGCGGGGCGTCAGCGCGGTGCTGATTGGAACCGGCAAACTCCTCGCGGCTCGCGCAGAAAACCCCAAAGATATCGTCCAGACTTTCGTCAACTACCGCGGCACTACCGCGGCAGCGATCGAGGCCATGCGCGCAGCCGGATTTGAAGCAGCCGTGCGAGGCGGCCTTGCTGCAGCGCTTCAGAAATCTGTGGCTATGGGACAAGCCACCTGACAGCCGCACGAGCCGTGCCTCCCTCCGACCGCTGGTGAGATACTATGTCAAAACTCTTTCCGCATCTCTTCTCGCCGGTAAAGCTGGGCAGCCGCACGCTGCGAAACCGGATCGTGTTCGGGGCTCATACGGCCAACATGGCCGAAAATGGCGTGCCGACCGAACGACACGTTGCCTACTATGCTGAACGAGCTATCGGCGGGGCCGGCATGATTGTTGTCGAGCCCATGCCCGTCCATCAGGCCGCCGTACTGACACGCGGCAATTTTCGACCTGGCGATGATAGCGTCATTCCTCATTTCCAGCAGGTCACGCGCGCGATCAAGGACCACGGGGCGATCGCCATCCAGCAGCTCTATCATGTCGGTGCGCATGGCGATTCGGACAACTCGTTTCATGCACATTGGTCGCCCTCGGGCCTTCCAAGCTACCATGACAGCGACGGTTCCCACGCTATGTCCGAGGATGAGATTTGGGAGACCATCGACGGCTTTGTCCAGGCCGCGCGCCGCTGCCGGGAGGCCGGCTTCGATGGCGTCGAAGTCTGGGCCTCCTATCTTGGACTGGTCGATCAGTTCTGGACACCCTGGACAAACCAACGCCAGGACCAGTGGGGAGGCTCGCTCGAAAACCGCACGCGGATCTCCCGCGAGATCCTGACCCGCATCCGCGAAACTTGCGGCCGAGATTTTATCGTTGGGCTCTCGGTCAGCGATGAGCCAGACTACACTGTCGCGCTCAGTCGCCAGGAGCTGGCGGAGATCGTTCGGCTGCATGATAAGCAGGAGCTGATCGACTACGTGACCTGCGGAACCGGCAGCTACCTCGATTTCTACAAGATAATGCCGACCTTTCTCTACCCGGAGAAGCTTGGCGCCGATCTTGCGGCGACCCTCAAGGGCGTGGTCAAGACGGCCCTCGTGGTGGCCGAGAGCCATATCAGGACGCCTGAAAACGCCGAAACCGTGCTCGGCGAGAAAGCTGCCGATCTGGTTTCGATCGTCCGAGGCCAGATCGCCGACCCGCATCTGTCACGCAAGGCTGCGGCAGACCGGCCAGAGGACGTGCGGGGATGCATATCCTGCAACCAAATGTGCTGGGGCCGTCGTTCGCGCGACTACTGGATCAGCTGCCTTATCAATCCCTCTGCAGGGCGCGAGTTTGAATGGGGCGGTGACCGGTTCACCTCCGCTGTTATCAAGAAACGGGTACTTGTCGTCGGCGGCGGCCCCGCCGGCCTCGAAGCGGCTCGGGTTGCCGCCGAGCGGGGTCACGACGTCGTGCTGGCCGAAGCTTCCAGCAGATTGGGCGGGAACTTTCTGCTTGCCGGACTGCAACCGCGCCGCGGCCAAATCCTCGACCTCCTTGGGTGGTATGAGCGCCAGCTCAGCAAACTGAATGTCGACGTGCGACTGAACACCTATGTCGAGGCGTCGGAAATCCCCTCATTCCAGGCTGATGCCGTCATCCTGGCCACGGGGTCCGTGTCTCCTGAAACCGGCTTTCAGAAGGCGCTGCCGGCAATGCCGAGCCTGCCCGGCATCGAAAGAGGCAACGTCTTCTCGATCGAATCCGTCATGGCTCGCGTTGCGCGACCAGGCAAGCGCGTGCTTTTGCTGGACGAGGGAGGCGGTTGGCGCGGTGGCGGTACAGCCTGGAAACTTGCCGAGGATGGTCATCAGGTGACCATTCTCACGGCCGATCCGCTGATCGGCAAGGAACTGCAGCGCACGGCTGCCGATTTCCCGCTGCGGCGGACATTGCGCCAGCTCGGCGTCACTTGGTTGGTGGATGTCAGCGTGCTGGAATGGCACGGGGATGGCGCGACCATCGTTGACCACAACACCAGTGAAGAGAGCTTTGTGCCCGGCGATTGCCTTGTTCTCGCAACCACCAATGTGGCGGCGAATTGGCTGGCGAAAGAGTTGGAAAATACGTCCCAGCCTTTCCTGGAGGTCGGCGACGCCGTCGCCCCGCGCCAGGCGCCCTACGCCTTCCACGAAGGACGGAAAATTGCATTGGGGCTATGAAGCGCGAACATTGTGCTTGCGCTTCATGTAATCCTTGGCGGTCTCGACCGCCACCGCCGCGTCGCGGCAGTAGGCATCGGCGCCGACGGCCTTGCCGAATTCCTCGTTCAGCGGCGCGCCACCGACCAGCACGACATAGTCGTCGCGGATGCCCTTTTCCTTCATCGTGTCGATGACGACCTTCATGTAGGGCATGGTCGTGGTCAGCAGGGCCGACATGCCGATGATGTCTGGCTGATGCTTCTCGATCGCATCGAGATATTTCTCGACCGCATTGTTGATGCCGAGGTCGATGACGTCGAAGCCGGCGCCCTCCATCATCATGCCGACAAGGTTCTTGCCAATGTCGTGGATGTCGCCCTTGACGGTGCCGATCACCATCTTGCCCTGCTTCGGCGCACCAGTGGCGGCGAGCAGCGGACGCAGGATGAACATGCCGGCCTTCATGGCATTGGCCGACAGCAGCACTTCGGGAACGAACAGGATGCCGTCGCGAAAATCCTCGCCGACGATGCGCATGCCTTCGACCAGCGCCTCGGTGAGCACCTTGTAGGGCGCCCAGCCGCGCTCGAGCAGGATGTTGGTGCCTTCCTCGATCTCTTCCTTCAACCCGTCATAGAGATCGTCGTGCATCTGCTGCACCAACTCGTCGTCGGAAAGTTCGGAAAGGATGATCTCGTCGTCGGACATTTTGCCTACGCCAATTGCTTGTCAGTGATTTACGGGCTGCCGGCACCTTTGTCATAGGTGCCGGCAGCATTTGCTTGCAAGTCGCGGGAGTTAAATCAGGCGTCCAGCCAGACGTTCTGGAAGTCCATTTCGTAGGTCTGGTGCATTCCGTAGTTCTTCACCTTCTTGCTCATGTGGCAGTAGAGCTTCTGCCAGAACGGCTGGATGATGACGCCGGAATCCTGCAAGATCTGCTCGACGTCCTTCATCACTTCCTTGCGCTTGGCAGGATCGGCCAGCGAGAGCGCCTGCTTCAGCTTGGCGTCGAAATCCGGGTTGGCATAGGCCGTTTCGTTCCATGCTTCGCCGGTGCGATAGCCGAGCGCCAGCACCTGGACGCCCAGCGGCCGCATGTACCAGATGGTCATCGAGTACGGATATTTCGTCCAGTCATTCCAGAAGGTCGAGCCCGGCAGCACCGTACGCTTGACCTTGATGCCGGCATCGCGCAATTGGCCGGCGATCGCATCGCCGGTGTTCTTCTGCCATTCGTCCTCGACGGTGATCAGTTCGTGCTCGAAGTCGGCCTGCCCCGCATCCGCCATCAGCTTCTTGGCGGCGGCGGCATCGCGTGTCTTCTTGGGCAGCGGATAGTATTCGGGATGGATCGGGGCGACGTGGTGGTTCTCGCCGACCGTGCCGAGCCCGGCGTAGCCGAGCTGCATGACGGCATTGTTGTCGACGGCCATCTGCAGCGCATTGCGCACCCGCTGGTCGTCATAGGGCTTGTGGGTGATGTTGGTGCGGGCAACGAGCGTGGTCGCTGTCGCGACCTCCGACTTTACCAGATCCATCTTGTCGAGGGCGTCGATGAAGTCGGCCGGCGTTTCGAAATCGAGGTCGATCTCGCCGGACTCGAAGGCATTTAGCGTGGCGTTGAAGTCGGTGCCGTAGTCGATGAACTCGACCCCGTCGAGCGGCGTTTCGCCACCCCACCACTTGCTGTTCTCGCGACGCTTGACGACCGCCTTCGTACCCACCGCATAAGACACCAGTTCGAAAGGTCCGGTGCCGATTGGCTTCTTGATCGGGTCGGCGCCATCCTTGTCGAAGTCGCGATGCACGACCAGCGCCGGATAGTCGGTGAAGCCCGGTATGATCGCGATGTCGGGTTCGGTCAGCTTCAGCTTGACCGTGAGGTCATCGACCTTGGTGATGGCGCCATCCTTGGCCTTGCCGGTCTTTGTGTCGATCAGCGCGCCGACGCGTGCCGCCATGGAATTGCCGGACGCACCCTTCTCGCACCAGCGGTTCAGATTGGCGACCACGTCATCGGCGTTGAAGGCATCGCCATTGTTCCAGGTGACGCCTTTGCGCAGATGCAGTGTGTATTCGGTGGCGTCGTCATTGACGTCCCAGCTTTCGAGCAGGACCGGCTCGAAGGTGAACTCGTGCGTGTAGCGGACGAGCGGCTCCAGCCAGCTGCGGGTGACGTTTGCCATCTCGGTCCAGTCATAGGTGCGCGGATCCTTCTGCGCCTTGACCGACATCGCGACACGCAGCGTTCCGCCCTTTTTCGGTTCATCAGCCAGGGCTTTGGTCGGCTCGGCAAGGCCGATCATGCTGTAGGCGAAAGCCGTCGACGCGCCGAAGGCGCTGGCCAGCGCCAGGAATTCGCGCCGGTCCATATGGCCTGCACGCGTCTCTTTCGCCATTGCCTCGATAGCGCCCGGGACGCGGTCGCCATTGCTTCTGAAGAGTGTCATTTTTTCCTCCCTTTTGTTCCCGTTACGTCTTCAACTGACGCTGTCCGGCAGCCGCTCCTCGCGCCGCGCGATGAAATCCGTCAGGCCGTCGGCGATGCCCTCGTCAAGCTTCGGTTCCTCATAGTCGGCGAGCATGTTGCGCGCCTTCTCGCGACCGCGCGTGTCGTGGTCCTTCGCCCCTTCAGCCTTCCATTGTTCGTACGAATTGAAGTCCATGATGCTGGGTATGAAGAAGGCCGACTCGAAATGTTCGAGCGTGTGTTTGGTGCCGAGGAAATGGCCCTGCGGGCCCACCTCGCGGACTGCCGCCATCGCCTCCTTGAAATCGTCGAACGGAAGCCCGCCGGCATATTTGTACCAGCCGACAAGCTGTTCGCAGTCCGTCGCGAATTTCGAATAGCCGCAGCTCAGACCGGCCTCGAGCCATCCGGCGGAATGCCAGATGTAGTTGGCGCCGGAGAGGATGGCGGCATGCATCAGCATGTTCGCCTCGTAGCCCGCCTGGGCGTCGTTCAGCTTCGAGCCGACATGGAAGCCTGAGGTGCGCCACGGCAGTTTGTATTTCCGCGCCAGCGCACCCATCAGATACATCATCTGCGCGGCCTCCGGGGTGCCGCCCATCGGAGCGCCGGTCTTCATGTCGACGGTGACCATGAACTGGCCGTAGATCTGCGGCGACCCTGGTCGCAACAGCTGGGTGAAGGCGACACCCGCCAGCGCTTCCGCGTTGACTTGCGCGACCGCCCCCACGGCGGAGGCCGAGGTCGAGGCGCCGCACAGCGCGAAGGGCGCCAGGATCACCGGCTGGTTGCTGCGCGCATAGACCTTCATCGCGTCCAGCATGGTGGCGTCCCAGACCAGCGGCGAATTGCAGTTGGTAATCGACACCAGGACCGGATTGTCGCGGACGAAATCCTCGCCGAACACGATGCCGGCCATCGCCATCGTGTCTTCAGCGCGTTCCTTCGACGTAACGATGCCCATGAAAGGCTTGTCGGAATGCTTCAGCGCCGAATGGATGATGTGGAGGTGACGCTTCGGCACCGCAATTTCCATCGGCTCGCAGATGACCGAGCTCGACGAGTGCAGTGCCGGCGCCATGTAGGCGAGCTTGTGGAAATTGTTGAGGTCGGCGAGCGAGCCGTAACGCCTGTTGTTGTCGAGGTCGCGCACGTAGGGCGCGCCGTACATCGGCACGAAGATGGAGTTGTTGCCGCCTACCCGCACCGTACGCTGCGGATTCCTCGCATTGAGCGTAAACTCTGACGGGACTTTCGATACCAGTTCCATCAGCAGCGCACGGTCGATACGGACGCGCGTCTCGGAAACATCGGCTCCGGCGGCCTTCCACAGGGCAATCGCCTCGTCGTCGCGGAATTCGCAACCAACCTCTTCGAGGATCGAGAGCGACTCCTGATGGATCAACTCCACCGCCTCATCCGGGACCATTTCATACACAGGGATCTTGCGGACCAGGGTCGGAAAAGAGGCCATGGGAATTCCGCGCAGCGTCTTGCGCCCCACGCGGCCACCCGCTCGACGGTTGGCAGGTTCGGTTATTTCAGCGGCCGGTGCGTTCATGGAAACTCCATCCTCCCAGATTCAGTTATCTTAGCGAGACGAAATTCGGCTGTGACGCTGGAAAATTCTAATCAATGCGATAAGTTCTGATTATGGGTAGCTTGCGACATCTCTTGCCCTCCGCGAATGGGCTAATCGCTTTTGAGGCAGCTGGCCGTCTGCTCAATTTCACAGCAGCCGGCAAGGAACTTGGCATGTCCCAGGCAGCGGTTTCACTCTCGATCATACGCCTCGAGGAGCAGTTCGGTACGAAGCTTTTTGTCCGCCGGCATCGAAAAGTCGAACTCACCGAACCGGGGGCCCGCTTCTTTGCCGACGTGACACTTGGGCTTTCTCATATTCAGAAGTCTGCGGAACGCCTCAAGGCATCTGCCGGTGGCAACCACGTCACGCTGTCGGCATCGACCGCGTTCGCTACGTTATGGATCGTTCCTAGACTGCAGCGTTTTCGGGAAGAGTTGCCGGGAATAGAGTTGCGCATCCAAACCAGCGATCGCGATCTCGATCTTGCCGCTGAAGGCATACCCCTCGGCATCAGGGGCGGTGACGCTGATGACATGCCGGATTACGGGCTGCTACCGATGGCGCCAGAGGAAATATATCCTCTGTGCAGCCCCTTGTATCTCGATCGCCACGGAACGCCGCAAACGATCGAGGACTTATGCAAGCATCGACTGATCCACCTGGATGAGCCGCATCGGCCGGCGGTAACTTGGCCAGACTGGCTGGCCGCGGCCGGGGTTGACGGCGCCCTCGCCCCCCAGGGCCTTCGCATCAACGACTATGTCTCGGTGATTCAGTCGGTCCTGGAAGGTCAGGGCATTGCCCTCGGCTGGGCACATCTAACCGACCGACTGGTAAGCAATGGGAGCCTGGTTCGGGTAACCAACCATGTTCATCGTACCGGAAAATCATTCAACGTCGCCTGGTCCAAGTCTCAGGAAGTTACCGGGCATGTGGCAGTTGTCAGAGATTGGCTAGCGAAGCAGAGTTCGTTTTAAGTCGCCCCGAAGTTATGCAAAATCGAGTGCTAGTGGTGCGCTGCTGCATCTGACGATTTCGCCGGTGAATTCGTTCGCGGTGGTCTTCTTGAAGGTGCCGATGGTAGCCATTGTAAGTCTCCGTTTTCTGTTGCCGAGCCCGCACCATGCGGCCTCGATAGCGATCAATTGGCCGGAGGCGACCGACGACGCATCGCTTGCGACCAAAGCAAAGCGGAGGACGGCGCAAGAACGACTTTCTTGTCTCGCGAAGAATGGCGGCGCTCGGGGTCCCCATTCGGCTTGCCGCACGGGGTGGGGGCCGGCAGGGAAGTGATGCGCTGGAGAGGGCTTTCGTGTTCGCGGAGCGCTATCGCGGTGCGGCCGACACGGTTCGGGCGCCCTCGGTCAATGTCGCGACAGAGTATGACGACGAGACGGGCAAAGACAGCCAGTCGGTCGATAGCCTCTTGAAAGTCCGCGTCGCTGGCGAGATCACCCGCGAAACGTTCTGGAGCGAATTGCAGCGCCGTGGCGAGCTTTCGTCTTCGTTCGATGCCGTTAAGGAAGCCGATGCGCTCGCGTCTGAAGCAACCGGGATGGGCGCAGAGGAAGGCGCCACGGACAACGTCGACCCGAACGCCATCAACGACTACGTCGATGACCCTTCAGCGGCCGTGGCATAGGAGGCACATCATGCAGCTAAAGCCTTGGTCGCTCCGTGGATTGATCGGCTCTTGTGGGCGGCCGGCGGCTTCGTCGTCGGCGTCGCCTTCACCCCCTTTGTCGCTTGGAAGGTGTTCCTATGAACGGCCGCAGCACCTTCCACGCCTACCGCGCAACCGCAGCAAATCGGGCCTTGTCAGTACCGGCAAACCCGAACGCGTTCCAGCACCCGGTGGTGATGGTGCCAGTGCCTCACCCACTTCACGTGACAGCGGTTATAGTGACGATGCCGGTAATAGTAGCGATGCGGGTAGCGCGCCACGTAGCCGGGATAATAATCGCGATAATAGCGGGGGCCGTAATAGCGGCCGCCATAGTCGTAAAACGGGCCGCCGCCGTAGAAGGGGCCACCACCGAACGGGCCGAGGCCGCCGAACGGACCAAAAAAGCCGATGCCAGGACCGAAGAATTGTGCATCCGCAGGCACGACCGTGGCAGCGGCAGAGGCGATGGCAATCACCGAAGCAAGTAACAGTTTTCTCATAGCAACCTCCCAGAAGGCCGATCACCCGATAAACGCCAGCAGGAACCGTATGTTCCCGATCGCTAATATTCTCGCGCGCCGTCTGCAAGCAACCTTCGCGCCAGGACCTTCGCCGAGGCGGAGGCTGTCAAGCTGATCGTCATCACGCCGGCTCCGGACGGCATCACCGGCTAGTCGCGGTACTGCAACGGCTTGTGGTCGGGTTCGGCGTGGTGAAGCACTTCGCCTAACTCCCCATGTCGATCTCTTGGCCGCATATGGGGCAAATCACGAAATGCTCCGCTTCAGGCTTGTAAGGCGCGTCATGGTCGGTCCCTTTGTGGCAGACCGCGATGTTCCTTGCTGGCGGCCGGTCACGAAGAACCTTCGTCAATTCGGCGCGGGCTAGATCGACCTTAGACTTCCGTCGAGCGTCGTTCATCCACTGCAACGTCGGTCGGGGCATTTTTGTCGCCGGCCTGACCATTTTCCCGACGCCGGGAAAATGATCCCAAACGGGAAGCCGACGTTCGATACGGCTTGACCAAACATTAGCAACCTCTAACTATTTGTGATTGCGGCAAGCGATGCTCACCCCATCACTGCCGAAGATCGGGATTTCACCGGCCCGATCGGCCCGCGCCTCCCGCAAGTGGCGCGGGCTCAATTGCACAGGAGATGCAAAGACCGACCATGGCTTTGGATGGCCAAAGAAATTGGCGACAAGGTGCGGATCGAGACGATCACGACGGTTTGTCCATTTTCGTACCGTCTAATATTTCAGGAAACTCGGTCGGCTTTTTTACGTTTATGGATCGCCAGCATTTCATAGTCCCCTCGCTGGTATCTAAGAGGCCCGTCACCTCTCCCGGAGGTGGCGGGCTTTTGCGCCTGTTGGAACGGTTTGTTGGGTCGGCTCGCCGCCAGCGGCGGGCCGGAGGGCTGGTTCAGTCGTAGACCTTGACAATCTTGCGAGTGCCAGGCTCGACAAGAACCGTCCGATTGTCGATCACGACATAGCGGTATTTAACGTTCGGAACTTCGTGAAGCTCGACGGTGTCTGGCAGCGATGAGCCGATATTGAGTTCCACGCCGGGAACCTTCACCGATGCCAAAGGCTGCTTCTTCACATACTCGTGGATGACCGTGTCCTGCTCAGGCGTAATGACCACGTCCTCGGCTGCGGCCGCGCCGATACCTGCGAGGAGCAGAAACGCCGCAACGGCGCCGGTAAGGTGCATTCTCATGTTTTCCTCCTATGAGATCGACGCAGAACTCCGCGCCAGCCAACCAAACTTCGAGCAGGTGCAGGCGTTCCCCGACAGGGCTTCGGTCCCACGGGACATGGGGCCAAAGTCTGATAGCAAAACGCAATAGTCTTACCCATGACGTTGCGTGGAACAGCTTACTTTCGCGGGTGTTGTTTCTCGGAAAAGTCGGAGAAATCAGATGGATAGAAGTGTCAGTCAAGCGCGCTGGGTGCTCTCGCCGCTATTTGGGACCGTCACCTTTTTCTCGCGATCGCTGGATGACAATCTTGTAGATCGGCGCAGCTACGTCTCTTCCTGCGCCGATAAGGGTTCGCTCGCTTCTGCCGAGAGGCGTGCGAACCCTCTATCTTCAACGATGCGTATGAGGCGACCCTAATGTTAAGCGACAAAGAAACCCGGTCTCTAGAGGCAGGCATGCTCCTGGCAGTGCCGTTCTGCGTGGCGGTCACGGCGCTGATCGCTATCTTCGCCTTGGCCTTTTGACGGACAATGGTTCGCATGAACCGCTTCCTTTTCGTCGCGGCCGACTTTCTTTCCCGGCCCCCCGGGTTTTATGTGATGCTCATAGCCATGGTGCTTTGCACAGCGCTGGTACCTTTTGGCCTGACAAACACGGTTACGTATGCCCTGTCGGTCGCGGCCATCGTGATCACTGGTGTTGTCCTGATACAGGGCTATCGCGACACCGCCGCCATCCACGCCAAACTCGATGAGATCATCGTTGCACTTGAGGAAACCAGAAACGACGTTGTCGGGCTGGAGCATGCCGACCCGGAGGAGATCAGGGAAAAGGTTGTGAAGCTCGAAGAAGAAGCAGCGCAAGCATCTGGCCCATTCCAATCAGCTATTAGCTAAGCACGAGCTTTCGGAAGCAATAGGAGGCAGATCATGAATAATATCATCTGGCTCGTTGGAGCGGTGGTCGTCGTATTATTGATACTGAGCTTTTTTTGGCCTTCGGTAAGTCTACGTCGCGTCCTCAACGCCATGCGGATAGCTATCTAGGTATCGAAGACGCTCCTGGGATTGGCCGCAGTCGATGCAAAGTGCCTTGGGCGGCGCTGCGCCGAGTTGTGACCCAGTGAGGCAGGTTTGCTTTCGCTTTCCGCTGCGCGCGCGCAACAGGATGACGCGCGGACCGAGCGAATATGTCAGAAACCCCGCAACTGGGGCAAGATAAGAGATCGGACCCTCGCGGCTCGCTGACGTGGCAGGATCGAACGCGAGACGCGTTTCTACATCACCTCGCTAGTTCTCGTGGCCAATCTGATTGGCCCTCTCATCCGCGACCATTGGGCCGTCGAAAACTCGACATGGTCTTCCGCGATGACGAGTGCCGCCTGCGAACAGACCATGCCCCCGCAAACTTCACCACCATAAAACACATGGCTCTCAATCTCATACGACGAGCGCATGGGAAGGATTCGTTGCGATTGACACGAAAAGTGGCGGCCTGGGACGACGAATTCCTCGTAAGCGTCATCTCACGATAATCAACTCACCCGATCCCCCTGGAGCCAGCCCTTAGCCATAGGAAATAGTTACCCTAGAAATCGCTCTGTGTGCCAAACGATCCTGCCGCCGGCCTCACGGGTGCTCTGGACCATGACGACACTCTTGAGGCCAGGCCATTGATGGCTCCTTTGAAGCCAGTCGATATCGTGGATAACCGTGATGTCTCGGGTCTCGATGCGACCGTGATCGCCATCGACCGTGCTGGCGCGGCTCACGGTGGTGTCCTTGAAATTGCGGGCTTTTTGCTCGGCGGCAAAGAGTTCGACGTCGCTGGCAGAACCAATGGGAACGGTCGCCTTGATTTGACGAAGCCTGCATGCTGCTCGCTCACGCGGCACTCCCATGGGCTCGTGGCTCATGACGAAAAGATTCCACAGGCGCCTTGACGATCAAGAGAAATGTTCTCTATTCGTTCTCATGGCGCACGATCCGATCGACACGCTGGGAAAGGCGACCCGGCACAATATGCTCGTCAAGGCGGAGTGCAGTTGCGGCAATGTCCGTTATTGCCGTTCGGCCGACCTGATGAGGTCTATGGGGCGGTGTCGATCCTCTAAAACTGAAATTCGATTGCAGCCAGTGCAAGCCAGAAATCAAGATCACGCTGCTTGAGATCCATCCGGAGCACCTGCCGAAGCGGTTGATGATCCACAAGCCGATGAAGGTCGACGGCACTCTGCCGACCATCAGGCAGATCCTGAAATGACCCAGAAAAACAACCGTTTCCGCCAACGCACCGGCATCGCAAGCTACATCGTCCATCCAGTGCATCCTCCAAAGAATCAGATGCTCTCGACAGATTCAGCTCCTAAACCCCTTGTCACGCGTTAACTCACCCGATTGCCCTGCCGCAACTGTAGTATTAGACCGCTTACCACGCGACTTCACGTCGGGGCTTGCGCTGATGGCAGGGCGTGCGGCTAGTATGCTGTCAGATCATTGGACTTTGAAGGGCCAAGCAATGCCGCCGAGCGAAATGACCACCCACGAGCAGAGCGAGCAAACTGTTCTCTCTGTTCGAAATCTGACCGTCCGCCTGCCAAAGAACATGGAGCGGCAGAACGCGGTCGAAAACATATCCTTCGACATGCGGAAGGGTGAGATGCTCTGCATCGTCGGCGAATCCGGCTCCGGCAAGTCCGTCACCGCAAACGCGATCATGGGCCTGCTGCCGTCTTCGGTGCGGATCGCGCAGGGAAGCATCCGCTTCAAGGGTCACGATCTCGCCAGCGCCGCGGAAGACGTGATGCGCAGTCTGCGTGGCCGTTCGGTCTCCATCATCTTCCAGGATCCGCTTTCCGCGCTCAATCCGCTGATGACTGTCGGCCAGCAGGTGGCGGAGGTCATGGAAGCACACCGGTCCGGCACCTCGGCGACCCGCGCCAAGGCGGTTGTCGACCTGCTTGGCGAAGTCGGCCTGCCGGAACCGGAGGTCTTGCGCCACCAGTATCCGTTCCAGCTCTCTGGCGGGCAACGCCAGCGCGTCATGATCGCCATGGCGCTGGCGCTCAAGCCTGATCTTTTGATCGCCGACGAGCCGACCACCGCTCTCGACGTAACCACCCAGGCGCAGATACTTGCCCTGATCCGGCGGCTGCAGCGCGAAAGGAACATGAGCGTCATGTTCATCACCCACGATTTTGGCGTCGTCGCGGAAATCGCCGATCGCGTCATCGTCATGGAGAAAGGCGCGATGGTCGAACAAGGCGCCGCCGCCGCCGTTCTGGGCAATCCAAGCCATCCCTACACCAGGCGGCTGATCGCCGCCGTCCCGCATATGATCGAGAGCGAAACGAAGGCGCGTGAGGATACTCCGATCGTGCTGGAGGTGCAGAAACTCGACAAGACATATCGGCCGGGCATCGGTTTCTCGCGGTCCCGCATCGTGCACGCCGTCAAGCAGGTCAGCTTTGAGGTTCGCCAGGGCAGAACGCTCGGCATCGTCGGCGAGTCCGGCTCGGGGAAATCGTCGCTGGGCCGCGTCCTGCTGAAACTCCTGGACAGCGACGGAGGCAGCATCCTGTTCGACGGCAAGGATATCGCGGCGCTTTCGGACTCCGAGTTCCGACCGATGCGGCCGCACATCCAGATGATCTTCCAGGATCCGTTCGCCTCGCTCAATCCGCGCCAGACGATCGCCAAGATCCTCACCGTCGGCCCGATGGCGCACGGCCTGTCCGCCCCGGAAGCGCGCGCGAAGGCGCTGCGGCTGCTGCGTCTGGTCGGCCTCGACGAGGGTGCCTACGACCGCTTTCCGCACGAATTCTCTGGCGGCCAGCGTCAGCGGATCGGCATCGCACGAGCCCTGATGATGGACCCCAAGGTCCTGGTCGCCGACGAAGCGGTCTCGGCTCTCGATGTCTCCATCCAGGCGCAGATTCTCGATCTGCTGGCGAGCATCCAGGAAGAAATAAAGATCGCCATGATCTTCATCACTCACGACCTGCGGGTGGCAAGCCGGATCTGCGACGAAATTCTGGTGATGAACCGCGGCGAAGTCGTGGAGTGTGGCCCGCCGTCGCAGATATTCCGGTCGCCACATCACCCCTATACGAGGCAACTGATCTCCGCCATTCCCGGCAAGGATTGGATCCCGGCGGCTTGAGCCGCGGCCACCCTGAAGCTCTCCTCCCCTGAACAATAAATGACCGTGCCGACAAAGGCGCGGCCGCATGTCTGCTCCTTGATCAGGCTGCCGATGCGTGCCGCGCCGGTCTCCTGCTGAGCGGAATAGTTGCGTTTGTCCACTAAAAGTAGTTGCATTTATCCACTACTCGCTCAATCATACCCTGGAAGACCCTCGACAACCCCGGATGGGGCTGCGGCGATCTCGATGAAGGCTGTCCACGACAGCCTCTGGAGAGTGTTCGATGCCGGTGAAGAAGAACAAAGGTCCGCCTTATCCCGTCGAGACGGTCGGGCTGGATGTCCTCGAAGACACGTTGAGCTTTTATATCCGCAGCATCAACATAGCGCTTTCTCGCGATCTCGATGACCGCCTGGAAGGTCTCAATGTTGCCCGGGGAACGGGCAAGATCACCACCCTGCTCCTTGTCGACAGCCATCCAGGAATACGGCCATCGGTCATCGCGCAGCTCATTATGCGCGATCGCTCCGCCATGGGCAGGCTGGTCGACCAGATGATCGATCACGAACTGATCACGCGTCAGGCTGCGCCGGACGATGGACGCGCACAGGAGCTCCACATCACCCAAAAGGGGGCAGATCTCGCCCGCAAGGTGCGCAAGATCGCCACCAAGCAATCCAGCGATTTCTTCGCCGATGTGCCTGAGAAAGACCAGAAGCGTCTGCTGGACATATTGCGGCGTGTCTATCGCCGCACCGCGGGACTCGACCAATGAGGAAACCCGCGGGAATCCGAGCCGGCCAGCGTGTGGCACTCGTGTCCGGTGCCAGCCGCGGCATTGGTGCGGCTTGCGCCCGGCACCTGTTCGAGACGGGCTGGACATTGTCGCTTGGCATGCGCGCATCGGTGCAGCCCGACTGGGCCGATAGCGAACGCGTCCGCGTGTTCCCGTACGATGCCGCGGAAGCCGGCAGTGAACAAACGTGGGTCGACGGCACCATTGATGCCTTCAACCGGATCGACGCGGTTGTCGCCAGCGCCGGCATCATGATTCCGAAGTCGGTCATCGACATCGACGACGTTGATCTCGATCTGATGTTCGAGATCAACGTCAAGGCTCCGCGCCGTCTGGTGCGCGCGTCATGGGCGTCGCTTGCGGCGAGCCCCGCGGGCCGGGTGATCATACTGGCCTCGTTGTCTGGCAAGCGGGTCAAGTCCGTGACCGCGGGATCCTACTCGATCTCCAAATTTGCCGCAGTCGCGCTGGCCCACGGCATCCGGCAGGCGGGGTGGGACCTCGGAATTCGGGCCACTGCCGTCTGTCCAGGTTTCGTCGCCACCGACATGGCCCGCGGCATCACCGATCGCTCCGATGCGCTGATGACCGATCCGGAGGACCTCGCACGGATCATCGGGTTGCTTCTCGATCTGCCCGATCATGCGAGCGTCGCGGAATTTTCTATCAATAGCCAGCTCGAGGAGTCCTACTGAGCATGCCCGGACCGTTCGTCGTCCCCGTCCATGGAGATACCGAGCTGCCAAAGGAGGTCGACTGTGTCGTCGTCGGCGGCGGCATCATCGGCACCGCGACGGCACTTGAACTGGCCGAGACAGGCTTGCGGGTCGCCCTGTGCGAGAAGGGCGGGATCGGACAGGAGCAGTCCAGTCGCAACTGGGGCTGGGTTCGCATTTCCCGGCGGGATCCACGCGAGGTTCCGCTGATGGCGGAGGCCTTGCGCATATGGGCGAGGCTCTCCGAACGGACCGGACGAGACACTGGCTATGCCCGGGCCGGAATTGTGTTCACATGCGCGGACGACAAGGAATACGAACAGCACGAGCGCTGGGGACGCCATCTCGAAGGCTATCAGTTCGAGTCGCGAATGATCGGCCCGGGTGAACTGCGTGACCTCCTCCCCGGCTCCAATCTCGACGTCAAAGGGGCGCTCTACACGCCCGCCGACGGTCGCGCCGAGCCCCAGAAGGCCGCGCCTGCAATTGCCGAAGCCGCACGCGACCGCGGCGCCGCCATACTGACGGAATGCGCCGTGCGCGGCGTGGAGACGACGAATGGTGCCGTCTCGGGCGTGGTGACCGAACGCGGCTTCATTGCCTGCAAGGCGGTCGTCCTTGCCGGAGGGGCCTGGTCGAACCTGTTTTGCGGAACGCTTGGTCTCAACCTGCCGCAGTTGAAGGTCATGAACACGGTTCTTCGCACGACGCCGGTCGAGAACGGGCCGGACCAGGCCGTGTGGGCAAACAACTTCGCCATACGCAAGCGCCAGGACGGTGGCTACACCGTCGCCTCCAGCATGAGCAATGTCGTCGACCTCGTGCCGAACTCCTTTCGCTATGCGCGCGATTTTCTTCCGGCCTGGAAGACAGAGTGGCGATCGCTGCAATTCCGCCTGGGCGGTCGCTTCCTAGACGAGGCAAGGATGCCGACCCGCTGGGCGATGGATGAGGCGAGCCCCTTCGAATACTGCCGCGTGCTCGATCCAAAGCCTTCCAAGAAAAGCTCGGAGCGCGTCCTTGCAAATGCCCGCAAAGCATTTCCGGTTCTGGAAAAGGCACAGGTGGCGCAGCGCTGGGCCGGCTATATCGACGTCACGCCCGACGCCATTCCCGTCATTTCGGCGGTCGACAGCGTTCCCGGCTTTCACGTGGCGACCGGTTTCTCGGGCCATGGTTTCGGCATCGGCCCCGCGGCAGGCAGGCTGATGGCCGATATCGTCACCGGACGGCCGCCGATCGTCAATCCCAAGGACTTCCGGTGGTCGCGGTTCTCGGACGGATCGAAGGTCGCGCCGATCACTGGATTATAAGCGCTCCGACAAGAGAGCATGACGCAGCGAAAGTGGAACACTATGAAAAGGAGCCTCCAATGTCAGACAAGAGCAGCAGCAGCATAATCTTTCGACCGACGCGTCGTCAGGCGCTTGGAATGGCAATCGCCGGTGCCGCCGGCCTCACCATGCCCAACCTGACGGGAGCAGGCAGGGCCCTTGCGGCAACCCCACCGAGCGAACCCAAGGGACAGGTGATCGTCGGCTTTTCCCAGGAGCCCACCGTCTTCAACCCGCATTTGCCCCATATCGAGGTCGACGAGGGCATACACTTCAGCGTCTTCGATCCGCTGTTTGGTGTCGATCCCAAGGGCAATTTCTTCCCCGCGCTCGCCAAGGAGGTGCCGACCGTCGAAAACGGCGGCATCTCGGCCGACGGGCTCGAGTGGCACGTCAAGCTGCGCGACGACGTGAAGTGGCATGACGGACAGCCGTTCACCGCCGAGGATGTTAAGTTCACGCTCGAACTGCTGGTTGACCCGAAGTTTCGCAGCTGGCGACGCGCCGGCCACGAACTTGTCCAGGACCTGACTGTCGTCTCGCCAACCGAGATCAAATGGAAGATGAAGGAGCCTTACGCGCCCTACCCGTCGATTTTGGCCGCGACCTTCATCGTTCCCAAACATGTGCTCGGTGCGGCGGAGGACAAGAACAGCGCGCCGTTCAACAATGCCCCGATTGGCACTGGCCCGTTCAAATGGGTGGAACGCATGGCCGGCGACCATATCGAACTGGCCGCCAACACCGACTACTTCGCCGACGGCCCCTACCTGAAGAGCCTGATCTACAAGTACATTCCGGATCTGACCGTTCTCTACACCCAGTTCAAGACCGGTGATATCGACGTCATCGGACTGCAGTGGATCACAGCCGACCACTATGAGGAAGCCAAGGCATTGAGCGGAACGTCGGTCGCCGTCATTCCCGCCGCCACGGTCGAATCGCTCAGCTTCAACATGGAGCGCCCGCAGTTCAAGGAACTCGCCGTTCGCCAGGCGCTGTACCATGCGCTGGACAAGAAAACGATCATCGACGCCCTCTACTATGGGCTGCCGGCCCCGACCGAAACCTACATGCCGCAGCAGTCCTTCTACTACAATCCGGATTTGCCGAAGCAGGAATACGACGTGGACAAGGCAAAGAAACTGCTGGACGACGCGGGGTGGGTCCCCGGTGCGGACGGCATCCGCGTCAAGGACGGTGTCCGCCTCTCGTTCAAGAATTCGACCACGGCGGGCAATCATATCCGCGAGCAGGCGCAGCAGTTCATCCAGCAATCATATCGCGACATCGGCGTCGAGGTGGTGATCTCCAATCTGCCGCCGGCCGTGATGTGGGGCGACTACTGGATGAAGTCGGAATTCGATTCCGTCGTCGTCGGCATCAACTTTCTGACGGGCTCCGATCCCGACACTTCGGACTATCTCAGCTCGAAGTCGATTCCGGCCAAGGGTGGCGCCGGCCAGAACACCTGGCAGTATGCCAGCCCGGAGGTGGACAAGCTGCTCGAATCCGGTGGCGTTGAATTCGTGCCGGAGAAGCGCAAGCAAGCCTACCTGAAAATCCAGGAGACCGTACGCAACGACCTGCCATTCCTGCCGATGTTCCAATACGCGACGGTGCGCGGACACAAGGCCGGTGTCGAAGGCGTCGAGCCGAACATCAATGTACGCATCGACTCCTGGGACGTGGCCACCTGGCACTGGGCATAGTGCCGGAATAGGCCGAGCCGGCCATCACCGGCTCGGCCTGCATAGCCGACAAGGCGCCTCTGGCGCGACTGTATCTACGGACACCAAAACGGAGACAACCGGCATGCTTGGCTATCTGCTGGGACGCTTCTGGCAAAGTCTCGTCCTGCTCCTGCTGGTCTCGGCGATCGGCTTTGCCGTCCTGAACCTGGCTCCGGGCGGACCGCTCTCGCAATTCACCCTCACGCCAGGAATGACGCAGGCCGATCTTGACCGGATCGCCACGCAAATGGGACTCAATCGCCCCCTTCCCATCCAGTACCTCGACTGGCTGAGCCACCTGCTTCGCGGTGACTGGGGTCATTCCTACCGGGACGGCAGGCCCGTGCTTGATATCATCTGGGAGCACCTTGTCGCGACATTGCTGCTGATGGGCGTATCGACCGCGATCGCCATCTTTGTAGGCACGTGGATAGGTGTCCTGGGCGCGCTTAGACGATACTCGATCTTCGACTACGCAGCGACGGTCGGCGCGATGGTGGCACTGTCGATCCCGACCTTCTGGTTCGGGTTGATCGCGATTTACATATTCTCGCTGCGGCTCAGATGGCTGCCGGCCGGCAACATGTACACGATCGGCAATGGCTCGCTCGGCGACTACGCGATCCATCTCATCATGCCGAGCATCGTTCTTGCGCTGGTTAATGTCGCCGTGTGGAGCCGCTACATGCGCACCGCCACGCTCGACGTCATCAGTCAGGATTTTGTCCGAACGGCCCGGGCCAAGGGGCTGAGTTCCCGGCGCGTATTGATCCGCCACATCCTCGGAAACGCCCTGCTGCCGATGATCACCCTGCTGGGGCTGCAGCTGCCAACAATACTGGGTGGAGCGCTGGTGACGGAAACGGTCTTTACCTGGCCCGGCATGGGACGGCTGTTCCTCGATAGCCTCGGTTACAGCGACTACCCCGTCGTGATGGGTCTGCTGATGATGTCTGCGGTTCTGGTCCTGGTCGGCAATCTAGCCGCGGACCTCACCGTCGCATTCGTCGATCCGCGCATTCGATTGAGCTGAGGACGAATAGATGACCCAGTCGGATTTCCTCATCCCCATCCACGCCAGGCACCGCTGGTGGCAAAGCCGCTCCGTGCGCCGATTTGCCCGTCACCGACTGGCGATGTTCGGCCTGGTGATGATCGTCGTTCTGGTGCTGGCCTGCGTCTTCGGCCCCTTGCTGCTGCCCTTTGACGATCTCTACATCGACCTGCGTGGCCGGTTCTCGCCGCCGTTCACGGGCTATCATTTCTTCGGCACCGATCCGCTTGGCCGTGACATCGCGGCGCGGCTCTTCATGGCTGGACGCATTTCGCTCCTGGTCGGCTTCGCTGCGATGGTCATCAGCACAGTCTTTGGAACCGTGCTCGGTATCGCTGCCGGCTTCTTCGGCGGCCGCATCGGCACGGTGCTGATGCGTTTCGTCGACGCGATGCTGTCCTTTCCCAACATCTTCCTACTGCTGGCGATGGCGGCCTTCATCAAGCCGAGCCCGATCATGATCACTCTGATCATCGCGGCAACGAGCTGGATGGAAATCGCGCGCATCGTCGAGGCGGAAGTGCGATCGCTGCGCGAACGCGACTTCGTCGTCGCCGCCCGCATGCTGGGCTTGAGCAACAGCCACATTATGTTTCGCGAACTGTTGCCCAATGCGATCGGCCCGATCATCGTCGCGGCCACGCTTACCGTAGCCCGCGCCATCCTTCTGGAAGCCTATGTCAGCTTCCTCGGCTACGGCATCCAGCCTCCGCTGCCGAGTTGGGGCAACATGCTGAACGGCGCCCAGCAGTATCTCGACAGCGCGCCGTGGCTGGCAATCGTTCCCGGTGCCGCCATCACCCTGGCAGTCACCAGTTTCAACTTCATCGGCGACGGGTTGCGCGATGCGCTCGACGCACGAAGCGACATGCTGTGAAGCCGCCTGGAATGGCAAGGTTTTCGCCGTTTGAAGTCTCGCTCTGGTATGCGACCGCGGCGCCTCCGCCAAAGACCGGCCCTCGGCAAGGACGCAGGCGGGCGGACGTCTGTATCGTCGGCGGTGGCTACACCGGGTTGACCACCGCACTCGATCTCGCCCGTGACGGCATAGACGTCGTTCTGCTCGAAGCGCAGGAGATCGGGTTCGGCGGCTCGGGGCGCAATGCCGGCCACTGTACGCCAACCTTCACCCATTACAGCCTGCCCGAACTGCGTGCCATGATGGGCGAGCCGTGGGCCGAAAGGCTGATCGCCCGGCAGACAGGAGCCAATGGACAAGTCGCCGGGATGATCGAGCGCTATGGCATCGATTGCGAATGGCAGCAGAACGGCTACGTCATGGGCGCGCTGACGCCAGGCGCCGTCGCCAAGCTCGAGCTAAAGGCGCAGCAATACAATGCCGTCGGCGCCAAGACGCGGGTGCTCGACAGACAGGCGACCGAGGAAATCACCGGCAGCCCGCGATATCATGGCGGCTGGTTTCATTCCGAGGCTGGTCACCTCAATCCATTGGGATATGCAAGGGGCCTCGCCCGTGCTGTCATGGAGGAAGGTGGTACAATCCACACCGGGTCGCGGGTCCGCGACGTCGTGCGGCAGGACGGTGCCTGGGCAGTGCATGCCGGCGAAGGAACCGTCGTCGCCGACAAGGTCATCTTTGCGACTGGCGCCTACACCGTCGACGGATGGCCAGGCCTCGACCGGACCTACAAGATCCAGAGGGTGTTCGTCGCCGCCACCCAACCGCTGACGGCCAGCGAACGCCAAACCATCTTGCCGCGCAACACGACGATGCATGACGGCCGCGGCGACATCTTCGTCTACAAGTACAACGCCGAGGGACGCATCGTCGCTTCGATGTTCCCGATGGGCCGTCGTGGAAGGGACATGGCGTTCACACACCGCCTCATGTCCGATCGCCTGCGCTGGCTTCATCCGCAGATCAGCAGCGACCTGAGATGGGAGTATTTCTGGTTCGGCGAGCTGGACATGCAGAAGCGCACCATCCCGCGATTCTATGAGCTCGCGCCGTGCGTCGTCGCCCTGACAGGACTGTCCGGTCGTGGCGTGCCGACCGGAAGCATGCTCGGCGGCATACTCGGCGAATGGGCGAAGGGCGTCCCTGAAAAAGACCTGTCGCTGAAGCTCGAACCACTCCGGCGGGCACCCTTCTTCATGTCGTTCGCTCCCGCCGCGATGTTACGGTACTATCGCGTCTCGGACTGGCTGCGGGCAAAGGCCAGCGGGTCTCAACTCCCACCCCACGCCTAGCCAGGGTCGAATGGAACATTTCGCGACGCCTTTCGGATCTGAGTCTGGCACTGGCATACAAAGGTATGCGCCATTCGATCGATCGACCTTGTTCCGGCTGAAACCGGCACCCGAGCTGGTCAAGCCCCACAAGACATACCACGGAACGTCTGACCCAAATCAAGCGCCTTGCGCGGCGGAGGGCTTTATGGTCCCGAAAGAAAGGGAAGCGGCAGTCAATTCTGCTTCGATAGAAGGGAACAAAGTTTGACCACGGGATATAGCAGCAAAAGCTGCCGCCAAACCCGAACGTGGCAACGACAGCCCCTGGTTCCAGCGGCGAGCCTGACCTGGTGGCGGGTCGACCATGGCTCGAGCGCGCGGCTACCTGCGGTGTCAGTGAAGCGGCCGACGAACTCGCGGAATTCGCATCTGGTTGAAGCCCGCATGGCAAGCGCACCGACGCCCGGTTCTACAGGAGTACTCGCCACGACGGACGTCGGGAGTTCGCTCTGGAATTCTTAAGTTGAACACGCTATATGACCACCTACATGGTCAGGAGAATGTCATGGATGTGATCAATCTGGCAGAAGCCAAGGCCCATCTGAGCGAGTTGGTCGACCGGGTCGAGGCAGGCCATTCAATCGACATCACTCGGCGCGGCAAGCCGGTTGCACGGCTCACCGCCGTGGCCAATCCTCGCAAACCAATCGACGCTGCCCTGCTCCGGTCTCTGACGGCGATCATGCCGCCGCAGACTGAAAGCGCTGCTGATCTGGTGCGCGCGATGCGGGACGGCGACCGCTACTGATGCTTTATCTCGACACGTCGCTGATCGTCGCGGCGCTCTCCAATGAAGCGATGACGCCGCGCGTCCAGACTTGGCTGGCGGAGCAGGATGTGGCGCAGCTTCTGATCAGCGACTGGACCATCACCGAGATGTCTTCGGCCATGGCGATCAAGCTGCGGACCAGCCAGATCAGCCTGGAACAGCGCGCCGGGGCGCTCGCCATGTTCAACAAGCTGGTCGCCGAGAGCTTCACCGTGCTCGGCGTGACTGGCGGGCAATTCCGGACCGCGGCGAAGTTTGCCGATCAGCATATGCTTGGGCTTCGGGCCGGCGATGCGCTGCATCTCGCCATTGCATCGGAGCATGGCGCCACGGTGCACACGCTCGACCAGCGCCTCGGCAAGGCCGGTCCGGCGCTCGGCGTGCCGACGCGGTTGCTGACATGAAGCGGGCCCTCCCCACTCTACCCTTGTCTGAGGCATCCATGGCCGGTGACTGGAGCGAAGAGCAGAATGAGGCGATCGTCGCGGATTATCTCACGATGCCGGGAGCGGAATGGCAGCTTCGGAGAACGATTTCATTGACGAAATTCAGCTGTTGGGGAATCCCATGCTTTCGCAGACCATCCGCGAATCTACGACGACGTAGAATGAGGTCCGCCCGACGGACCGGGCCAGCGGTCGCGAGGTGACCGCTTACTCAGTCACAATATTGTCGAGGAATGTCGCCGACGGCACGAAAAACAGCGTGCCGGTGATGGCGCGGCTGAAGTCGAGCAACCGGTCGTAGTTGCCTGGCGGCCGGCCAACGAACATGTTCTCCAGCATCTGCTCTATTCTGCACGGCGAACGGGCGTGGCCGATGAAATACGTGCCGAACTCACCCTTGCCGACGTCGCCGAACGGCATGTTGTCGCGCACAATTTGCAACTGCTCTCCGTCCTCGATGATCGTGGTCAGCGCATTGTGCGCCGAGGTCGGTTTCACGGCATCGTCGAGCTCGATATCGGAGAGTTTTTCACTGCCTACAATTCTCTCTTGCACCTCGATCGGAAGCGCGTTCCATGCTTTCAGATCATGCAGATACTTCTGCACGATCACATAGCTTCCTCCCGCGAATGAGAGATCCTCATCGCCGATGATCGCGGCCTTGACGGCGTCTTGATCCACTGGGTTTTCGGTCCCATCGACGAAACCGATCAGGTCGCGGTCATCGAAGTAATTGAAGCCGTGCACCTCATCCGCCACCGAGACCGCGCCATCGAGCCGCGACATGATCTGTGTCGCCAGCTCGAAGCAAAGATCCATATGCGCCGCACGGATGTGAAACAGGATGTCGCCTGGCGTCGAGACAGCGTGATGCTGGCCATGGATCTCGCGAAATGGATGCAAGTCCTTCGGCTTGGGCGCTCCAAAGAAACGGTCCCACGCATCGGACCCAAACGCCATGACGCATGACAACCGACCCTCGAGGTCACGGAACCCAACGGCGCGTAGAAGCGCGGAAAGATCGCCACACAAGGCGCGCACCGCCGCGTCATGTTCGGGCCCGGATCTGACCGTCACGACGAGAAATATTTGCGGCCCGCGTCAGTTGCGCGACGACCGGTTGCGAAACAGCAGATGGCACAGTTGAGTCCACAATAGATCCTTCCGATATGTCACTCGGTACGAGGCTGGTCGACGGGCAAGGCGCAGCAAGGCGGAGTTGCGATTTGTTCGATACGAGCTGCGCAGGATCAGTTTCGCATCAGCCAGGTATCAGCTTGCCTCGTTAGTATTCCCCGACTTCGATGACAGCCTGGGCGAAGGCCTGTGGGGCTTCCTGCGGCAAGTTATGGCCGATACCGCCGGTGATGAGCCGGTGGTCGTATCTGCCTGAAAATTTCTTGGCGTAGGCGCTGCTGTCGGGATGGGGTGCGCCATTGGCATCACCCTCGAGGGTGATGGTGGGCACCGTGATCAGGGGACTTTCGGCCAGCCGTTTTTCCAGGCCGTCAAATTCCGGCTCGCCTTGTGCCAGGCCGAGCCTCCAGCGATAATTGTGGATGACGATGTTGACGTGATCCGGGTTGTCGAGGCACGCTGCACTGCGATCGAACGTGGCGTCATCAAAGTCCCATTTCGGCGAGGCGATCCGCCAGATAAGGTTTGCGAAGTCTCGCCGGTATCGTTCGTAGCCCGCCCGCCCGCGTTCCGTGGCGAAATAGTATTGATACCACCATTGGAGCTCTGCTTTCGGCGGCAACGGCATTCTGTTTGCCGCGAGACTGCCGATCAGATAGCCGCTGACCGAGACAAGGGCTTTGCAACGCTCGGGCCAGAGCGCCGCGACGATGCAGGCCGTGCGCGCGCCCCAATCATAGCCGGCGATGATCGCATGGCTGATCTTCAGCGCATCCATCAACTCGATGACATCGACAGCCAGCGCAGACTGCTGACCGTTGCGGACCGTCTGACTGGAAAGAAAGCGCGTCGTGCCATGGCCGCGTGCATACGGGACGATCACGCGATAACCCGCCGTCGTCAACAACGGAGCGACTTCGACAAAGCTGTGGATGTCGTAGGGCCAGCCATGAAGGAGGATAACAACTGGACCGTCGGGCGGACCCGCCTCAGCGTAACCGACGTTCAGTACGCCAGCGTCGGTTTGGCTGAGCACTGCGAAGGAGGCAGCCGTCGACCGCTCTGTCGTTGTTCCGTCCAGCCCTGAAACAGGTCGTGCCTGAGCTGAGCGAACTGTCGTGAACTGCGTAGCAGCCAGACCGATTGCCGCGGCGCCGACAAAGGCCCTGCGAGATCGATCGATCTCTTTCGGCGGTTCTGCATTTTCCATTGTTGCAACCTCTTTTCAGGGCAAAATCGGATACCGTGCTGTTTGACGCAGCTTTGGCATCACCTTCATTCATCGACTTGGCAGTGCCAGGCTGCATGCCCTGGCAATCGTTCAGGACGGCCGGGCGTGAGTGACGCCACCACCTGAAGTTTGACGCCCTTGCTGGGCAACGTAGGAGGCTGCGTCTGTACGTGGGAAGACGATGCTGAGTGGCGCCTCGGCCTCCAACCTTAGAAATTCGGGGCGTAACCCATCGCCGCGCTTGGCAGCGATCAGGTGGAGGTTCTGCAGCAACGCAAGCATGGATAAACTCCAGGTTATATGTTCCAGCTCGAGGGCGATACGCGCGACCGGCCAGCCTCGCAGTTAGACGAGACCCTCACGAACCATCGCGGCGCGAACAGCCGGACGGGCCGCAATTCGGGCGCGGAGCGCATCCAGAGGCGCGGGAACGGGGACTTGGAAGCGGGCGGCCCAGAGCAGCATCACGAAAAGATAGAAATCCGCGACGCTGGGTTTGTCACCGAACAGATAGTCGGTCCTGAGTTGGTCCGCGAACAGGCCGAGTTGCGTCGTAATCGTCGCGCGCGCTTTGGTCTTTTCGGCATCGCTGCCTTGGTGCCACATGGGTTTGAAGCTTCGGTGTATCTCAGTCGAGACATAGGTCAGCGCTTCGAGAACGCGCGTGCGGCCCAATGGCCCTTCCACGCCAAGTGCCGGGTATTGTGATGCGACCCAATCGAGCACGGCGATGTTTTCTGTCAGCGTTTCCCCGCTATCCAGCACGAGGGCCGGAACATACCCCTTGCGCGTCACCGTGGTGAAATCCTCCCCGGAGCCTGTCCGCTTGGTTTTGAGATTGACGGTTTCGCGCTCGAAGGAAGCGCCAGCCTCCTCCAAGGCGATGTGGTCGGCCAGACTGCAGGCGAGAGGGCTATAGTAGAGTTTCACGGTCTTTCCCTTTTTCTGGACCCTCGATGACGTTTCGAAAATTTGGCCGTCGTCGGGCGCGAGACTGCTCATCGCGATGCGCCGGTCGTCATTGCCGGCGGCATCCACGCCGTCGGCAGCCAACGACGCTCCAGAGAACTCGCACTTGGCGGTGGGGATGGCTACGACACCGACAGCTAGGCGCGCCTATGCCGAGGTATGGTCGAGCTGAAACAATTGTTCGTGGTTGCCGCACCCTCAACGCCGAGCGTCTCAGCTCACATCAGGAATGGGTCAGGTGGAACCAGAGTCCCCGCCCTCGTGGACATGGCGTGCTCGACAGTCCGACCAGTCCTTCGCTCGGGAGACCATAGACGAAGGTATTGGAAGCGCGTGCCCTTGGCACGATGGCTCACATCCTGCCTTGGTTGGCATATTTCAAGCTGACATGCGGCGCGAAAACCGAAGCGTGGATTTGCGCGAAGTACCGCCGACGAAATGAAGCAGTTTTTTCCAAAGCCAGGAGTCATCATCATGCCGGAGATGACCATTATGGGTCCGGCCGTCCCGCAGTTGCCTGCGACCGACGCCGTCCATACGGCATCGAGCAAAAAAGCAGACAAAAATGCCGGCGTACCGCAGACCGTCCGCAGGCCGATCGGTCCCAAGGAAGAATCTGGCCGGGGCAACTGGGGCCATTGACCCTGACGGCATTGATTTCAGGACCGGGCGAGGCCTCGGTCTTTCCGCCGTCTCAACCGGCAAACGGTATTCCCAACCCTGGCCAGCACGGTAACCGCGACGAACCCGCTCGCAATCCCGAGTTAGCGGCACGGCTCTGGCGCCGACGTGACCCGCCTCGTAAGCATGGATCTCATGTATGGTTGACCAAGCGGACGACAACCCCGGTGTCAATATGGCCGCCGTCTCGGTCGAGGCCAGCAGCCTCGGCGACCAATTGGCGACCATCCATCTGGGTTTGAAGGCATCGCCGGTCCGCAAGTGGCTGCTCTGGACGTCGGTTGGGATCGTGGCAGTCATTGGCGCGACATCGATCGGCCAGGTCGTGCTCAACAGCTGGAACCAGCCCTTCTACGACGCGCTGGCGCGCCGCGACTTGCCGGTTCTCCTATATCAGCTTGTGATCTTTGCCCTTATTGCCGGCAGCCTTCTGGTGCTCAATATTAGCCAGGCCTGGCTTAACCAGATGATCCGGCTGAAGCTGCGCGAGGCGTTGACGCTCGACCTGATCGAGCAATGGATGCACCCGGCGTGGGCGTTGCGATTGACAAATGCCGGTGCTATCGGCGTCAATCCCGATCAGCGCATGCAGCAGGACGCCGCGCATCTTTCCGATCTGTCGACGGACCTTGGGATCGGGCTGCTGCAGTCGTTCATCCTGCTGGCGTCTTTTGTTGAGGTGCTCTGGCGGGTTTCTTCTGGCTTCGTCTTCCACATTGGCGGTTATCCCTTGGCGATACCAGGTTACATGGTGTGGGCGGCGCTGCTTTATGCCGGCATAGCATCGTGGCTGAGTTGGCTGGTGGGGCGCCCGCTGGTCAATCTCGACGGTGATCGTTACACACGGGAAGCGGAACTGCGCTCCTCCATGGTGCGCATCAACGAAAATGTCGATGCCATCGCGCTCTACCATGGCGAGGCCGACGCGAAGCGACGGCTCGAAATGGACCTCAGTGCGGTGCTGGCAGCGATGCGGCGCATCTACACCGCCCAGATCAACCTGTCATGGGTGACCAACACTTACGGCTGGATTGGCATCGTGGTCCCAATCCTTATCGCGGCACCTGTGTATTTCTCGGGCCAGATAGGCTTCGGCGGACTGATGGTGGCAGTCGGCGCGTTTAACCAGATGAATTCTTCGCTGCGCTGGTTCATCAACAACGTAGGCAGCATCGCCGACTGGCGCGCCACGCTGATGCGTGTTGCCGATTTTCGCATCGCGCTGAATAAGACCGACGTGGTGCACGACATGGAAAAGCCCATTGAAGTCGGCGACAATGCCGATGGGCCTGACCAACGAGAAACTTGAGACCTGCTGTCCCGAATAGAAGGGCAAGCAGCCTGTTCTCGCGCTGGACGAGGTTGTTCCCGGCTCTCCTCACGGATTGCTTTGAGAGTAAGGACAGACGTCAACTTACACGATCTGCTAAATGCTATTGGCCGGGCAACGTCTTTGCTCCTCGGAGCGGAGGAATGCCACTTGGCATGTATGCCGGGGATCGCACATCCCTGACGAACTATGATCGAGCGCATCGCTGTCTTCTACAATCATCGCCTGGCCGCCCTAGACTTTAGCATCGACGAACAGGTGCCTGCGTAGAATTGGCGGGTACCTGGGACTGCCCCATTCTCCGCGTACCGGCCACCTCCGTGGCACGGCTGAAGAAGGAGATGAAAATGAGAAATGATGTACCAAGCAAGGGGTTGGAATGGACCAACCTTATTCTCGGCGCAGCCTTGGCCTGCGCCGCAATCATGTTCGTCGGGCTACCTGCTGCGGCTTGGGACGCTGGGGTCGTGGGCGCGCTGATTGTGTGCAGCTCTGCCGTGGCCCTCTACCGGTACGGGGACTGGACGGAATGGTCCAACCTCACCTTGGGGTGCTGGGCGGTGGTCGCTCCGTTTCTGCTCGGCTTCGGATCTGCGCAGGGGCCGATGTGGACGCATGTCCTGGTCGGGGTTTGCGTAACGACAACAGCTGCGGCGCAACTTGTGGCAAGTCGCAGGACCCAAGCTCATTCGAGCTCCAACTAACTCTGTTGCCCGGAGGGCGCCGCGGCGCGGCAACGGGGAGTTTCGGCTTGCCTGCTGTGCCTCGGCGCCTCCAACGCTGCTGCGCGGCTGCAGCGCTCAAACCAGATGGGGCCCTATACTCAGGCTAAGTCTGTCTAAACAAACCTCCATGCCTACATCGTTGCCGTGTTGCACTGGCCTCAATGCTTCTGTCATGTCAGATATTGAGGAGAAGTTGTCGTTTTCCTCAGCCCAGAATTCGTGGTGTCCGGTGCGACGAAAGGAGATTGCGTTCGATCTTGGTTTTAGCGAAGTGACTGTGAAAAAATTCGCGGTCCGTCTCACATCCATTCAACGATTGTCAGCCGCCTCCAACCTATTTCAGTGCCAGTTGAAGATGGCTTCGGCTGCCGGGAAAGCAGTCGCAGAATCGGTAAAAAACGGGGCGCCTTGCGACTGAGTAGACGCGGCCACGATGACAGGTCGGCCGGGGAAGCGGATCCAGAGGGTCTCAGATGGAACTAACCTCATTGCGGCAGCGCCACGCCATGGCCTGCCGCGATTGGCGTTGGATGCGTTTTGGTTACGCTTTTAACCCATGAGCCATCTGACCTGTTGGTCGTGGTCGCAATTGTCTGCGTCTGCATGGGCTGGAAGGCGGGATCGGATGCCGTAGCAGCCGTGAGCTTGGTGTCAGCGGCGATCCTGCTGTCGCCGGAATACGTCACAGAGAACGGTCTTGCTCGGTTCGCGGCGTTTGTTTCGGGGCGTTTGCACTTTGGCTGGTGGTAAGAATCTTCGGGACCATCAGCTTCTATAACCGACTTTACCAGAGTGCCGGGTCGGGCATCGCCGATATTCCGGGCATCGCCTGGTCCGCCTGTCCGGACGGACGCCTTCGGTTTCTCACTCCCGCAGCCCTTTGGGTACATTGGCGTCACGGTCGAGGAAATGCGCGAGATCATGGATGCCGACGACTTGTCTCGGTGGCGGAGATTTGTCCACCCCGACGATGTCGAGGCGAGCATGGCGCAATGGCGCCACAGCCTAGAGATGCCTCGCGCGATGACCAGGGACGAATCGTCGGCTGGCATGGCCATACCGAGGACATAGACGACCGGCGCAAAGCGGAGACCGCGCTGCGCAGGAGCGAGAGGGAGCTCAGGCTGCTGATCGATACGGTGCCCACGATGATCTGGCTGATGACGCCGGCGGGATTGCCGTACTATTTCATCAAAACGGTTCGCAGACTGGGCGGGCATCAGTTCAGCCAAGGAGGAACCGCGAGGCACGCGGCAGTTCGCCTCGCATGTGGAGTTGTTTCATCAGAATGACCAGGCGGGCGTCAAGGCCGTGTTTCAGAAGTCATTTGCCCGGGGAGAGCCACTCCAGCACAAAGGTCGGCTGTGCAGCAAGGATGGCGAATATCGCTGCATCGATTCGCGTTCAACCGTTGCGCGACGAAGACAGAACAATCCTTCGCTTGTACGGCGTCAATTTCGACATCGACGACGAGGTCCGCGCGCAGGAATCACTGCGTCTGGGGGACGAGCGGCTCGCGCGCGCCCTGCGCGCCGCCAGCGGAGATCATCTCCCGGACCGCACGACACGACTGGGCTGGTCATTAGGGCGGATGCTGGGGATGCCCGCGATATCGGGCTGGTGAGGTGGGCGGATGAGGTCGGATTCGCTTAGCACGCCAGCCGCCGCTCCGTTTTCGCCGCATACAACGACAAGGCCAATGCCAGGCTTCGAAAGCGAAAGCGCCGCGGCTTGCGCCGCCGAGTTGGCCTCGATCACCATAAGGCGAGCCTTTGTCGGCGCGTTGAGTTGTTCGATGTGCATCAAAGTCCTCCGAGATCGCCCTACCTTCTGTCGACCTCACTTTTCGAATGTCGTCAGGTTTGTGTCGTCCGTATCAACGACGAACACGGCAAGCAATCGAGCAGGCTCGGTGGTGCTGGCATTTCCGCTGACGCCGTGATGATCACCGGGGAACTCGGACCAACTGTCGCCAGTCCGATAGGTGGTCACTGGCCCATTATTGACCTGACTGCGGATCGCGCCTTCCAGAACCGTTGCGAAGATAAAGGCCGACTTCGCGTGAGTATGTGACGGGGAGCTGCCGCCAGGCCCATACTCGACCAGCACGGCACGCATGCTCTTGCCGGGCACATTCGGGAGTTGGTGGTCGTAGACCATGGTCACCTTTGCGCCTGAAGAATCGTCGGCCTTGGCCGCGGTTGCAAAAACAGCTGCAAGAGCAGCGGTACAGAGGATGGTCTTAATCATGGTTTGGGTTCCTTGTTTGCGATGAGGTGAAGAAGGGATCGCCGGCCGATGGGAGGGGCGGCCGGCGATCAGGCTCTTGCCGGGGGGAGCGGCGTGAGCCTATGACCTGATGAAGGCGAGCAGATCAGTTTGGCTATGTCGCGCTGGGCCGTGACATGACGTACGTGCGGAACACTCTCAGAAACCTTCAGTGTCCCGCCGTCGAGCGGCACGCAAATCACAGATCAGTTCCGCTGGAGCTGGGCGTGGCCGAACCAGTCTTCGAAGTCCGTTGCACCGATGCGCGGATGATCGCCTGGCACGAGGGAGCGATCGTTAAGTTCCGTGCCAAAATAGCGTGCCTGGGGATCCGCTGTTACTTTACGCGGATCGTTCGTTGCCTTCAGAAATCTAGCAACGAGGTCGCTCATGCGGATCGGCTCTGGGCCTGCAATCTCGATCACGCCATTGACCGGTGGCGAAAGCGCCACATCCGTCATGATGTCCGCGACGTCGTCAGACGCGATTGGTTGAAAATAGGCATTCGGAACTGTCGTGACGTCTCCGACAGTACCCGACTGGGCAATGCCGCTCAGAAATTCGAAAAACTGCGTCGAGTGGACAATCGTGTATGGGATTGCGGAGCCTCGGATCAGCCTTTCCTGGGCCATCTTGGCGCGCATGTAGCCGCTATCAGGCAGACGCTCGGCGCCCACGATCGAAAGGGCGATGTGGTGCTTCACGCCCGCGGTTTTTTCTGCTGCGAGCAAGTTCCGGCCAGAGGTCTCGAAGAACTCCAGAACGGCCTTGTCCTCGAAAGAGGGCGAATTGGCCAGGTCGATGACGACCTGCGCTCCCGCAAGCGCTTCGGAGAGACCCTCGCCGGTGATCGTGTTGACGCCGCCGTTAGGTGACGCTGCGAGCACATCATGGCCCTTCTTACGCAGCCTCTCGACTGTCTTCGAGCCGATCAGTCCGGTTCCACCAATAACTACGATCTTCATGACGTACTTCCTCGGTCCGTGATTCAGTTTCGATTTTCTGATCGAGCGGCCAAGTGGCCGGCGCATCGCTTGTCTTCGTTCGAGACAGTGCACCGGGGCTGCCGGTCCAGGCTATCGACCGGAAGCATCTGTCATGCGATGCGAAGGTCTAGGACGAATGCATCCGTCGAACGGGGACTCTAGTCAGCAGGGAGACAGCGACTTGAGGTACTAGCTAAGCCGGCATGCCGCCCGGGAGCGGCCAGGGGCCATCACCATCAAGGTCGGCTGAGAGGCAGCTTCGGCCAGCGGCAAATTCCTCTTCGACCGCACTGAGGCGCATTCCGGTCAGGCAGCTTTGGGGCACGGAAGCGGAATGGCAGCTCTCGTGCTACTGACCTTAGAGAGCGGACCGTAGGTTGGGATGGACGTCGTCACCACCTGACCTTTTCTGGCATTGAGTTCCAGCCGGTCTGCGGGGTAAGCGCAACCCGATCATGCCGCCGCGCTACTCAATGCGATTTGATTACTCGGCCTAGCAATCTGACGATCAGCGCTAGCTCTGCACGCGTGTCGAAGATTTTCACCCTGGTCGACCACGTTCGTGGCTTGGCGGCAAAGAGCGCCCGCCTCGAGCGCGCATATTATCCTGAAAAAACTTCTTCATCTCTCGAAAAGCAGTGAATCCAAAACAGCGGGCAAGCCTTGTCAGCGCGGTAGTGCCGACGCCACAACGGCGGGCGATTGCCTCAGCGCTTTCAAATGCAATGATCTCCGGTTTTTCGAGTGCTTGCCGAGCTACCTTCTCGAGAGCGGGGGTCAATCGAAGCTCGCGCTTCGCGATCGCAGTTTTGATCTCATCAAGACATTTCGGTCTGTGTGCAAGTACAGGCGATTTCATCCGAACACCTCCAGAACTTCCAAGAACCGGCAGCCAGACGGTCCTGAGATCCAGCCCATGACGGCAAGGCTTTCAAGAGCCACGTCAGCCCAAGCGCTCGGAGGCGAACGATCCGGGCGAGGCAGGGAAAACGACGGTCTTGTTGCCGTTGAGGAAAACCCGTCGGTGGATATGGGCGTGAATTGCCCGGGAGAGCACCTGTGCCTCGACGTCGCGGCCGAGGCTGACATAGTCCTCATTGGACTGCGCATGCGTCACACGGATCGTGTCCTGCTCGATGATCGGGCCCTCGTCCAGATCGGTCGTCACGTAGTGTGAAGTGGCTCCGATCAGCTTTACACCTCGCTCGTAGGCCTGTTTGTAGGGATTGGCGCCCTTGAACGAGGGCAGGAAGGAATGGTGGATGTTGATGATCCGGCCTGACATTTTCCGGCACATCTCTTCCGAGAGAACCTGCATGTACCGCGCCAGGACAACCAACTCGGCGCCTGTCTCCTCGACGACGCGCATCTGCTGTGCCTCTGCCTCGGCCTTGTTCTCATTCGTCACCTTGATGAGGTGAAACGGGATGTCGTGGTTCACGACGACTTTCTGGTAATCCATGTGATTGGAGATCACTGCGACGATGTCGATCGGAAGCGCTCCGATACGCCAGCGATAGAGAAGATCGTTGAGGCAATGGCCAAAGCGCGAAACCATTATGATGACCCTGCGCTTGACGCTCTCGTCGAAGAACTCCCACTCCATGCCGAAGTGCGAGGCGATTGTTTTGAAGCCCGAACGGAGTTCTTCCAGCCCCCACCCGCCTTCGGAGCGGAAGCTCACCCGCATGAAGAAGTTGCCGGTGTCGGCGTCGTCGAACTGCGCGCTGTCGGTAATGTTGCAGGTCTGGTCGGCGAGAAAGGTCGAGATCGCAGCGACGATCCCCCTGGTGGAGCGGCATTTGACGCGAAGTGCAAAGTTCAACATTGGCTCTCTTCCTGAGCGGACTACGCCTGAAGGCTGCGACGAAACGCTGTCAGCGCGTTGGAAGCAGGCAGGCGATCGTCATTGGGCCGACGCCACCAGGGACGGGCGATTTTGAGCATGGTTGTCCTCTGGCTTTGCTGTGTCTGGTTAAGCTTCAAATCAGCGAGAAAGCTTTGAAGGTGCTTGCCCGCTGATGGGGACGAGGCCGTCCCCTCCCCATTTGAGGGATGGCTCTGGAGCTGGTTCAGGCTTTCGCCTGTTCCAGGAATTGGCCGTATTCCGCCTCCGCGATCGAAACATTGTGCTGCGGCTGCGGGTAGGCGCCGGAACCGACGTCGGCGATGAATTCCTTGAACGCGGCAATCCGCTCTTGCTGGAGCCGCGCATACTCCGCTGCGAAATTGCGATAGGTCTTGGCGTGGCGTGGCTTGTGGCCGTCGGTGTGGCCCAGCACGTCCTCCGCGAACAGGTATTGCGCATCGGCTCCCGGACCGGCCCCCATACCGAGCATGATCATCGACGTGTTCTTCGAAATGAACTCGCCGATCCGGTCCGGCACGACTTCGAGCTCAGCCCCGAAGCAACCTATAGCTTCAAGCTGCTTTACCTGCTGCCAGACCTTAAGAGCTTCCTGAGCGGTCTTGCCTACGGCGCGGAACCCGGTCCAGGTGATGTATGAAGGGACAAGCCCGACATGCGCGACGATCGGCACGTGGTTGTCACAGAGTGCCTTCTGAATGTCGTAGGCGGCCGCGCAATAAAAGCAGTCGCCGCCGATCGCGGCAAAATGGAAGGCTGCGCGCAGATAGTCCTCGGCCGTCGCCAGCGGGCGGCCGTTGAAGGTCCCCCAGCCGCCGTATGGCAGTCCCACCTGGACGAAGCAACGCCCAGCCGCCTCGCGCATGTCGGGGGAGAAGAAACGGCCCTCGATGGAGAGCATGTCGATGCCAGCCGCGTCGGCCGCTGCCGCCTCTTCGAGCGTCGTCACGTAGAGCATCGAGATTTTCTGCCCGCGCGCCTTCATGGCTCGGATGTCAGCGACTGTGGGACGTGTGTTCCTGTGGACCATTGTCTTACACCGTGAATGCGTTGCGGAATGCTTCGAGCGCGGCTTCCGGGTCGCCTGAGGCGAAGGCTTCCATCCCGATGGGGCCGGCGTAGCCCATCGCCTTCAGCGCCTTGGCGATGGCATGCCAGTTCACTTCGCCTGTGCCCGGCTCCATGCGGCCCGGCACATCCGCGACCTGGACCTCGCCGATCCACGGCAGGCAGGCCCGGCAGAGTTCGATCAAGTTCCCTTCGCCGATCTGCGCATGGTAGAGATCCAAGTTGAGGCGCAAGCGCGGATGGTCGATCGACGAAACCAGCGCCAGCGTGTCTTCCGCGCGTCCGAAGGGCACGCCGGGGTGATCGACAGGAAGATTGAGGTTTTCCAGCGTGAAGGTCACGTCCTCCTTCTCGGCCATTTCCGCAACGCGGTGCAGCGTATCGCGCGCTTTCAGCCACATGGCACCGGTGACCATCTCGACCGGCATGACCGGCAAGCCACCCTCGCCGAGGCCCGTTCCGTGGAGGTTCAACCGCGCGACGCCGAGGCGTTTTCCCACCTGGGCGGTCTGTCGCGCCGTTTCCAGCAACTCCGCAGCCCCCTCCTCATCGGTCAGGCGCCCGCGCAGGTAGCCGTTCATGATGGAGAAGGTCGCTCCTGATTTCTCCAGCTTCGTCAGATCATGGTCGGGCCAATTCCAGAGGCCGACCTCGAACCCCATCTCGTGCAGGCGAGCGGCGCGCCATTCGATGGGCTTGTCGCGCCAGAGCATTTCGGCGCAAGCGGCGAGTTGAAAGATTTGGCCCATGATGACTCAAACCTCGACCATGACGCGGCCATTCTCGACCTTTGTCTTGTAAGTCTTGAGGTTCTCGCAGGCCGGGGGCGTCTCTACTTCGCCGGTCGTGAAGTCAAAAACGGAAGCGTGCTTGGGGCATTCCACCGTGTTCCCCATGACGAGACCGTCCGCGAGGTGGATCTTCTCATGCGTGCAAAGCCCGTCTGTGCAATAGTATTCATCCGCGTCGTTGCGGAAAATGGCGAAGGTGCGGCCGCCACTGTCGAAGCGTTTGGCTTCCTCGGCTTCGATTTCATCAGCGGCACAAGCGTCAACCCAGGGCATATGCGTCTCTCCTCAGATATCTTGCGGCTTGAAGTCTGCGGGAGCTGACGGCATCACGCCCTGGAGCAGCGCGACGGACTTTTCGAGCCCCTCCAGCGAGTTCAGAAGGACGTCCTCGTGCTCGATGGAAAGCCAGCCGTCGTAGCCAGCCATCTTGAGCCGGTAGCAGAACTGACGCCACCACTCCTCACCATGGCCGAAGCCGAGCGTGATGTAGCTCCACGAGCGGGCCGGAATGTCCATCAGGCTGCCATTCTCAAGCAGCGACGTCGTTGCCTGAACGGGCCGGTTCAGCATCGTGTCCTTGGCATGGACATGATAAACGGCCGCGCCTAGCGCTTCGGCGGCAGCGAGGGGATCAGCACCCATCCAGAATAAGTGCGAGGGGTCCAGGTTGGCGCCTAGGACAGGTCCTACCGCTGCTCGAAGCTTCAGGAGCGAGGGCACGTTGTATACGCACTGATTGCCGTGGAGTTCGAGCGCGATGCGATCGACACCGTTTTCCTTCGCCAGCGCCGCGATCTCGGTCCAGAAGGGTATCAGCTTATCCTCCCATTGATATCTAAGCATGGTCTGCGTTTCCGGCGGCCAGGACGAGACGACCCAGTTCGGCATGACATCGCTGGCGCTGCCTGCCGGCAGACCGCTCATGGTGCAGACAGTGCGAATGCCCATCTCGCCGGCGACGCGGATCGTGTCTTTCAACCCTTGGCCCTGGGCCGGATCCGTCGGGTGCAGCGGATTGCCGTTGGCGTTGAGGCTGATGATCTCCAGCCCACGTTCTTCGAACGCTCCAGCAAACCGCTCGCGCTTCGCTGTCGCCCAGCATGGACGAAAGCCGGAAATGCGGGGCGGTCGACCAACCGCAGGTATTCACCTCGATGCCAGATACCCCCATGCGCTTTGCATGGTCCAACACCGCGTCGAAAGGCAGACCGCCGAGACTGTCTGATACGAAACCCAGCTTCACGCGTAGAACTCCGGCTTTGCAATCATCTGCACAGGCGTACGACGGGCTTCTTTCAGCGCCACCACGCCGGCCTCGGCAACGACGGCGGCGCAATAGCCGTCCCAGCAATCCGAGGCGGTCGCGGGGAACGCGCCAGTCATGACAAAGCGAAGGAAGTCGCGGTTCTGGCGGCGATAGGCGTCGTAATAGCGCGTCCGCCAGTCGGCGTCGTAGGTTGTGCTTTGGGCAAGCGCCGACTCCCTGCGGGTGTAGGCAACGTTGTTCGTCGCCACGGCGCCGTTCTCGCCAATCAGCTCGGCACGAACGTCATAGCCATAGGCGGCGTTGTTGTTGATCTCGATATTGACGAGCTGCCCGTCCACCGTTTCCAACACCATGAAGACAGGTGCGACACGCGCGTCAGAGCGGCTTGGCTGGAATGCGGAGATGGCAGCATATTCGGTGCCGAGCACATATCGCACGACATCGAATTCGTGCGGGGCCGAATTGGTGATAGCCATCGCGCCGGAGAAGTCGGCCGCAGGCGTTTCAACATTGCGGTGAAAATTGTGCATGATCAGCGCCCGGCCGAGATGACCATCATCAAGCGCTTGCTTCATTTCCTGATAGGAGCGGTCGTAACGCCGCATGAAGCCGAGCTGGACGAATTTCGCCCCCGCTTTCTGTTCGGCTTCCATCACGGCGATGCAGTCAGCTGATGCTTGTGACAGCGGTTTTTCGCATAGAACCCGCTTGCCGGCGGCGATGCAGGCCATCGAAAGCGGCGCATGCGTGAAATCGGGACTCGCAATGATCACGGCGTCCACGTCTTGCCGCGTGATGGCGCCCTGGGGGTCAGTGGCAATGTCGAAGGCACCAAATGCATCGGCGACCAGACGAGCGCGCTGCTCATCCATGTCGCAGACCAATTGGAGCTTTGCGCCGGGCAGCTCCTCGGCGACTATCTTGGCATGATCTGCGCCCATTAAGCCGGCGCCGATCACCGCAATGCGGATTGTCATCTCAGTCCTATTCCTTGCGTTTCGAATTTACGGGCAGCGGCGCGCCATGATGCGCAGCCGACTTGCTGGGCCTCCAGGGAAGGGTCTACGGGGCGGCTGATCCCTCCACCACCTGGAGGGACGGCGGGTGCCCCTCATGCGTTTCCATGTAACCCTCGACCTGGGCTTCGAGGTCGGCCATGGTCTCGCCGCCTGCCATCAGATCTGTGATCTCCTCGCGGGACCGTTGGCCTTTGCGGAAATCGGCGGCGATGGCGCCGCGGATCAGCACCGCGAAATGATCGCCGACGGCCATGGCGTGCATGACCTGGTGGGTGATGAAGACCACGGCCAGGCCGCGCCGCTTCGCCTCGTTGACGATACGCAACACGTGCGATGCCTGCTTGACGCCGAGCGCCGCGGTCGGTTCGTCCAGGATCAGTACGCGCGCTCCAAAATACACAGCACGGGCAATGGCGAGCGACTGGCGTTCGCCGCCGGACAGTCCCCCTACCAGGCGGTCACCGTCATCGATGCGGGTGATTCCGAAATCGCGTACCGCTTTCACCGCGATTTCGTTGGCGCGCTTGCGGTCGTAGATCTTGAACGGTCCCCAGCCTTTGGTCGGCTCTACGCCGACGAAGAAGGACCGCCCGATGCTCATCAGCGGGAAGGTGCCGCCGAACTGGTGCACTGTAGCGATTCCTTGTGCCTGGGCCTCCCGAGGTCCAGAGAAGGTAACCGGCTGACCGTCCATCAGTATCTGGCCGCTGGTGGGTTTGTGGACACCGGCGAGCGTTTTGATGAGGGTCGACTTGCCGGCGCCGTTGTCACCGAGCAGACAAAGAACTTCGCCAGCGCGCACCGTCAGCGAAATATCGTGCAGGACGTCGATTGGTCCGAAGGACTTGTTGACGTTTCTCAGTTCGAGAATGGCAGGTTTGTCGTTCATGGCGGGCACATCTCCCATCTGCGATCCGGCTGGCCTGACACTGTTGTTCGGCGAGGAAATTGAAGGTCGATGCTCGTCGATCGATGCGAGGCCATTGCTTGGCTGCTGTAGCAGATCATTTTTCATGGGTTTGCTGGCTCCCGCGGCACGCTTCGCTCGCGCCGCGGCCTGAAGTACAGAGCCAGGTCGCGGAAGGACTGGTTCATCATCACCGCCACCAGAAGCATCACGCCGATGATCAGGTTTGACCAGTTCCGGTCAATCTGGGTGAAGTAGATGCCCTGGCTGACGATGGCGAAGGTGATGGTGCCGACGAAGATACCCACGACCGACCCGAAACCGCCGGTCAGCAGCACGCCGCCCACGACCACGGACACGATGGCGTTGAAGATAAAGCTCATGCCACCGGAGACCTGGGCGGAATTGAACAGGATCGCCTGACAGATCCCGACAAAAGTGGCGCTGACTGCCGACAACACAAACAGCGCAATGGTCACGCGGTCTGTCGGAATGCCGGCGTTGCGGGCGCTGACGCGGTCGCCGCCCATTGCAAATAGCCAGTTTCCGTAACGGGTCTTGTGCAGAACGAAGCCTGTGATAGCAGCGAAGGCGACCCACCAGATGATGATGACTTGGTGACTGCCGCCGATCAACTGGCCGAAGAGGAATTTGGCCCAATCCGGTGCGGTCAGGGCAACGCTGGCATTACTGGTCAGAAGCACCGAAGCACTGAGCACCACCCCCTGCATGGCGACCAGCGTGGCCAGAGTAATGATGAGCGAGGGCACGGAGGTGCGGATCGTCAGCAGACCGTTGACCAGGCCTACCGCCACGCCGACTGCCAGCGCTCCAGCTATTCCTACCCCTATTGGCAATCCGTAGTAACCTGTGAGTATGGCGGTTGTCATGGAACCAGCGGGGATCAGAGCGCCGATGGAAATGTCCAGTTCACCTGAGATCATCAGCAGCCCGACGGGAATGGCGACGATGCCGAGATTGGCCGCGAAATTGACCCAACTCGCCGCGCCAACGAGCGTACCCAGGTTGGCGCCGCCGAATAGAACGAAGAACAACACCACGCCAATAAGACTGAGGATCGAGCCGGCTTCGGGACGACGCAGCACGGATTTGATCACGTCCATCATGGCTGCTTTCCTCTCTTCGAAGAATAGCTGAGTGCCAATTGCCGGAATGTGTCGTTTGTCAGCACCGCGATCAAAAGAAGCGCGCCGATTATGATGCTTCCGATGTTGGGATCCAGGCTGGTGAAGTAGATGCCCTGGTTCACGATCGAGAAGGTAATCGTGCCAAACACGATGCCAACGATCGAGCCGAAGCCACCCGTGAGCAGAACGCCCCCGATGACCACACACATGATGGAATTGAAGATAAAGGACTGACCAGCCAGAACCTGCGCACTCTGATAGACCATCACCTCGCTGACCCCGACGAAAGCGGCACTGAAGCCGGATAGCATGAACAGACCGATGGTCAGCCGCTTGGTCGGAATGCCAACGTTGCGCGCACTTTCCTTGTCGCCACCGAGTGCATAGATCCAGTTGCCCAGGGGGGAGATGTGCAACAGCCAGAATAGGCCAATCACGAACAGCACCCACCACAGGATCGTGACTTGGAACATGCCGCCGAGATAGTCGCCGAAGATTGCCTTGGTAAGCGGGTCTGGCACCAGTGACACGCCGGTGCTGCCGGCGATCTTGACGGTGAGACCTAGCGTCAGGCCCATCGTGAGGAACATGGTGCCGATTGTGATTATGAGTGACGGGATGGTCGTTCTCGTCACGAAGAGCCCGTTGAGGAGGCCGACAGCGAGGCCGAGGCCAAGCGCGGCCGTTATGCCAAGCCAGTCGGGAAGCCCATAGTGACCCGAGATGATGGCAGCGGTAAGCGACGCTGCGGGGATCACGGCGCCGACCGAGATGTCGAGTTCCCCGGCGATCATCAATAACCCTATCGGCATGGCGATGATCCCAATCTCGGACGCGATGTTCAACCAACTGGCCGTGCCGGCTGCCGATAGGAAGCCGCTTCCGCTGAACAGGCCAAAGAAAAGCAGAACCGCGACCAGGCCAAGGAACGAGCCCGACTCTGGTCGACGCGCCAGCCGGCCGAGGGCGAGTCCGGACCGCGTGGGGTACGCCGTCTGGATCGATGTGGAAGTCACGGGATGTGCCATTGGGTAATCCGCGAGCGGGCGGCAAGCCACGATGAGGCCGCCGCAGGGAGATGGAATGGCCGCCCCCGCTCCATGCGAGGGCGGCACTGAATAAAGGGGCTATCGCGTCCCGGCTTTCACACCAGCGATGGTAGCATCCACGGAAGCCTTGTCGATGATGCCAGGTCCAGTCAGGATCTCACGAGTGGGCACGGTGAGGCCGTAGTTCACATTGCCGTTCAGGATCGCCACGGCGAGGTAGCCCTGCAGGTAGCCTTGCTGATCAATCGCGCAGGCCTGTTTCCCATCCTTGATGTTGTTCAGGATGGTCTCGTCGAAGTTGATGCCGCAGAGACGAACCTTATCACTTTTTCCGGCCTGGGTGAGGCCGTTCATGGCGGAGTTGGCGTCAACGTTACCGATGGTGAACACGGCGGTCACGTCCGAGTGCTGCAGCAAATAGGCCTTCACAGCCTGCGCAACAGCTGTAGCTGAACCGAACGACGTGGCGGGCAAGGGCAACACGTCGGCCTCGCCGCCGCCATTCTTCATCCCCTCTTTGAAGCCACCACAATAAGCTTCGATATTGGCGGCACCCGGGAGGGTGTTGATGCAGACGCCTTTCTTGCTGCCGGCTTTGGCCAGGTACTCGCCGCCCGCGACGCCACCCTTGTAGTCGTCAGAGCCGACGTAGTTCAGCGCGCCGAGGCGATCGGCCGCCTTCAACCCGCCAGCATTGTAGATGACCAGCGGAATGCCGGCATCCTTGACGGCCTTGAACGCAGGATCCATTGCTTCTGGCACCCAGTCCGGACCGACAATGGCGTCGGCCTTCTGGTCGATTGCCTGCCGGATCAGCTCGGCGGCGTCCACGCCCAGATTGTCGTAGTTTTGGGGTCCGAGCCAAGTGACCTTACCGCCCTGGGCCTCGACCACTTTGCCGGCGTCTTCGGCGCCACGCTTGACGATCGACCAGAATGGATCGTCCGGCTTGCCGCCGATGACGAAGATGTTGGCGGCGAACGTCGCGCCGGTGCTGAACCCGATCAGCACCGCTGTCGACACGAGCGTCTTGAAAAGCTTCATAGTCTTCCTCCCAGATTTACCCCTGCAGGGCTTCAACAAAAGATTGGCTGTCCCGCGCCCGCTCCTCCTGGGCATAATCGGAACTGCGTTTGGTTCGTCATTCCGCCGGCATTCCTGACGGCGGATCGCTGCGGCCTTCCTGCCGGCTACGCACCTTTTCCTTCTTTTTGCGGAACCGCGCCTTCATGACCTCGTCGGCTTCCTTACTGCCGTCGTGCCAAGTACCGAATAGCTTATCGAGGGGTACTAGCCCGTCGCCGCCGTAGTTCACCTCGAAATACTTGTGGTGCAGGTAGTGCAAGTAAGAATGGGTATCGAGGTTAGCTTTGTCCGTGATTTCGAATATCTCAAAGCCAAGGTGGCCGTTCACGGCTCCAAATCCCGCACCGTGCAGCGTGAAGTAGGCGCAGACCGGGTTGGAAGGAATCAACAGATGCAGCCAGGCTTCAGCATGGTAGAGGAAGCCTTCGACTGGATGCATTGACAGCGACGACCAGGGGCTTGGATTGATGGAATTGTGATGAACCGAATGCACCCATTTGTAGAGCGGCGGCCAATGAATTGCCCGGTGAAGGAAGAAGAAATAGACCTCATGCAGGGCCGGCGCGATAAGCACTAGGAATGACAGGTAAAGCCAATTGGTCGTCCATGGCAGCCAGACCGCCCAACTGTTTGCATAGACCCACAGCATCACGATCTCGACCACGGTCCACAGTGGTATGGTGACGAAGAACGAGCGGGTGAAATTGTCGATGTTCTGGCTTTGAAACCAAAACACGTCAGACGGTGCGTCTGAAGGGAATTTCTGATTGTACTTGAAGCGGTTCTCTTGTCTGCGCTGGACGTAGTATCGCAGCTCAAAGAATCCGTAAAAGAAAAAGATGCCGGCAGCGTTGAGGCCGTATAGCCAAAAATAATTGAGCAAGGAGAAGTTCGCCAGGCTGTGCCAGCTCGGGATGAGCAGGTTTACCCAAATGAGTGCCGTCGCAAGATGGAAGGCATTCCACGGCCAAAGAAATTCCGGAATCCAGGCCACCACCTTTTTTGCATTGAACGGACGATGCCACAGCGGCGCCGGCTCGGCGCGGCGGTGCGGCACCCAATTGCCGCGTTTGTCGCGTGTTCCATACTGAAGGTCATCCATCGTAACAGCGCCTCCCCGCAGGGCTATACCCCATTGGGCTCTTCACAAGATCGGCCCCTCAACTGGGCACGATTCATATCGGAGGCTTGATATTTCTAGAAGGCGAAAATAATATCAAAGCTACATTTGTATCATTTGATATCAGTCATGATGATATAGCTGGGATGGAGCTCATGAGGCGACCGACAATCCACGATCTCGCTACTGCGGCAGGCGTTTCGGTGGCGACCGTGAACCGAATTCTAAGTGGCACCGTTTCAGTACGCCCGAAGACCGTCCAACGCGTACAAAGCGCAGCAGAGGAAATTGGGTTTTACGGAATCGGAGCCATTGATGATCGGGCTCGTAAGATATCTCCACACTACCGATTGGGCTTCCTGCTTCAGCAGTCGTCCCGTGATCTCTACCAATTGTTCGGGAAAAAGATTATTGCCGCCTGTCGCGAGCGTCGCGACGAGGTCATCGATCCAATAGTCGACTTCGTGGATCTGCTGACGCCGGAGACAATCGCGAGCCGTCTGATTGCGCTGGGCGATTCATGTGACGCCGTTGCGGTGGTCGCGGCGGATCACCCCATCATTGGCCAGGCCATCCGTTCGCTGAAGGAGATGGGCAAACCGGTTGTCTCCTACATCACGGATCAGTCCGCGCCGGAAAGGGCCGCATATGTAGGCACCGACAACTGGAAGCTGGGGCGCACTGCAGCCTTCCTGATCACCCAAACCACTCACGGACCGGGTCGTATAGCGGTTTTCATAGGCAACCACCGGTATCAATGCCAGGATGTGTCAGACGCCAGTTTCCGTTCCTATTTGCGCGAGCACGCTCCACGGCTAGCGGTACAGGAAAGCCGTCCGACCCACGAGGAAGCCAGTGAGGCCTATCGAATGGTGACTGAGCTTCTGAAATCGACTGACGATCTTGTCGGAATTCTGATCGTCGGCGGCGGAATAACTGGTGTACTTCGTGCCTTGAGGGAGGTGTCTCCTGAGCGGCGGTCGGGTATCAAAGTAGTATGCCGTGACATTGGACCCGAAACTCGAAAGGGACTGTCTGAGGGGCTGATCACTGCAGCTCTTTGCCATCCGCTCGAAGCGACCTCGGCCCTTCTTGTCCAAACGATGACTGATGTCATTGGACCGCAAGCTCCATTTGCCACCCTTCAGCGATCCATACCTTTTGAAATTGTCACACCGGAGAATATTTGACGCAGATGTCAGCTGCGGGCGCGGCATCCTGGACCCGATAGGATGTCCGCTTGCAGATGACGCACTAATGGGACCTCAACGGCTGGTTTTGGCGCATAGCAGCCGTAGCGTAGAGCACTGGCCTTCGTGCTGATGCGCGCGGTCAGGAAGGCACCAAGCCGGAGGTCGAGGCGATCCAAACTATCCAAACCGAATCTAGTATCCCACTTTGTCCATTAGCAACCGCAATTCGGGCTGAGAAAGTTCGAAAAGCCTCAGGCAAACTGGAGCCGCAGCGGACAATGAGGTTCACGGACATCCCGGCGAGCATCCGCATTGGATCGGTCAAAATCGTCGGCAGAAGAGCGTCCGAAAAGGGCGGTCGGCGGCCCCGTCGTGGGAACGAAAAAAGAAGAGAAGCAGAACTTTCGCGTCCGATTTTTGCACACGGTAGCTCGTAACTAATTGATTGTCTGTATCTGCCCCATCCATCAATTCCTGCAATCACGGAAACCCCTCGAACGATGCGAACCGTTAGCACTTGGCCACATTCATTGCGACGCCTGCCCCATGCGAATGGCCTGCTGAAATGGGGTGGCTCCAGAGTTCAGACACCGGCGCGATGCTTCGCTAGTTTCTTGAGGGTCGTCTGCTCGCGGAACCATTCTCGCAGGGGTTTAGCCGGCATTCCGCCCCAGCGTTCGCCTGCCGGAACGTCTCTCATGAGCCGGGAGGCTGCGGCAAGTTGAGCGCCTTGGCCGATTCGCAGATGGCCAGCGATGGCGCTATGGCCACCCACGGCAACGTAGTCCTCCAGCACCGCCGAGCCCGCGATCCCGACTTGGGCAGTGATCACGCAATGACGCCCGATCCGCACGTTGTGCGCAACCTGGACGAGATTATCGATCTTCGTCCCGTCTCCAATGACAGTGTCGCCCACGCTGCCACGATCGACCGCGCTGTTGGCCCCAATCTCCACATCGTTGCCAATCGTGACGCGGCCGAGCTGCGGCACCTTCACATGTCCTGACGCGCTCATCGCGAAGCCGAAACCGTCCTGGCCGATACGAACCCCCGCATGAACGATCGACCGATCGCCCATGTTGCAATGGGTGATGGTGACGCTGGGGCCGATGGAACAATCCCAGCCGATCACCACGTCCGGCCCCAGCACCGCATGGGCGCCTATCGTGGTGCCGGCGCCGATGAACACCCGCTCTCCGATGACGACGCCGGGATCGAGCACGACGCTGGCTCCAATCTGCGCCGATGGATGCACAAAACATCCCTCGGTGGCATTGGCGCGGCAAAAAAGGGGTGCGACCCGCAGCGCCTCGGGATGCAGCCGGGCAAGGACCCTTGCGTAAACCAGGCGAGGATCTCGGACGATGATTGGAATGGTGTCGGGCGGCACCAGATGGGCAAAGCGCTCCGAGACAAAGCAAGCACCGGCCTTGGTGGCGCGCAAAGCGTTCGCGTAGCGGGCATGATCGATGTAGGCGATGTGCCATGACTGGGCCGTTTCCAGGTTCGCCCCACTCTGCAGACGCGTGCCTGGATCGGCGGACGCCGGAAGCGACACTCCCGCTTCTTCCACGAGTTCGGCTAAAGTTAATCCACTCGGCGGTGAAATCTGCGACACGCTCGGGCTCGGTTCATGGCAGGATTGGCTTGGTTGAGTGTTTCGTTCATCGATGTCGGTCGGCCTGCCGGGGGGTTGGGGAGTGCAGGCCGACCGATTCACCGCGGGTCCGCATGCGGACGACGCAGTTCCGCAAGCCGGATTCCAATAAGAGGATGGTGCGGATCTACCATCCCCCCTCATCATCGCACCCAGCGCAAGACGAATGGGACGGCGACGCCGCTCCAGGCCGTGAGCGACGGCCAAACCATTCTGGCATACATGCCCTATTACCAGCGCGATCATGATCAGCGTGACCACCGCGCTAAGTGTTGCATCGATGAAGTGGTCGAAGACAAAATACCGGAATGTGACCAGTCTCGCGACGAGGGTCCGCTTGCGAGCTGGCTTCGCCACCGGGTATCTTGCCACCGGATATTGGCATAGCAAGCCTTCTGGACGATCCTTGACCGATCTTTGGCGCAAATTTGCCGCCCCTATTGTCGAGCTGGCTTGTCCGTCCAGGATGGCGGCAAACCGAGTTGCCCGCCTGCGAAATCCTTCAGGCCTGGCGAACGACCGAACCTTTCGCAAGCCTGATATTTGGGTTTGCCGCCGAGCCCGGATTTCAGCTTCTGATAAGACGGAAGCTTTGGGAGGCCAAACTTGAACGGCGTTTTGCCCGTGACAAGCATCTTGGAGAAGTCACTTCCGAAACTCTCCGCCAGAGAGTAGGCGTCGCCAATCTGTGACATCCGCGCGCCTGTGGTGACGAAATTCGCGCCCTTCGACCACACCATCGCAGCCGCCTGTTTTCCCTCCTTCGTGGTCGCCTCGGCCTCGACGGCAAGTCCACCCAGTCCAAGTGGAATCCTCGGAACGGGAACGGAGGAAGACGCGAACGAAGCCCCGATGGACGCCACGGTCGACAGGCCGGCGACTGTAGCGTTGGTGGGCACAATGCGGGTGACCGTCGCGTGAACGATCAGATCGGCGTTTTCTCTGTCGTCCGTGACCGTGAACCGATCGCTGACGCCTATGCAAAGCGCGCGGCTGACCACGGTTGCCACCAGGGCCTGATCAGTGACCTTTATCGAGGATTGCGCAGCGGTTGGCGAAACCAGCGTCGGTTCAATGTACACTATCTTGCTTGCGGTGAGATCAGCGGGGACAGCCTTGTATTCTGCCTTCCTGATCCGCCCATCGACTTTGGTGAGACCGTCATAGGAGGATAACGAGTTGTCCGGCTGGAGCGGCACCGACGTGCAACCGGCAACCGCCGAAACAAGCAGCGACGGCAGAAGCGCGAAACCGATCGATCGATGCTGCGGTCGACCGTCTGGCTGATTTATACGGGGATTTGGCACTTCGTTCTCCTGGTGGGCTTTGCGAATGGAGGGGGGCAAGCGGGTGACTATTGCGTCTGTTTCGCAGGCTGGGCGGCAGCAACCTTGTCGGTGAACAAGGGCCTGTCTTGCCATAGGCTGCCGCTCGCCATTTCTGCGTAACCGAGGTTGTAGACGGCGCGCATGTAGTCGGTGTTGAACGGATCGGTCATGCTGTAGGGGAACTGCTTGTCGATCGAGGCCACGCGGAACCGAATGCCGTTCCTTTGGGCGTAGACGTAGGTAGCCAGCAGCGCACTGCGGGTCTGTGCCTTGACGAGCGTGGAATTCGCCCTGGCCATGACAGCAAACGTATTGTTCGTTGTCGTGGTAAATTCCGGCATCAGCGCATTGTTGATAATGATGTACATGTTGAACTTGAGGTTCTTAGGGCGGACGCTTTTGTCCGAATTGGCTATCCACCCCTCCGGGATGGTCAGGATTTGAGAAGCCGAACCGCCGTCAGAGTGCATTTCTTCAAACGCCTCCCCTCCAGCCTCGGCCTTGATGAGCACGGCCGGATAAATGCCGGGGATACTTGCCGAGGCGATGAGGATGTCCTGGAAGAGTTTCAGCGAACCGGGCCGCTCACTGCTCGCGATGGCGCCCATGTTCCAGATCACGGCTCTTTGGGAATCGAGGTTCGAGGTCAAAACGAGCAGTCGTCGCCCCTTGCGGTGCTCAGCCGCGATTTTTTCCAGTATGTCTCGCGTCAGATAGCGCTCGACCATTTTTCGCAGCGGCTCCTGTTTCAGGAGGCTTGCTCCGAACAGGCCCCTCGGCAGGAAATCTGCATCGACCAAATCCTTGGCGACACCGCTTGTGTAGAGGTCCACGAGTGGCTGGTCGTAAGCCGAGCCGAGGAAGGCGTAGGGCGCGATCAGCGCACCCGTGCTGACGCCGCTGACCATGTCGAATTCCGGTCGCTGTCCACTATCCGACCACGCTTTTAGCGCCCCGACGCTGAATGCGCCTGCGCCACCGCCGCTCGACAAGACTAGGTAGTTTATTTCCTTGTATCTCGGGATGGGCAGCCAGGCGTGAGCTTCGGGCAGTTTCCGGCCGGAATCCGCATAAATACGAATGTCGCTGAACCCTTGGATACTGGCTACCGTCGCAGCCTTCGGCCCGTAAACAATCCGGTCCGGCGCCAAACAGCCAGCAAGAAAGGCCAGCAGGACAATGGCCACCAGTCGATGCATGTCTACCGCCTTGTCCCGGGCCATCGCCGGGAGGAACCATCAAGGTCTCTACCGGTTGGCATACTCCGCGACTGTTCTTGGTAATCGCGTCTGGCGGCATTAATCCCGATTTGTCATTGCCGTGGGTTATGTATTGTTAAGAGTTGTTGCACCTGCCAATTGGGAGGCTCGTTCCGGCGACGCGGTGCCCAGTCACTCAGTCGAGCGGACGGCTCGGCGACCGTCTGCGCAACTACAATGCAATCGACGACACTAGAGTCACACGGCGGCCAAGGACGACGGACTGGCCGCTAAGCCCGACCCGAAGCACTTACACAAAGCCCCTGGCCGAGGGTCGCCGGCACCGAATCCCGCCATTCGGCGGCGCAATGCTAGTGCTTCTACGGTCGCTCCTGTTGACCACCCTCAGGACCATGACTTTGCTTCAGCACCGAAGTGACTTGGCGTTCCGACGGCGGAGGTTCGGCCCTTCCGCTTGAGCCTTGTTCGCTTGGTTAAGGGAAAATGCGCGACATTCTCTCCCCACAAGCCATCGCCGGTCACGCCAGCGCCCGGTTGATTTGGGGCAAGAACGATGCGTCCCCTGCCCTTAGATTGTCGATCCCGTGCATTTCCCGCACGGTCGTTTTGCCGGAGACAGCAACTTCTCGTCATTGCGAACGAGCTAGCTAGCCCGGGAAGCAAGACGGCAAGCGGAGAAGTTCATCACACTGTTCCAGTCGCGTCCGACCTTCTGGCGATTCGGTAAACCTGCGCAGGCGGCGCGTTTGCGAAAACCCATTCCACAAACGTCGCCTCAAGCCCGATCCGGTCGAGAACGGTGTCAGGTACCGGGCACCGCCAGCCATAGGTGAACTGATAGACAGCTCCTCCCGGCCGAAGAATGTGGAAGGCACCGTACAGAATGGCGAATACACGCCAAGCCGGCATGGTAGAAATCGGGAGGCTGCTGATCACCGCGCCTATTTTTTCGCCGTCGAAGGGATTGCATCGCCGCAACTCCGTCGCATCGATGTCCAATAAGGCTGCAGCCGGAAACTGGCGACGTAACACGCGGGCAAAGGAAGCAGCGTTTTCGACGAGCGCAATGCGCTCCTGAGGCACGCCGCGCAGGATAAGCTGTCGGGTGAAGACACCGTCTCCGGGACCCAGCTCAACCACCGGAGACTGCGCAGAACTGATTTCGCGAGTCATTGCCACTGCTAGAGCTTTCCCGGAAGGCACTAGCAAGGCCGTCCGGAAGGGATCCGACATCCAGGTTCGAAATAGAGTAGTCGAATCCGACATTGCGTGGCTCCGCATTACAGACAGGCAGTATTTATTATCCGTACGCCTTAAGCGGAAAACGCCAGCCGGGGCAGAGTTAGGGCTGGTGCTGGCCGGAAAGCGTCGAAGGGTTGGCGCTGGTGAATTAGGTACGAAATTTCTAAAACCTATAGCCCACCACGAGCATCCCTGAAGGCTGCACGGTTTTCCGAACGATGGGGCTGTCCTTCGCATCGCCCGTGAGGAAGCCGACCCCTGCCTGGCCACGCACAAACCAGTTTTGCGATGCCATGTACGTCACCGAAGCTTCGATATCGAAGCGCTTAAACCCTGCACCCGCACCATAATACCGCAACCCCGATCTTGCCGACTGCAGAGCAGTCACCCCAAAGTAGCTTTGCATGTGATTTTTGTCAGCGAAGGTCGCCGAAGCGCCCGCAGAGAGAATAAATGCATTGTAGTGATGAGAAACGTTTGCACCGATTTGACCAGTCAGGCCGTCGCTGCCCCCGAACGTCTTGTCGACAGACGCATAAAGTTCCATCGGCCCCACATCGTATGAAAGCGTCGCTCCGACGACACCGCCGCCGTCAATGTCACCGAGGCCTTTCAGGTGCTTGGAATCCTTTTCCTTCCGCCCTCCGCCCATGTCATAGCCGCCCTTCACCGAGACCTTGAAACCGTTGGATTCCAGCACATCGATGCTCAGTCCGCCCGGATCAACGGTAAGACGACCAATAGTTGCCGAGATCATCGGTAGCGGGACGACTTCGAACTCATCGGATCCTTCGTATTTTGGCGCGTACATGGCTCCGGCGGCAAGCAGCACGTTCCAGTCGGCAAGCTTCTGGCGTATGGGGCCGTACCGTCTCTCGTCGACTGCGTTCGCCGAGGGCGCTGTTGCAGCCGCTTCGTTCTCGAAGGGTTCAGCTGCGCCTGCTTGGAACGGGAAAAAAGCGACGGCTGAGAGGCTCGTGGCGACAAGGGCATGCCGCGAGCGGGTTGAGAGACACTTTGTGGCTGACATGCGAATCGGCTCCTGGATTTGTGGAGGTATTCAAAGACGGCAAAAGGGAAGCCCGACGCAGTCGCACCTCCAGCGGGCGCACTATCTCGGACTACGAGGTTGCTTTGGGTTTTGTGACGTTAAGAAATGTTGCGCCGCTATGGCGGGGCCACGAGCGCGCGGCCTTCGCTCAGATCATGCATCTCAGGATGCGAAGCTAAAACTGCGCTTTAGACAAGCTGGCTCAGTAACTGCGCTACGCCGGCAATCAGCCCCAACGCCAATAGCAACAGCGAGGCATTCACCGACCATTTGATGGCGAGGTACAAGGGACGGTTCGTCGACTTCAGCGCCTTGGTGCCAGCCAGGAGCGGCGCGATTCCCGCAAAGACTCTGTTGGCCAAGCCCCGATGGTCTTCCGGGGTGTTGGGCACCACAGTGGCTCGTGTCAGGCCTTGGTAGAAGAAATTGAACACCGCACCCAGCGGGTTCAAGGGCCTTTTCACGTCGCACATGAGGATAAGGCGGTCGCAGTCGGTATCGTTACGCACGAAGTGCAGATAGGTCTCATCGAACATGATGACCTCGCCGTCGCGCCAACTCAGCTTGCGGCCATCCACATTGATGAAGCAGGCGTCGGAGTTCGGGGTGACAAGACCGAGATGGTAGCGCAGTGACACGGCGATCGGATCGGCATGCCGTGTCAGTTGCGCGCCTTTGGGGAGATAGGCAAACATCGCTCCATGGACGCTTGGCACGCCCTGGAGGATTTGCACCGTTTTGGGGCAAAGGCGTTTTGCGGAATGGTGCTCATATCCGTACCACTTGATGTAAAACCGGCTCCAGCCGTACTTGAAGAACGTCCGGAAGCCGACGTCATAGGTCCCCGCGGTGCCGGGCCGTTTGGTGGCGTCGAAGTAGTTTTGGCGCAGCAGTTCGAGGCCTTCATAGCGAATGGTGTGCCAGTTTTGGCGCAGCACCTCGAGTTCGGGAAAATCTGCTGGGTCGAGAACAGCCTTTGATCCGCGCCGTAGCGTTGTCATATACAACGCACAATTCAACGGCGAAAAAATCGGCCATCCCTTGCGAATGTATTCTGACACGCTTTCGTAACGAGCTTCGCCGCGGAAACGGTAGACGTATACGATGCTCGCGGCCACAAGCGTGGCCATAACGACAAGAAATTGCATGAGATTTGACCTGAATGCGCCGGTTGCCGCGATGTTGATCGATGATCCCGTTGCGCCGACCCAAGTCAGCCACTTCAGGATGTTGTCGTCCGAGAGCGCGCGCTCACACGGTTCGGATGGCGGCATTAGTTCAGATTTGTCATTGCCTTGGATTTGTATTATTAAGAGTTGTTTCCCGTACCCTCGCCTTCGGTGCCGAGGCAGCCACGCGGCAAGTTTTGCTGGCGAACGAGTCGGTTTGACGGTTCGGTAGGATCTTGCGCGGCGACTGAGCGCGCCGCCGTCACCAAGAGGCGACCTCATCGATCGCCGTGGCCAGCTCGGTTGCCGATGGTCTGCTAAAGGCACCACGGTGGCCGGCAACAAAACTTCACCAACCGCCTTGGTTTTGGCCCGGTTTTGACATCGCCAAGGTCTCGGCCGCGGCTACGTCCTAACGCGATAGAGACGGAGAACCTTTATGGCCCTTGATGATAGGCGCGCGCGCCGTGCGGACATCCTGAAAGACCCTCTCATCAGACAGATGATGCGCGCGGACCGCGTCTCCTTGAGAGACATGAAGAAACTGCTTAAGCACGTGGCGCGGTCGCACCGACTTCATGGAAGGGATGAGCCCTTGCGGGGGCTCCCCTCACCGCGCTAGGGCGTTGAACGCCGCTCCCCAAACGTCATGTGCCCTACGTCGTGCTATGCAGTCGACTACCTGCCTTTGGCGAGCGCCTGCCGTGTTGAAGCCTGCCCTTGCATATCGTCAGTCTTGCTGTTTTTAAGCGGAACAACCCTTGCCGGCGGCAATGATATCGTCGCGCGTAGCCCATGCGGCGATATGTTCTCGAGTGATAGCGACCCACCATGGCTCTTTGCGATCTCGTCTGCGATCGAAAGACCCAGTCCAAAACCGCTGTTGGTAGTTGAGGAACGGGCCTCATCTGCCTTGAAAAACGGCTCAAGAGCTTTCTCGTGAAGACCCATAGCAAGGCCCGGGCCATCGTCCTGCACAGCAATGGACACCTTGCTTAGCGGATAATTGGATAGTTGGACATGCACGATCTTGCCGAACCTGACGGCATTTTCCACGATGTTGGTGACTGCCCGCGTCAGCCCTTTCTGCTTGCATGTATATACGAATCGCTCGGGACCGACGTAGATCACCGTGTGTCCAACATCGGAGAACCCGGCAACGATTGTTTTCATCAGGGCCGCAATATCGACTTTTCGAAGCGGTTCGTCGCGGGCCGTGCTGCTGAGATACTGGAGGCTTTCCTCGATCATTCCGGTCAATGTGGCGATATCGTCAAGCATCGCTTGTTTGGAAGGGAGCTCGTTTGATCGCTCCACGCGCATTCTCAGCCGCGTCAGTGGTGTTCTCAAGTCGTGGCTCACGGCGGTCAGCATGCGCAGGCGGTCATCAACCATCTTGCGAATTCCGCGCCGCATGTCGTTCAGCGCCGTTGCGAGGATGCGAAGCTCCTTGGCGCCTGCATCAGTGAACAACTGCTCGTCGTTGCCGTCGAGCCGCAAGCTCTTTGCAGCTTCGGCAAAGCGGACGAGGGGCGACGTGATCACACCACCGATATAAAGCACCAGCAGAAGCATCGGGAGGATCAACATCAGAATCTTGGCAATGAGTTCGACAATCGTGCCGAAGATGGCTGGATAAGTATCGGCGTCAGAGAACCGGACCAGGAGGCCGCGCTTGGCGTCGACACGTACCGCAAGGGCATTGTGTTCGGCGTCCTGGGGAAGAACCGTGGCCTCGAAATCAGGGGGCAGCACGTCGCGGAGGTCATCGGCGATGAATTGCATATCCCCTTGGTAGCCGCTCCCGACGTTAACATCGCGCCACGGCAGAATCCTCATCTCCAGACCGATGGGAGCGCTCGCTCGCAGCAGCTTCTCGGCGTCGGCATCGGCCGAGCTGTTTCTGAGTTGCCCTACGATCAATTCGATCTGTGTGCTTCTGACCGCAACCACTTGCTTGGCCTGGAAGATGTACGGCTCCGGCAAGAGCGCAACAACGCTAAGGAGCACCGCCGGAATAGGGATCGCGGCCAGCACGACGAACTGGAGGCGAATGGACGCCCGTCTGAACCGACCGATCATATGCCCACCGCGACCTCCGGTGTAAAGATGTAACCACCCAGCCGAACTGTCTTGATGAACGTGGGCTCCTTGTAGTTCGGCTCTATCTTTTGCCGGATACGGCTCACATGCACATCAATGCTGCGCTCGACAGGTCCGGCAGCGCCAGCGTGGGTGCGGGCAAGTATGTCTTGCCGGTTCATCACCTGCCGAGGATTCTCGCAGAACACAAGCAGCACATCAAATTCCGCCGTCGTGAGCGGCACGTGCACTCCGTCAATGTCGGTTAACTCGCGCGTGACAGGGTCAATGCGCCAGCCCGCGAACGTCATTGGGTCCTGACTCGGTTTGACCTGGCTTGAGTACGACGATCGGCGCAACAGCGCCTTTATTCTCGCCAAGAGTTCCCTGGAACTGAATGGTTTTGTGACGTAGTCGTCGGCACCCATTTCCAGTCCAACGACCCTGTCTACCTCTTTCGTAAGCGCGGTGAGCATGAGGATGGGTGTCGTACCGGATGCCCTTATCCTTCTGCAAATGCTAAAACCGTCCTCTCCCGGCAGCATTCCATCCAGTACAATAAGGCTGAACTCTCTCTTTTTTAGGACGCGGTCCATCTCCATGGCCGATCCGACCGTCTCGGCGTTGTAACCCGCCTCCTTCATCAAATCGATCAGCATAGTCGCTATATCCCGGTCATCCTCGACGACGAGAATTCGGGCTGAACCTGGAGTGATGACATCGTATCCGACGTTTTCCATAGGCTTGGCCATTTTGTTGCCCTTTCCCCTTCGGAATAACACGCTGCTCATCATGGCTGTCAGCAACAATTGTGTTTAATTTTGTTGCTGCGGGTCCCCCCGGCAGGCCACCGCCGCTGCTTCTGCGGCAGCAATCCCATGCACGGCGCCGGATCAGTGCTTCCGGCCGGCGCCAGGCCGCTGCGCCTTAGCAACTCTTAACAATACATAACCCACCGCAATGACAAATCGGAATTAATGCCGCCCAGGAGCGATTGCGACGAACGATCGCCATACGCGGTGCTGCCTGTGGAGACCTTGACGTTTTCGCTGGTGGCGACCCCGGAACAGGGCGGTAGACATGCATGGACTGGTGGCCATCACCATGATGGCCTTTCTTGCTGGCTGTTTAGCGCGAGGCCGAAAAGCCTGCCGATCGAAGGCCGCGACAAAGGCTGCCTATCGCAGGATTGTCGGTACAAGTGGCATTGCGGCGTGCCTGATCGTCTCGGGCTGCACGACCGTGGCCAGCGTTCACGTACCTGACTTTAAGATCGCTAATGTCTGGCACGCGACCTTTCCGCATGGCGGCCGGACCGGGGATCTCGTGTCCTGGTGGTCGACGTTTTCCGATCGATCCCTGACGGCCCTCATTGCGTCGGCGCAGGCGCAAAGCCCCACTCTCGAGTCCGCTGCGGCAGAGATCGAGAAGGGGCGCGCCACGCTGGCGTCAACGCAGGCCGGCCTTTTTCCCGCGATTGACGGCTCGGGGTTACTCGCGCGCGCAGGCACGGGCGGCAACAAAGCCAACCAGGTTGCTGCCACTACGACGACGAGCGGCAGTCTCGACGCCTCCTGGGAAATCGATCTGTTCGGCAAGATGCGGCAGAGGAGCGAGGCTGCGCGGCTGCGGGTCCAAGAGCGGACCTCCGATTGGCATGATGCGCGCGTCTCACTCGCGGCGGAGGTGGCGGACTACTATGTGCAGTACCGTGCCTGCCGGCAGCTAGAGCAAGTATATGCCACCGAACTTGCCTCGCAGCGCGAGACGGTCCGGGCAATGGAAACGGCCGCAACCTCCGGCCTTACGTCGAGCGCCGACCTTGCGCTGGGCCGGGCAAGTGCTGCTACCTCGGCCTCGACACGGACCGCCCAGCGTGGCGAATGCGAGGTTCTCGTCAAATCTCTCGCCCGCCTTACCGGCGGTGACGAGCCTCACGTCCGCGATATTCTGGCTATGGGCAAGCAGGGGTTGCCGACGCCGAAGAACCTCAAGCTGTCCGCCGTGCCTGCCGACGCCTTACGGCAGCGCCCCGACATCGACTCTCTGGAACTCGAGGTCGCTGCATCGCTCGCCGAGATCGGCGCGGCAAAAGCCGATCTCTATCCGAGCCTCAGCCTCGGCGGCGCTGTCACGATCGACAGTTCATCGCTGACGGGAGCCTCTCTGCCTTGGTCCTTTGGCCCGGCCATCTCGATCCCCGTCTTCGACGGTGGTTCGCGCCGCGCGGCAGTGGGTAGCGCGACAGCCGCATATGACGTGGCGGTGGCGGCCTATAAATCAGGCGTGCTGGACGCGGTCGCCGAAGTCGAGACCGCACTGGTGCGGATCGTCAGTACGCGGCGGCGCATCGGCGACGCCAGTGTCGCGGCCCGCAACTACCGCGTCTATTTCAAAGCCGTGGATTCGAACTGGAAGGCCGGTGGCGCAAGCCTCCTCGACCGTGAGGACGCCCGGCGCTCGGCGCAGTCCGCAGAGCTCTCGCTCATCGAAATCCGTCGCGACTCCGTGCGCTACTGGATCGCCCTCTACAAGGCGCTCGGCGGCGGCTGGGGTGCGGGCGCCTCATCCCCAACGGACCTGCCGCAAAAATCGAAAGAAGACCCGCTCTGATGCGATCGTCACCTCTCCTCCTCGCCGCGTTCCTGAGTGGGGCCTTTGTTTTCGCCGCAGAGCCCGCGCTCGCACGAGAGACCGAGGCCGCAGCGCTTACCGTCGCCGTGGCAAAGCCCGCCGAACGCCAATGGCCTGAAACGATACCCGCCAGCGGCTGGCTGAAGCCTTGGCACGAGGCGGTCATTGCCGCGGAAATCGGCGGTCTACGTGTGACCGATGTCCTTGCAGATGTCGGGTCGATCGTCTCGAAGGATCAGCCCCTCGTTCGGCTGTCCGACGAGACGGTACGCGCGGAACTGCGCAAGGAAGAGGCTGTGCTGGCAAGTGCGAAGGCAGACCTCGCCAAGGCCAGGGCAAGTGCGGACCGAGCACGCAAGGTGCAGGCAAGCGGTGCGCTTTCCGAGGAGAAGATCACCGAGTACCTGATCGCCGAGCAGACCGCGATCGCGGGTGTCGAATCCGCCGAAGCGTCGCTGGAAAGCCAGAAGATCAAACTTACTCAGGCGACCATTACTGCCCCGGACGACGGGCTGATCACCGCCCGTTCGGTCCAACTCGGCGCTGTCGTCTCGTCGGGCACGGAGCTCTTCCGTCTCGTGCGCCAGCAGCGCGTCGAGTGGCAGGCGGAAGTGTCCGCACGCTATTTGCCCTTCATCAAGGAAGGCCTGACCGCCACGATCGTCGGTCCGGAGGGGCGGCGCGTCAAAGGGACCGTGCGGCTCGTCGGGCCGACGGTCAGCACCGATACCGGACGGGTGCTCGCCTATGTGGCGCTGCCGGCGGAGGCGCACCCACCCATCGGCCTTTACGTCACCGGCCAGATTGAGCTTGCGACCACGCAGGCCGTCACCGTGCCCGAGACGGCGCTCGTGATGCGCGACGGCATCGCCTACGTCTTCACCGTGGATGCGGACAGGCGTGCGTTACGCGTCCGTGTTGAAACCGGCCGCCGCAATGGCAGCGAAGTGGAAATCCTCTCCGGCCTTGATCTCTGGGCCGACGTGGTGACGACGGGCGGCGCCTTCCTTTCGGATAGGACCTTTGTCCGGGTAGAGGAGGACGCACGATGAACTTTTCCGCCTGGTCGATCCGAAACCCGGTTCCCGCAATCCTGCTTTTCATCCTGCTCACCGTTGGCGGCCTCCTCGCCTTCGATCGCCTGGCGGTACAGAACTTTCCCGACATGGTGCTGCCGACTGTTCAGATCAATGCCGCGCTCGAAGGTGCCGCACCGGCGCAACTTGAAACCGAAGTCGCACGCAAGATCGAGGACAAGCTCGCCTCACTGAGCCTTCTAGAGCACGTCACGACCACGATCACGGACGGCGCGGTCAGCATCAATGTCTCATTCCAACTGGAGAAGGACGGCGAGGCAGCGCTGAACGAGGTGCGCAATGCCGTCGACAGTATGAGCGGTGACCTGCCCGCCGAGATGCAGACACCAAGCGTGACGAAAACGACGGTGCAGGGATCACCGATCCTTACCCTTGCCGTACGCTCCCTGCGCCTCAATGAGACGGAACTCTCCTGGTTCGTCGACAACGACATGACGAAGGCCCTGCTTGCCGTGCCCGGCGTCGGCCAGGTCAGCCGGATCGGCGGCATCAATCGTGAGGTGCATATCGACCTCAATCCCCAACTCATGAGTTCGCTCGGCCTCAGCGCCGCGACCGTTTCCGCGCGGCTCAAATCCATGCAGTCGGACGCCTCAGGCGGCCGGGCGGAAATCGGTGGCAGCAAGCAGGTGATCCGCACGCTCGGCGCGGTTTCGTCGATTGAGGCGTTGAGGGCGCTTGTGATCCCGCTTCCGGGTGGCGCTCTGGTGCGTCTCGACGAGATCGGCACGATTACGGACGGCTTCGCCGACCGGTCGTCGATCGCCTATCTCGACGGCAAGCCGATAATCGCAGTGCAGGTCAAACGCTCCAACGGCTTTTCGGATACGGGCGTCGCGACGGGCATCCAGGCGGCCATGCAGAACTTCGCCGCCGCCAATCCTGATGTCGAGATCGTCGAGGCCTACAGTACGATCGGACCGATTGTCGAAAACTATCACGGCTCGATGGACATGCTCTACGAGGGCGCTATCCTCGCGATCGTCGTGGTCTGGCTGTTCCTGCGCGACTGGAGGGCGACTGCCCTTTCGGCGGTGGCGCTGCCCCTATCGGTCATCCCGACCTTCCTTGTGATGTACTTTGCGGATTTCAGCCTCAACACGGTGACCCTGCTCGCGCTCTCGCTCGTGGTCGGCATCTTGATTGACGATGCGATCGTCGAGATCGAGAACATCGCACGCCACCTGCAAATGGGGAAACCGCCGAAGGAGGCCGCGCTCGAAGCCGCCGACGAGATCGGCCTTGCCGTCATCGCCACGACCTTCACGCTCGTCGCCGTCTTCTTACCGACTGCCTTCATGAGCGGTATTCCCGGCCTGATCTTCCGCCAGTTCGGCGTGACGGCAGCCGTGGCGGTTCTCGCCTCACTAGTCGTCGCGCGTCTGCTGACGCCGATGATGGCCGCCTACATGATGAAGGCGCATCCCGTCGAGGCGAAGGACGGCCGCATCATGCGCGCCTACATAGCCCTCGTTAAGACCTGCCTGCAGCGCCGCAAACTGACGGTCCTTGGCGTCTGCCTGTTCCTCGGCCTTTCCATCTCGACGATCCCGTTCCTCAGTTCCGGGTTCTTACCCGCTTCGGATGATGCGCAGACCCAGGTCGCCCTGACGCTACAGCCCGGTAGTGCGATTGAGCAGACGGAAGCGATCACGCGGCGAGCCGCAGAGATCGTTTCCCAACTGCCCGACGTGACGCATGTGTTCTCCTCCGTCGGAAGCGCCTCTTCAGGTGACCTGATCGAATCCTCGACGACCGTCGATACGGCGGCCGCCTCGCTCGTCGTCGACCTGAAGAAGATCGGCGACCGCACCCGCAAGCAGAGCGAGATCGAGAACGACATCCGCCAGGCACTCGCCGTCCTTCCCGGCACCAGGATCGCTGTGGGTACGGGCGGCAACGGCACGACACTGGAAATCACGCTGGCCAGCGACGATCCCGATGCCCTTGGCCAGGCAGCCTGCGCGCTCGAAGAGCAACTACGCACGCTGCGGGGGATCGGCGCGGTCACCTCCAGTGCCTCCCTGCAGGCCCCCGAAATCCAGATCGTCCCGGATCTCGACCGCGCGGCCGCTCTCGGCGTTACGGCGGAAGCCATTTCCGAGGCGGTTCGCGTGGCGACCAACGGCGACTATTCCTCCTCGCTCGCAAAGCTCAACCTGCCGCAGCGCCAACTTCCGATCCGTGTCCGGTTTGATCCCAACAATCGGACGACGTTCGACGACATTGCCAATCTTCGCGTTGCCGGGGCCAGGGGCAGCGTCGATCTGGGCTCGGTTGCCGAGATCGGTATCGGCGGCAGCCCGTCGGAGATCAGCCGCATCGATCGCTCACGAAATGTCACGCTGTCGGTCGAACTCAACGGACGCGTCCTCGGCGATGTCTATGGCGAGGCACAGGCGTTGCCCGCCCTTCACAGCCTCCCGGAAGGCGTCAAGCTCGTCGAGCAAGGCGAATTGGATCGCAGTTCCGAGCTCTTCGGCAGTTTCGCCATCGCCATGGGGATCGGAATCTTCTGCATCTATGCCGTGCTGGTCCTTCTCTTCCATGACTTCCTGCAGCCGGTCACGATCCTTATGGCGCTTCCACTGTCGCTTGGCGGCGCCCTGCTGCCATTGGTGCTGACCGGCACGAGCTTTTCCATGCCAGTGGTGATCGGCCTGCTCATGCTGATGGGCGTGGTGACGAAGAATTCGATCCTGCTGGTTGAATACGCGATCATCTCACGGCGCTCCGGTCTCTCGCGCTTTGACGCCCTTGTCGACGCCTGCCACAAGCGCGCTCGCCCGATCATCATGACGACGATCGCGATGGGCTGCGGCATGCTTCCGGTAGCCCTCAGTCTCAGCGGCGGCGACTCCAGTTTCCGTCAACCGATGGCAATTGTGGTCATCGGCGGCCTGATGACGTCCACCGTTCTCAGCCTCGTTGCCATTCCCGTCATCTTCACCTTCGTCGATGACTTTCTCAGGCTTCTCAAGCGGCTTGTCGGCCTAAGAGAGCATGAGCCCTCATCGGCTTCCACGGCTGAAGACGGAGGTAGGTTCGAGGCGACGCTTCGGGAGAAGCGGTCCTGGGAACCACTTCCACCACGTCCCGGCCGTCGTGAGGCGGATGCGGCATCAACGTGGGCTGCCACGCAAGCGGACGGGCGCTCCCCTCCTGCTGCCAAACAACCAGCTCGTCGGAATTGAGGCCGATGGCTTGCATCACTTCAGCCCAGGCGGAGAACCGTCGCGCTGTCCGCTTTTCCGGAGAAGGCAAATGCGAAACGGGATCGGCGCTTGCCACGATGGACCGGCCTGCCGTCGGGTCGATTCTCATCATCCAGACAAAGTACATTGGTGACGTTGTTTTGACGTCGGCGCTGGTGCGCAATCTGCGCCTCGCCTACCCAGGTGCCAGAATAGCGATGCTTTGCGCGCCCGGTCTTCGGCATTTCGTCGCCAGCCAAAATATCGCTGATGAGGCAATCGGGTTCGATCGCCGCGGCAAGGGGAAGAGCCTGTTCCGGCGTCTAGCAGAGTATCCGAGTCTGGTTTCTGATCTCCGCCAGGGACGGTTTGACCTCACGATCGATCTGAGTGACTCCAAGACGTCCAGAATTCTGCACCGTTTGATTGGCGCGCCGATCCGGGTTGGATTCCATCCTACCGATCGGCCAATGAAATTCTGGGAGAGGCAGCCGGCAAATGTTTTTGCCGCACCGCTTGGCCAAGGCGGCCCCCACTACGTGTATCGATACCTTTCTCCTCTGCAGGCTCTCGACCTTGATGTAGCTGACGTCACACCGAGGCTTGTGCCGACATTGGGCGCTCGAAGCGAAAGCACACAACTCCTGGCGCAAAGATATCTGAGGAGAAATGCCTATGTTGCCGTGCATGCAGGGGCACGATTTGAGGGGCGATGCTGGCAGCCCGAGCGGTTTGCTGCGGTAATCGATAAAATCTATGCCGTCACGGGTGTTCGGTCTTTGCTGATTGGCGGACCGGACGAGACAACAGCCGAGGAGAAAATACTCGCATTGGCTGTGTCGCCCGTGGCGAGCGTCGTCGGGAAGGCATCACTTGAGACACTGACGGCATTGCTTGGTGACGCCTTTATGTTTTTAGGAAATGAGAGTGGTCCGATGCATCTAGCGGCATCAGTAGGGACTCCTGTCGTCGGCCTCTATGGCCTGACACCACCGGACATATGGGGTCCGGTCGGAGTTCCGTATCGAACCGTGGCGCCCCGGCCGCCGTGCCAATGCGTCGCTCCCAAATTGTGCAAGGCAAACAATCCCGGCAAGGTCTATTGCGTCCATCGCCTGCGCGTCGAAGACGTCACCACAGCCGCGCTCGATCTGATCGAGTCAGAAAGGCTTAACCGATAGCGAGCCGGTAAGCTCAGAGCAGGCGGCGCGGCGATACCGGCCTTCCCGGATTGGCGGCGAGAGCACGCGCCCGATGGCGGAGCTGCCTTGGCTTCATGAAGGATTCTCTCCACACGCCGCAGCGAACAATGAGGTTCACGGATATCCAGACGAACATCCGCATCGAAGCGGTCTATATCGTCGGCAGAAGAGCGCCCGAAAAGGGCTATCGGCGGCCCTATCGTGGGAACGAAAAAAGAAGAGAAGCAGAACTTCCCTGTGCGATTTTTGCACACGGTCCCCCGCAACTATCTGAAATTACTTATCTATCTTCCCCATCCATCAGAGCCCCGCAAATTGCTTGTATGAGAAACCGTCACCACCACCAGCAAAAGGAACGAATGTGAACTTCCAAGACCTGCGCCTCGATCAACTCGGGGCTCAGGCCTACCCGAAAGGGCAGCCAGTCCTGTAAGATTTTGTCATCCGCACATTTGAAGCCTATGCTTCCCACATCGGCCGCCAGCGCTTCGGACGCAGCCGACAGTAAGAGGTACGTGCTCTTGCCCGTATGGGAGAGAGCCATGCCCCAATCCCTTATTCGCAACCATGTATTGAAAGCCCTCTCCCAAGAGGATTTCGCGCGATTGCAGCCATC
>NZ_JAMYSC010000021.1:0-115397 GCF_040321755.1 Mesorhizobium sp. M0276 | reverse complement strand
GCCGCGAAAAGCGCCCGACACTTTCAGATGCGCGACCACGATCATCATGCCGAGCAGAAGCGTGATGGTGTCGAAATTGATCGCCTGGTAAGCGTCCTCCATGCTGAGCGCGCCGATGGCGATCATCGCGGCCCCGCCGAGCAACGCGATCCCCGCACGGTCGAGACGCAGGCCGGGGATACGGCCAATGGCAACACCGGCGTAAGTCAGGACAAGGATCAGCAGAGCCGCCGCGCTCATCAATGTCATGCGAAGGAGGCCCTGCTCGATTCGTCCAGCCCCGGCAGGGCTGCGGACACTTTAGCGCGATGTCGGCAAAGCGAAAGCGCCGTCTACGTCGAAGCCTTCACAAATCAGTGGGGTGTCCGAGGTTCTTGTCCACAATTGTGACGGGACGCGACGGTTTCGCGGTTGCAATTGATCGGGCTAATCTCAATGCACGGTGGTGACGCTGGGTTGAGGCACCGGAGCGGTCCCCGCCGGATCGAAGCTGACCTGATCGCGCCCGTTCGACTTTGCCGTGTAAAGCCTTCTGTCGGCGGCGGAGAAAATTTCCTCATAGGTGATCGGGCCGGTAAAACTCGCGCCGCCGATGCTGACGGAAAGCGGGCAAGGTCTGCCGCCGGGCGAAAAGTCCATCTCCCTGATACGTCGGCGGATGCTTTCGGCAACCATCCAGGATTGCGAGGGATCTACGCCGGGAAGAAACACGCCGAATTCTTCGCCGCCGATGCGGCCGACAATATCGCCGCCACGCAATTGCCCCTTGATCGCCTGCGCTATCAGCTTGAGCGCCTGATCGCCGCAGTCGTGGCCCAGGCGGTCGTTGATCAACTTGAAATGGTCGGCGTCGATGATCAGCAGTGCCCCCGAACGGGTCTGCTCCTCCTTGCGGGTCTGCTCCAAATAGGCCTCGACCAGCATCGAGAAGGCACCACGGTTCAGCACCGCCGTCAGGCTGTCGGTCGCGGCAATGACGCTCAGGTCGCGCTGCGCGATAGCCAGCTGGCGTATCTTCCACATGAGGAAAAACAGGAAGGATCCGCCCAGCGCCAAAGGCAGCAGCAGGTCCGTCATCTGTGCCCGCCACACGGCTTCGCGCGACAGATAGGGGAAATTAAAGGAATCGACGAAGAACGCCACGGCAATGAAGAATGCCGTACCGGCCGTGGTCACAGCGATCACCCTGCCCCAACTCGTCGGCGACAGATCGATCCTCATCGCGTTCAACTCCGTTAGTCGACGCGACTATGACGGACCAACGCAAACAAATTGATAAGACTTTCCCTCCAATTGAATAGCGCGCGGCAACGGCCGCCGCCGGCGGCCGCGCTGGCTCCCACGTTAAGAATTTCGGGCTGGTGCAGGGAAATGTCAGCGGTTGGAGGCCTGTTCGCCCAGCGTCTCGAGGACGAAGGATGCCGCGATCAGATCGTCGGCATCCAGCCGTAGGGAGCCGTCGCCAGGTCCCATGATGGCGGCGACCTTGTGAAACGTTTTCATCTCATGGTCGGAAATTTCCGCATCCCGCATTCTCGCCTTGAGTTCAGCGATACGCCGCCCCAACGAAGGGGACGTTCCAATTTCACGTTTCGACATAACCTGGATACTCCTACCCCAACCCGCGCTTGTTTTGCCCCTGCCCATTCGCCGGCCCCGCACATTGCCTTTTTATGAGGCACCGCGAATACAAGGCCCCGAACGCGCTATGGAAGCTAAGGTTCCAATCCCGCCAGATCACGAAATAATTCCGCATCGCCGCGCCCAATCGGCTGCAAGCCCAGACTAGGCTCGCTGCCGCATGGAGTTGCGGCGCTGGCAGTCGCTGGATGCCAGGACTTGCGGCGTAGATCAGATCACCGGCACAAGTCTTTGAAATTATTGGCGATCCCGACAGGATTCGAACCTGTGACCATCGGCTTAGAAGGCCGGTGCTCTATCCAGCTGAGCTACGGGACCGCTGGCCGGCCGTTGGGCCGGCTGGATACTTGACCCTGGCTGCCGTTCAATGCGTCCAGGGCGTCCTGCGGTCATAGCGGAAATTCTCCGCATAGGAAATCTGGCGGCGCTTGGTCTCTTTCGGCTCCTCGACGCGGTAGGCGAGCCCTTCCTTTTCGGCATAAGCCACCGCCTCTTCGCGCGTATCGAAGGTGAGCCTGATCTGGCTTCTCATGTCTCGCGACGTCGTATAGCCCATCAGCGGGTCGATCTTCTTGCGCGTCTCGGGGTCGAATTCCAGCACCCAGTAGCCGGTCTTGGCCGTGCCGGACTGCATCGCGGTTTTGGCAGGGCTGAAAATGCGCGCGGACATGGCCACCTCGTTATTGTGCAAGGCAGCATCGCCGCCCTTCGACCGTCATTACTGCGCAATGCGCATGGCGGCAAGGTTTTTGCACTTGCCATGCTCCACTGAAATGAATAGGCAACAGACCGTACGGAGTGTAGCGCAGCCTGGTAGCGCATCTGGTTTGGGACCAGAGGGTCGGGAGTTCGAATCTCTCCACTCCGACCACTCCCTGAAAAAATGCAAATGCCCCGCGCGCAAATGCGTGTTCGCCCGACGCCGACTCCGGCAGTCGGCCTTGTCGCAACAGGTTGCCGGTGCAAGTCTGAGGGCAGCAATGCGGGTGCCATTGCCCGCTCGAACTTCGGCAAACAGGAATTTCAGATGCTTGGGATCGATGCTTGGGTGTCGCTGTCTGGACCGGCCTACTTTGCCTATGCTGTGAGATCAGCCCCAAAAGCCTAAATCTCGAACTCGCCCTGCCCTTCATCCATGGCATTGACGGTTTCTGCGGCGAGCGTGCGCGTGATCGGCGTCTTGCGCTCGAGCGCGGTGCGGTCCAGCCTTTCCACCACGCGCATCGCTGTCGCCAGCGAGCGCTCGATGCGGCGCACCAGATACTGCACGACATGCGGCTCGACCTCGACCTGGCGGTCGGCGAACAGCTTGGTGATGACGCCGGCGAGCAAGAGATCGTCGGGCTCATGGATCTCGACCGTCGCCGCCGCCTTCAACCGAGAGGAAAGGTCAGGCAGCGTGACACCCCAGGCCGACGGAAAGCGGCGCGCCGTCAGGAGCAGTGTCGAGCCGGCGCCGCGCACCGCGTTGATCAGATGGAACAGGCCTTGTTCGTCAATCGCTCCTTTATCGACATCGTCGATCAGTGCCGCGCGGGCGCCGAGATTGGCGATGCTGTCACCGATACGCTTGACGTCGACCGCCACCGCGTCGGCACGTTTGCGCCATATGGAGGCCAGATGTGTCTTGCCCGAACCGGCGGGACCGGCCAGCACCACAACCTGCGAAGGCCAGTCCGGCCAGCGATCGACCAAGGCTACAGCCTGGTTGTTGGTGCCTGAGACGACGAGCTCGTCGCGCGTATAGCCGGTGCCATGGCCGAGATCGAGCGGCAACTGGCGCGGCGGGTCGGTTGGTTGGCCAGTCACTTCAGCGACGCGGTTGCGTGCGGTGGCCGCCGCCGCGATCTGCCTGAAGCTGCGGCACGGGCGCGGCGCCGTGGCCCTTGTAAAGCGGCGATTCGAGATAGCGGGCGATGGCAAACCGCACCAGCACGGCAACGGCAGCAGAAGCCGGCACAGCGATCAGCAAGCCGACGAAGCCAAACAGCGCGCCGAACGCAAACAGTGAAAACATCAGCCACACCGGATGCAGGCCGACGCTTTTGCCGACCAGTCGAGGCTGCAGGATGTTGCCTTCGATGAACTGGCCGATGAAAAACACCACCGCGACGGCGACGATCATCGTCCAGTCCGGCCAGAACTGGACGAAGGCTACGCCGACGGCGAGCACCAGTCCGGTGAGCGAACCGACATAGGGAATGAAGGAGATCAGCCCGGCGAACAGGCCGATGAGAATGCCGAAATTCAGCCCGGTCAGCGTCAACCCGGTGGCATACATGGCGCCCAGCACCAGGCACAGCGTGCCCTGGCCGCGCACGAAGCCGGCGGTGGCGGTGTTGATGTCCTTGGCGATGGCGCGCACCGTCGCGACATTGTCGCGCGGCACCCAGCTGTCGATGACCGCCACCATGCGATCCCAGTCGAGCAGCATGTAGAAGGCGACCACCGGCGTCACCACGAACAGGCTGACCACCGAAACCAGCGCCACGCCGGAACTCCATATCGAGGTGAAGACCGTGGTGAGCAGGCCGAAGCCGGAGGTCAGCAGCGAATTCAGCCCGTCACGCAGGCCATTGGCGTTGACACCGAATTTCTGTTCCAGCCATTTCGGATCGAAAGACGTGATCAGGCTCTGCAGCCGGGTCAGGTATTCCGGCAATTTGCCGGCGAAATCGGCCATCTGCGTCGCCAGCACCGGAATAAGGATGACGAAGGCCAGCACCAGCACGATGAGGAAGGCGATGAGGATGACCACCGTCGCCATGAAGCGGGACAGGCCGAGCCGCTGCAGCCGGTCAGCGACCGGATCGAGGAAGTAGGCCAGGACCATGCCGGCGACGAACGGCAAAAGGATGCCTGAGAAGACGTAGAGGAAGACCGCCAGCAGGACGGCGCTGATCAACCAGAAGCGGATCTGGCGGCGAAACGCCAGAGACGCAGTTTCGCCTGCCGCCGCAGCCTCGGCGGCCGCTTCGATTGATTCCTGGTCAGGTGTCCGGTTTGGAGCCTTCGCCATAGCCGCTCATATGCCTCAGCCAAGCCACGAGATAGGCCGCGGCCGAAGCCACGGTCAAGACCCCGGACAGCAATAGGAGGACTGGCCTTAGCGGGTCGAGGTGAACCGACAGGGCAAGTTCGCCGAGCACCACCGAGGCCAGCACGATCTGGATGGCGGTGTTGGCCTTCGACACGAAAAGCGGCTTCATCTCGACCGGATGAGCCATGACGGAGGACAATAGGACCGCGCAGACGATCAACGCATCGCGCGACACCATGGTGATGACCAGCCACAGCGGCAATTGCCCGATAAAGCCCATGACGACGAAGACCGAAACCAGCAGCAGCTTGTCGGCCATCGGGTCGAGATAGGCGCCGAGCCTTGACTGCTGGTTGAACCGGCGGGCGATAAAACCGTCGACGCCGTCGGAAATGCCGGCAACGAGAAACCCGGCAAAGGCCCAGTCCCAGCTTGCCTGCAGCATTGCCAGCACCACCGCCGGCACCAGAACAAAGCGCAGGATGGTGATCAGATTGGGGATGGTCAAAGCGTGCCTGCCGGGTTTGCTTCTGATACATGATGGAGACGGAGGAGGATCGCAAGGGAGCAGCGCGCCAGACATGGCAAAGGTCTGTGTGTGAACCACCCCTGCGCCCTGCCGGTCGGCCATCTCGACAGTCTCGCGTATGCGATGTCCCTAACCTTCACGGAAAAGGTGCGGCGACACTTTGCTTGATCAGACCGCAGACGCCTCGAGGATGGAAATGGGTCCTCGGGTCTGAATCACTCGTTCAAGGCGTAGCCCGGCGGCGTCGAACAAGCTTGCATATTGGGTCCGCGTTCTCTCCAGGCCGCCAGTGACGGCGAGCATGACCACGTCGATACCCTTGATCTGGTTCGGTTCGTCACCTGGCGGCACGAGCGTCTCGGCCACAAGCACCTTCCCGTTCGGCAGCATTGCCTTGCGGCAATTTCGCAGGATCTCCGCGGCACGCCCATCATCCCAATCGTGAACGACCTTCTTGATGATGTAGACGTCACCGGTGGGAACGCTTTCAAAGAAATTACCGGCGACAAATTCGGTGCGCGGCAGGTCGCCTCCGGCACCCTGGCGTGCTGCCGCGACGCCCGAAGGCAGATCGAAAAGCACGCCGTCCAGGTGAGGGTTGCGCGCCAGGATCGCCGAGAGAAGCTGGCCATGTCCGCCGCCAACGTCGACGATCCGCGTGAACGGCTTGAAATCGTAAGCTTCGGCAACGGCCTCGTTACTACCTTGGCTCAAGGCGACCATGGCACTCTGAAACAAGGCAGCCTGCTCCGGATGTTCCGACAGCCAGTCAAACCTTGGGCTCCCGAAAACCTTGTCGAAGGCCGGCTTTCCAGTGCGAACAGAATGCAGGAGCTGCTCGAAGGCAAGATAGGCCTCGCTGTTGATCATACGGACGAAGTCACGGGGACCCGGCCGATCGGAGCGCAGCACCGCACCAACCTCCGTCAATTCGAAATGACGGGGCAGCACTTCGCTAAACACCCCTTCAGGCGCGAGAAGTCGCATTACACGATAAAGCGAGTCAGCATCCGATTGAGTGGCAGCCGCCAGTTCATCCACCGACCGCTCGCTGGCAGCCAGGAGATCGGGGATGCCGAGTTCGATAATGACGCGCAGCGCCTGTGACACGGCGAATCCGAGCCCTAGCCTCATGATCTGTTGCGAAGGATTGAGCATGGCTTGTTCCCCGATGCCTGATGCCTGATGCCTGATGCCTGATGCCTGGCAACAGAGCACCAACAACAACTACTTACAAGGATGCAAAGGGGTGAGACGAAATGGAGATGCGAGGTTTTGCCTCCGATGAGAAACGAGGGCGGAGGAGATTCTGCACAAGGGCGCCATCGCCTCGCTTTTATCGGGGGCAAAAGCCAACCATTCTGTCGTCATCCTTGCGAGGCGCAGCCGTTCATGCGAAGAGCCCGCAAACGAGCAGGAAAATTGCGATGAGCAAGCGCGACACAAGCCAGCCCAAAACGGGCCAGCCCAAAACGAGCAAGCGCAGGAACGGGCTCACCAACGGGCTCACCTATGCCGAGGCCGGCGTCGATATCGACGCGGGCAATCTCATGGTCGAGAAGATCAAGCCGCTGGTGCGCGCTACGCGCCGGCCGGGCGCCGATGGCGAGATCGGCGGTTTTGGCGGCCTGTTCGACCTCAAGGCCGCCGGCTTTATCGATCCGGTGCTGGTGGCCGCCAATGACGGCGTCGGCACCAAGCTCAAGATCGCCATCGATGCCGGCAAGCACGATACGATCGGTATCGATCTCGTCGCCATGTGCGTCAACGACATCGTCGTGCAGGGTGCCGAGCCGCTGTTCTTCCTCGACTATTTCGCCACCGGCAAGCTCGATCCCGACCAGGGTGCCGCGATCGTCGGCGGCATTGCCGAGGGCTGCCGCCAGGCCGGCTGCGCGCTGATCGGCGGCGAGACGGCCGAGATGCCCGGCATGTACCACGGCAACGACTACGACCTTGCCGGCTTTGCAGTGGGCGCGGCAGAACGCGGCCAGCTCTTGCCCACCGACGACATCGTCGAAGGCGACGTGCTGCTGGGCCTCGCTTCCTCGGGCCTGCATTCGAACGGATATTCTCTGGTGCGCCGCATCGTCGCCGTCAGCGGCCTGGCGTGGGGCGATCCGGCGCCATTCAACGACGAGGCCACGCTTGCCGAGGCGCTGCTTGAGCCGACCCGCATCTACGTCAAGTCTATCCTCAAGGCTATCCGCAACACGCATGGTATCAAGGCGCTCGCTCACATCACCGGCGGCGGCTTCCCGGAAAACATTCCGCGCGTGCTGCCCAAGGATTTTTCGGCCGAGCTCGACCTCGAGGCGATCGATGTCCCTTCAGTGTTCTCGTGGCTGGCCAAGACCGGCGGCGTGGCGCCGGAAGAGATGATGCGCACCTTCAATTGCGGCATCGGCATGATTTTGGCGGTCGCGTCCGGCCAGGCGGCGCAGGTTGCCGCCGTGCTGCAGGAGGCCGGCGAGACGGTGACGCCGATCGGCCGCATCGTGCCGCGCCGAGATGCCGGCGTCATCTATCGGGGCTCGATCGGCCTATGAGCGCGCAGAAGAAACGCACCGTTGTCCTGATCTCGGGACGCGGCTCCAACATGACCGCGCTGATCGCGGCAGCCAGCGACCCGGCCTTCCCGGCCGAGATCGTCGGCGTCATTTCCGACAAGGCCGACGCTGCCGGCCTCGGCATCGCCAGGGCGCGCGGCATCGCCACGCAGGTCATTCCGCGCGCCGATCACGGCAGCAAGCAGGCTCATGACGCCGCCATCGACGCAGCGCTCGCGGCATTCAACGCCGAGATCGTGGCGCTGGCCGGCTACATGCGCATCCTCACCCCCGGCTTCGTCCAGAAATGGCAGGGCCGCATGATCAACATCCACCCTGCCCTGCTGCCTGCTTTCAAGGGGCTCGATACTCATGCGCGTGCACTCGCCGCCGGCATACGCATCCATGGCTGCACCGTGCATTTCGTCACCTCCGAGATGGATGACGGCCCGATCATCGCCCAGGCGGCCGTGCCGGTGATGATCGGCGACACCGCGGATACACTGGCTGCCCGCGTACTGAAGACGGAGCATCGGCTCTATCCGCTGGCGCTGGGGCTGGTCGCCGAGGGCAAGGCGCGCATGGAGGCCGGCCGCACCGTGCTTGCCCATTTTGCCGACGATGCCGACAACAGCACCTCGGTGGTGATGGCCCCCGACCCGCTGCGCGAGGAAGCCGACCTCGAGCATCTGGCGCGCATCACGCCGTGAGTATCGAGAGCGTGGCGATGAAACAGCTTCTCCTGCTTCGCCACGCCAAATCGAGCTGGGACGATCCGGCACTCGATGATTTCGACCGTCCACTCACCGATCGCGGATTGAAGGCAGCACATTTGATGGGGCGTGAGCTTGCGGCGCGCGACTGGCTGCCGGAACTGGCGCTGGTGTCGCCGGCATTGCGCACCCGCGACACCTGGCGGCTGGTGGCGGCGGAACTGCCTGCGCATCCCAAGGTCGCATTCGCCAAGGCGCTCTACGACGCTTCAGCGGCGGATATTCTAAGCCAGATTCGTCAGGTCGATCCGTCGGACGGCAGCTTGCTCGTGGTGGGACACAATCCGGGTCTGGAAGATCTGGCCAACCAGCTTGCCGGGCCAGGATCGGAGGCCAAGGCGCGCAAGAAGCTCGAGGAAAAATTCCCGACAGCGGCCCTCGTGCGCTTCGTTTTCGAGGGCGACTGGTCGGCCTTGTCTTGCGCCCGGCTGACACATTGTCTGCGGCCGAAGGATCTGGGCTAGAATCCAGGCGCGGCAGACCGAGCCTGCCATGCAGCGGACCCCAGCCAATCCAATTTTATTTTTGGCCGAGAACTGTTTGTTGCCGACAGCGAAGATTGGCCGCTTGGGCCAGCGCCCCCGGCTGGTGCTACTCTGCGCAAAAAACAAGAGCGGCGGGCCAAGCCCACCGCTCTTTGTAGTCAAGACTTGGTAGTCAAGACTTGCCTGGATTAGCGGCCCCAGATGCCCCGGCCAGACTCAGCCGGCACCTTGGCGTTGGCGTCGCCCTGTGCCTTCGAGGGCTTCAGGATCGAGCCGGTGCGCGTGGTGTCGATGTTGAAAGTCGACTGGCCCGAAATCGACTGGCTCGAAGTCGACTGGTTGGGAACCGGCTGGTTGGCGTTGTAAGATCCGTAATTGTCGCTGCCGGCAAAAGCAGTGCTCGTGGCCACAAGGATGGCTGCGGCAGTGAGTGCGATCTTGGTCATTTTATTTACTCCAATGGTTCTCTGTTCTGTCCGTCTAATGCGTGCCCTTGGGAGGAATTTCGCGTCGCTCGGACCTCCCCGAGATGGGTTTGCCCTGCCGCGGATTCCAATCACGAAGATGTTCCAAAGATTGTGAGATTTCGGTCCTTGAAACTCGACAAATGGCCTTGGCAATCATAATTTTATCATTCAAAATCAAGTTGTTAACAGACGTCACCACCGCAGGCGCGACCGTGCAGCGAGCCGGTCGTTCACCAAGGGCTGCACGGTCCGTCAACGGAAAACGAACCGATCGGTTCGATTTGTCTGGATCGACTGGTTCCAGCGTTCTCTTCTGAGCGCCGAAAGGGTTCCAATTGTGTGGGCCTGACCTACGCCGGATGACAGCCGGCTGTGTTTTTGCGGCTTCCAATCTGTTGGTTTGGAGGCTGCGGTTCACGGTGCCCGTCGGCCGTGCATTTGCCTTGGCGTCAGATCGATATTATCGCTTGTGCACGACCATCAATCCGACGCGACCTTGGCTGTGCCGGTCGAAGAACGGGCGGAATTCCGGGTGACCTGCTTTCCAGGAAAGCGATAGAAATGCGGCTGCTGCTCGTCGAGGACAATCGCGAACTGGCTGACTGGCTGGGCAAGACTCTGCGTCAGGCGAATTATGTCGTCGACATCGTTCATGACGGCGAGGATGTCGAGCACGCGCTGGCCGCCGGCGACCACGCGCTTGTCATCCTGGACTTGGCGCTGCCGCGCATGGGTGGGCTGGAAGTGCTGCGCATGCTGCGGGCGCGCGGCAACCGAGTGCCGGTGATCGTGCTGACCGCCAATGCCAGCCTCGACGGCCGCGTCAAGGGCCTCAATGAAGGCGCCGACGACTATCTGGCAAAGCCGTTCCAGATCGAGGAGCTGGAGGCTCGCATCCGCGTGCAGCTGCGCCGCGCCAATGACCGCACCGCGCCTGTCGTTGCCTGCGGCGATCTCGTCTTCGACACCAATACCCGGCTGTTTTCGCTCGCTGGCGAGACATTGGCGCTGACGCCGCGCGAACACGCAGTGCTGGAGCAATTGATGGTCAAGGCCGGACGCACAGTGAGCAAGGCGGCGTTGTTGGCCGCGATCTATGATTTCGAGACCGACGCCGACCCCAGCGCCATCGAGATCTATGTGCACCGTGTACGCAAGAAGCTAGAAGGATCTCGTGTCCAGATCGCCACCTTGCGTGGCCTCGGCTATCTCTTGCGTCATGACGATTTGGCGCCATGAGGATTAGCAGCCTCCGTTTGCAGTTGCTGGCCTGGGTGGTGTTGCCGCTCGCCGGGCTCGCCACCATTAACCTGTGGACCAGCCACCGCGGCGCGCAGGCGACCGCCGATCTGGTCACGGACCGGATGCTGTTGGGTTCCGCACGCGCCATCGCCGAGCAGGTCGCCATCGTCGACGGCGTGCTCGACGCCACGGTGCCGCCGGCGGCGATCGAGATGTTCGACACCGGCGATCGCGACAGCGTCTATTATCGTGTCGAGACGGCTGGCGGGCGTTTGCTGACCGGCTACCCCGACCTGCCCGAAGGTCCGAGGCAGCCCAGCACAGAAGGGGTCTATCGCGGCCACGCGCTGCGGCTGCTGACATTCAATCATGCGGTGGTCGGCGCCGGCGCTGACTCGCCAATATCCGTCACCGTTGGTGTCACGCCGGCCGGGCATGATGCGATGGTGAAACGGCTGTGGCTGAGCGCCTTTGCCCAGCAACTGGCGCTGGTGGCCATTGCCGGCATCTTCGTGCTGCTCGGGCTGCGTCGCGGTCTGGCGCCGCTGATCCGGCTGCGCGACGCGGTGCGCTCGCCAGGCCGCAGCAAGCTTGACCCGATCGAAGTGCCGGGGGCGCAAAGCGAGATTCAGCCGCTGATCGATGCGTTGAACGCCTACATGGAGCGGGTGCGCGCGCAGATGGCGGCGCAACGCCGCTTCATCGCCAATGCGGCGCACCAGTTGCGCACACCGCTGGCGCTGCTGTCGACACAGGCAAGCTACGCGCTTCGCGAAAGTGCTACGGAGGCGCGCCAGGAAGCCCTGGTGGCGCTGCAGGCAAGCTCCGGCAAGCTGGCGCGGCTGGCCGAACAGTTGCTGACCTTATCGCGAGCCGAACCCGGTAGCCGGCGGCCGCGCGCCGACCGCATCGACCTGACCGACGCCGCCCGGCACGTGCTGGAAACCCAGGCGCCGGCCGCGATCGCTCGCAGGATCGATCTCGGCTTCGAGGAGGCTGGCCCCGTACCGGTCATCGGCGACGGCACCATGCTGCGCGAGATGATCGTCAATCTTGTCGACAATGCGCTTCGCTATTCGGCAGCCGGCGGCAGCGTCACGGTGAGACTGGCGGCCACAGACGGCGAAGCCGTGCTGAGGGTCGCCGATGATGGGCCCGGCATTCCGGCGGAAGAGCGAGACCATGTGTTCGAACGCTTCTACCGCATTGCCGGTTCGACGGAGGAAGGCAGCGGGCTTGGCCTCGCCATCGTGCGCGAGGTCATCGAAAATGCCGGCGGACGCGTCACCCTTGGAGATGGCGCGACCGGTGGCCTGGTGGTTGAGGTAAGATTGCCTTTGGCCTGATCGCATGCCGAAGTGGATCAGGTCCCCTGCTCGTTGAACGGCGCCGGCCGCCATTTGACGACGTAGTTCTCGAAGCGGGTGATGATGAACTCCACCACCAGCGCCATCACCGCCAGGATGATCATGGCGGCAAAGACACCATTGGCGTTGAAGGCGCCCTGCGCCGTGGAGATCAGCAGGCCCATGCCTTGCTTGGCGCCGAGGAATTCGCCGACCACCGCGCCGACCAGGGCAAAGCCGAAGCTGACATGCAGGCTGGCCAGGATCCAGCTCATCGCCGACGGGATGATGACGGTGCGGGTGATCTGGAATGGCGAAGCGCCGAGGATCTGGGCGTTGGCGATCATCGCCCGGTCGGCCTCGCGCACGCCCTGGAAGGCGTTGGCGAAAACGACGAAGAACACCATTACCACGGCGAGCGCCACCTTGGAGGCCATGCCGAGGCCGAGCGCGATGATGAACACCGAGCCCAGCACGACGCGCGGCACCGAGTTGGCGATCTTGATGTAGATCGAAAAGACGTCCGCCAGCAGCCGGTTGCGGCCGAGGATGATGCCCGCGGCGATGCCTCCGACGGCGCCTATGACGAAGCCGAGGAAGGTTTCCTCGAGTGTCACATAAATTTGCACCCAGAGCGGACCTTGCGACGTGCCCTCGGTGACCCACACCCAGATCTGGTCCCAGATACCGGACGGGCTGGCGAAGAAGAACGGATCGATGATGTTGTGGTCGGCACCGAGTTCCCATAGGCCGAGGAAGACGACCAGGATAGCCAGGCGTAGGCCGATGACCAGCGCATGCCGGCGGCGGAGCCGCGCCTTCGCCCGGCCTTCGGCAACGGCAATGGAGGCATCGCGGACGGCGGCTTGGGAAGTGGTGGGAGATATGGCGGTCATGGCAGCGTCTCCTCTCAGAGCAATTCCAGGAAAAGTGCCAAGCGGTTTTCCGTCCGGAATTGCGAAAAACAAAACCATTAGAGCGGGTCGGCGACCCGCTTTAATGGCCGGTTTGCAAGGTGCGGCTCTGGCCGAGTTGCACTTCCTCGCGCAGGTCGTTCCAGATCACTTTGGCGATCTCGACGAATTTCGGGTCGTAGCGAATGTCGGCCATGACGCGCGGACGCGGCAGGTCGATGCGGTAGACGCTCTTGACCGTGCCCGGCCCGGCCGTCAGCACATAGACCTTGTCGGCCAGTGCCACTGCCTCCTCCAGGTCGTGAGTGACGAACACGACGGAAGACTTCTGCTGCGACCACAGACCCAGCAGCTCGTCCTGCATGGCGGTGCGCGTCTGCATGTCGAGCGCGCTGAACGGCTCGTCCATTAGCAGGATCTTGGGCTGGTTGATGAAGGTCTGAGCGAGCGCGACGCGCTTGCGCATGCCGCCGGACAGCTGGTGCGGATAGTGCTTTTCGAAGCGGCCGAGGCCGACACGGGCGATCCAGTCACGCGCCAGCTCATAGGCCTGCGCCTTTGGCATGCCGCGATAGAGCGGGCCGGCGGCGACATTGTCGATGACACTGCGCCAGGGAAACAGCGCGTCAGCCTGGAAGACGAAGCCGATGTCGCGGCTGATATCGGTGACGGGGCTGCCCATGACACGGACATTGCCTGTCGTCGGCCGCAGCAATCCGGTGACGAGATTGAGCGTCGTCGACTTGCCGCAGCCGGTCGGCCCGACGACGCAAGCGAATTCGCCGCGCGCCACCGTCATGGTGAAATCGCGGATCGCCGTCATCATGTGGCCGTCCGGTGTGACGAAGCGCAACGTCACGTCGTCGATGGCGATCGCCGCATCGGCTGGCAGTGCGGCCTGAGACAGCTTCTCGGCCGCCATGGGTTGCAGTTGCATGACACACTCCTGTCGCGATGGGGCAAGGGAGCCCGCAACGCTGCCGCGGGTCTCCTGGTGGTCCGGCAAGGCCGTGCCGCTGCCGGTTAGATTCAAGCAAGCGGCGCAAACCGTTGTTCTTCAGCGAGCGGAGACGGGAAGCAGTGCCCGTCGGGCGACGCTACTTGGCAGCGTCGACGAACGTCGTCGTATAGGTCTTCGACAGGTCGATCTGCTTGCCTTGCAGACTCTTGGAGAATGTCGAGAGGACCTTGAGCACGGTTGGCGGGCCGTCGGCCGGCATGCGGCCGTCCGGCGTGAACATCGCCTTGCCGCCGGCCAGCCCCTGCACGTAGAGGTCCCTGTTGCCAGCGTAGTAGTCCTTCGGCATCTTGTCGGCGATCTCCTCGGCCGAATGCGTTGCGATGAACTTCATCGTCATGACGAAGGCATTGGCGAGTTTCTGTGCCTCATCCTTGTGGTCTTCGAGCCAAGCGGACTGGACGTAGAAGGACGCCGCCGGATAGGGGCCGCCCAGCGCTTCCTTGGTCTTTTCAGGGGTACGCATGTCGACCAGGACACTGGCCTCACCGGTCTTCAGCAATCGGCCAATCGTCGGCTCGGTGGTCATGCCGGCCTGGATCTGATCCTGTTTGACGGCGGCAATGAAGGTGTTGCCGGCGCCGACTGGCAGCAGCGTATAGTCGCCGGGCTTCAGCCCGTTGCGCACGGCCAGATACTGACTGAGGAAATCGGTCGACGAGCCGAGGCCGGTGACGCCGAGCGTGGCGCCCTTGAAGTCGGCCGGCGATTTGATTTCGGGATGCTTGGCGGAGACCAGCTCGACCTCGCCCGGCGCCTGGCTGAACTGGACGATCGACTGGATGTATTTGCCCTTCGACTGCAGGTCGACGGTGTGGTCGTAGAAGCCAACGACGCCCTGCACGGCGCCGGCCAGTAGTTCGTTCTCAGCCTCGACGCCGGCGCGCGAGTTGACCAGTTCGACGTCGAGCCCCTGGTCCTTGAAGTAGCCGAGCTGTTGGGTGAGCACGGCCGGCAGATAGATTTGCTTCTCCATACCGCCGACGATGATGGTGATCTTGTCGGCCGCCGATGCCGCCGTGGCGCCTGTCGCAGCGATGACAAGGGTTAGCGCCGCTGTGCGCAAGGCGCACTTCGAGATGAAACCGGTCACGAAACTTCCTCCACTTGGGCGACGCGCCGTGAAGCTGCGCCGCATTCTCCTCCTCGCCGGCCGCTTGAGGACCGGTTATGCGGTGACACCGCGACCCTGTCATGGCACGCCCAAGCTTTCAGCTGGCTTTCAGCCACTGGGCGAAAAAGGTTAGCCGCAATGCCGTGCCGGGGCGCCCAGTCCCAGCACGTCGCGCATGTCATATTCGCCGGGTGGGCGCCCCGCCACCCAGAGTGCGGCGGCGATGGCGCCGCGGGCGAACATGACACGGTCGCCGGCCGCATGCGACAGGGTCACGGTCTCGCCCTCGGCGCAGAAGCCGACGCTGTGTTCGCCAATGATGCTGCCGCCGCGCATCACCGCAAAGCCGATCTCGCCTGCTGGGCGCGGGCCGGTGACGCCGTCGCGGACCCGCCTTTCGACCGTTTCCAGGTCAATGCCACGCCCGCCGGCGGCGGCTTGCCCGAGCATCAGCGCCGTCCCCGACGGCGCATCGATCTTGTGGCGGTGATGCGCCTCGACAATCTCGACATCCCAGTCGTCGGGATCGAGCGCTTTCGCCGCCTGCTCGACCAATCCGGCCAGCATGTTGAGCCCAAGCGAGTAGCTGCCGGAGCGCACGATGGCGACGCTCTTCGCGGCGGCTGCAATAACGGCAAGCTCGGCGGCGTCGAACCCGGTCGAACCGATCACAAGTGCTGGCCCGCTACGCGCGGCGCAGGCTTCGGCGAGCGCGGCGGACGCAGCCGGCGTGGTGAAATCGATCACGACATCGGCCATGGCAAGCGCCTCGTCGCGGCTCACCAGACCTTCGCCGACGATCCCCGGCCGGTGGAATCGGGCGGCAAGCGCCAGCCGCGCATCGGCCCGGACGGCATCCGCCATCTGGCGCCCCATGCGGCCGAGCGCACCCGCGACGGCGATCTTGATCGGTGGTTGCGACATCGCGCCGACGCCTGAGACTATTTCCACATGCCGCGCATGCGCGCGCCGATGTCGACGCGCACTTCAGGCCGGGCTGCCCTACCCTGTGCTGCCTGCGCGCTCGGCCACGATACCTGTTGGAATGCCGCAAGGATCGAAGCCGGGATGAAGCGCGTGCGCGAGGCATAGAGATGGCGGTCGCCGCGCGCCGCCTGGCCGTGCGGAAAGAAGCGTTGCGGCATGACCAGGTTGAGATTGTCCTTGGCCCGTGTCATCGCCACGTAGAGCAACCGGCGCTCCTCATCGATATCTTCCTTGGTGCCGACGCCGAGATCGGCCGGGATGCAGCCGTCGACCGTGTTCAGGACGAAGACATTCTTCCATTCCTGGCCCTTGGCCGAGTGGATGGTCGAGAGGATCAGATAGTCCTCGTCGCGATGCGGTGGGCCGGCCTGGTCGCTGGTCGCATCGGGCGGGTCGAGCGTCAGTTCGGTGAGAAAGCGTTCGCGCGAGACATAGCCCGAACCGATCTGCTCAAGCTGCAACAGGTCGGCGCGCCTGGTCGTCGCGTCCTCGTGGATGCGCTCCAGATGGGGCTCGTACCACAGCCTGATCTGTTCGAGATCGGCCGGCCATTTGGTGCCGGCCCGCAGGCCGGAATAGAGCGAGACGAAACGCGGCCAGTCATCGGCCGCGCGTTGCGGCGGGCGCCAACCGGCCAGGCCCATCGCTTCGTCGAGCGCCGTCGTCATCGTCTCGACTATCTGCGCGGCGGCCGAAGGGCCGATGCCCGGCATCAGTTGCAGCACACGGAAGCCGGCGACGCGGTCGCGCGGGTTTTCGGCGAAGCGCAACACCGCCAGCACGTCCTTGACGTGAGCGGCATCGAGGAACTTCAGGCCGCCGAACTTGACGAAGGGAATGTTGCGACGGGTCAGCTCGATTTCCAGCGGCCCGCTGTGATGCGAGGTGCGAAACAGCACCGCCTGGGATTTCAACGCCGTGCCGGCCTCGCGCTCGGCCAGGATCGTATCGCAGACGAAATTGGCCTGCTCGACCTCGTCGCGCACGGTCACCAGCCTCGGTCTGTCGGTCGACTTGCGCTCCGACCATAGGTTTTTGGTGAAGCGCTCCGAGGCCTCGCCGATCACGGCATTGGCTGCGGCGAGAATGGTTTCGGTCGAGCGGTAGTTGCGCTCCAGCATCACCACGTCGGCGGCCTGCGCGAACTGTTTGGGGAAGTCGAGGATGTTGCGCACCTCGGCGGCACGGAACGAATAGATCGACTGGGCATCGTCGCCCACCACAGTCAGCCCGGCGCCGTCGGGTTTCAGCGCCAGCAGGATCGAGGACTGCAAGCGGTTGGTGTCCTGATACTCATCGACCAGCACATGGTCGAAACGGCCGCTCAGATGGGCCGCCATTTCAGGCTCGGCCGCCATCTGCGCCCAATAGAGCAGCAAATCGTCATAATCGAGCACGTTCTGCGCCTGCTTGGCCTCGACATAACCGGCGAACAATTGCTTCAGTTGCTCCGCCCAGCCGGCGCACCAGGGAAAGGCAGACCCCAATACCTCGTTGAGCGGCGCCTGTGCATTGACGGCACGGGAATAGATGGCAAGGCAGGTGCCCTTGGTGGGGAAACGCGCTTCCGTCTTCGAGAAACCCAGTTCGTGGCGGACCAGATTCATCAGGTCGGCGGAGTCCTCGCGGTCATGGATGGTGAAGGCCGGGTGGAGGCCGATCTCCAGCGCATAGTCGCGTAGCAGCCGCGCGCCGATGCCGTGAAAGGTGCCGGCCCAGGTCAGCGCATCGGTGATGACCGCGGCATCGCGGCCGAGCACTTCGCCGGCAATGCGTTCGACGCGCTTGGCCATTTCGGACGCGGCGCGGCGCGAGAAGGTCATCAGCAGGATGCGGCGCGGGTCGGCTCCCTTGACGATCAGATGGGCGACGCGATGCGCCAGTGTGTTGGTCTTGCCCGAACCGGCGCCGGCGATGACCAGCAACGGGCCGGCGATCTTGCCGTCGCCATGCTCGACGGCCTGGCGTTGGGCATCGTTCAGCCGGGCGAGATAGGCAGGCTGGACGGTCGGTTCCCGGAAAGTCGAATCAGCGGTGGCGAGGTTCATCGCCCATCAAGCATCGTTTCTGCTTTGTTCGCAACGTTGATGCGAAGCAGACATAGCCTAGCGGAGCGAGGAAACGTGTCACCGCTAGCGCTGGGGATCGACGCCCATGGCGGCTGACTGTCGGCGCAAGGTCTCGCGATCATATTTCAACGGCGGCAACAGCAGCGGGTCGACTGTATTGGGCACGTCTTCGACCATCTTCCTGACGATGCGATAGGCGACATAGGCCAAGGCGCCAGCAACAAGCAAACGGAACATGGTTGCAACACTCCTTTGGAGCAGGACCAACCGAGGAGACAGCATTTGGTTCCCTGCCGATCAACCACGCGCGGTCTACGATCGAAGGCGGCGATGGCTTCGCTGGCGCTTCCCCGATGCGTTCTCGAAGGAACCTGGCGTTGCGAAATTCGTGTCCTGTGTGGCCTCCGGAGCTGAGGCCGCAGGCTCTTGAAGAAGAAGGCCGGCGCCGCTTGGGAGGAAGGGAGCGCCGGCCAAGCGGATAATGAGGTCCGCCGCGCAGCAGAAGGTAGCTGAGTCTTTCCCCAGCGTCATCGGGGGATTGTCTTCGTTAAAAGCGTACCAACAACCAAGGCGCCCGTTTTGCCGACGGCAAGCATTGCGAGTTCGATGCGATCCCACAGGCTTCCGGCCGCGCTATGCCAGATTGTTGCACTCCGGCATCCAGCCGGGCCGCAGCGCCGTCAATGCGAGGGCTTCGGAGCTCGGCCTTTATCTCATCGGCTTTCACAATCCGGTCACCGGACTGCTGCGCGAAATCTCGATCGAGGCAGAGCAGATCGCCGACGACATCAGCTACCGACGAAACCGAAGGAAGGCTGCCGAAATCCTGCCGGTATGATTTGGCGCGTGAGGAACTGAGTTCTCAGCCTGCCGCGCGCAGCCAGACCTTGTTGTCGTGGAAGGCAGCACCGCCATAGGGTGCCGGCGCATCGGCGCCTGTCAGCACGTTGATACCCTCGCCACGCTCATGCGCGCTGTTTGGCCAGATGCCTTCGGCGATGACCACGCCTCGCTTGATGCCCTCGAAGAGTTTTGCGTGCAGCACGACTTCTCCACGCTGATTGCCGACTTCGACGCGATCGCCGTCGGCCAGCCCATGTTCCGCGGCATCGTCGGGATGCAACAAGAGTTCCGGCCGGCCTTCCCTGGCCTTCGACACCGGCGTCTCCGAGAATGTAGAGTTGAGGAAGTTGCGCGCCGGCGACGTCGCCAGCCGGAACGGATGCGCCTCGTCGGCGACCTCGATCAAGTCGACATGGTCGGGAAATTCCGGCAGCCGCGCCACTGGGCCGAACAGGCCCATGCTTTTCGGCGGCCGGTTGGGTGCCGCCTGCCCGGTCCAGTCGGCGCGGAAGCGGAATTTGCCATCGGCATGGCCAAACCCCTTGATGAAATGCGCCGTGTCGAAATCCGGCTGCAGGTCGACCCATTTGTCTTGCTTCAAGCTGTCGAAGCTGCCCAGCCCGCGCTTGCCCAGGATGATGTCGATATGCTGCTGCTCGGTGAGACCAAAACCCGGACGGTCGGCGACCCCGAGACGCTCAGCCAATTCCTCGATGACGAAATGGTTGGTGCGCGGCCCTTCCGGCGGCTCGATCAATTTAGGGCCAAGCGTGATGTGCTGGTTGCCGCCGCCCTTGTAGACGTCATCATGTTCAAGGAACATCGTCGCAGGCAGCACGACATCGGCGAGCTTGGCCGTGTCGGTCATGAATTGCTCATGCACGCAGGTGAACAGGTCGTTGCGCATAAAACCTTGCTTCACCAGCCGCTGTTCCGGCGCGACATTAACTGGATTGGTGTTCTGGATCAGCATCGCCGTCACCGGCGGGCCGCCATAAAGTGCATCGCTGGCGCCGGTCAACACCGGGCCGATGCGTGAATGGTCGAGATGACGGATCGAGGGGTCGCGCATCTTCGTGCCTTCGAGCACATCCTGGTTGAGCTTGAAGATGCCGGAATTGGAGTGGAAGGCGCCGCCGCCCTCATATTGCCAGCTGCCGGTGACAGCCGCGATACAAGATGCGGCATGCATGTTGACGGCGCCATTGCGCTGACGCGCGAAGCCATAGCCGAGGCGGAAATAGGTTTTCTTGGTCGTGCCGACTATCCGGGCGAAGGCCTCGATCTCGGCGACCGTCAAACCTGTGATATCAGCCGCCCACTCCGGCGTGCGCGTCCGCAGATGGGCCTCAAGCCCTTTCGGGTCGTCGGTGTATTTTTCGAGATAGGCGCGGTCAGCGAGGCCGTCGCGGAACAGCACATGCATGATCGCGCAGGCCAGCGCGCCATCGGTGCCTGGCTTCAGCACCAGGCCGAGATCGGCCTGCTTCATCGTCGCGTTCTCGTAGACATCTATGACGACGATCTTCGCGCCGCGCTCCTTGCGCGCCTTGATGGCGTGGGTCATGACGTTGACTTGGGTCACCACCGCATTGGTGCCCCAGATCACCACGCAGTCGGATTTCGCCATCTCGCGCGGATCGGGACCACGCAGCGCGCCTGCCCCCATCATCCAGCCGGTCCAGGCAAGATTGGTGCAGATCGAACCGAAGAAGCCGGAATATTTCTTGGCATGGCGCAGCCGGTCGATGCCGTCGCGCTGCACCAGTCCCATCGTGCCGGCATAGTAATAAGGCCAGACCGACTCCGAGCCGAATTTTTCCTCCGATGCGATGAACTTCTCGGCGACAAGATCGAGCGCGGCTTCCCAGCTCGCTTCCTTCCAGGCGCCATCGCCCTTGGCACCGGCGCGGATCAGCGGCTTCAGAAGCCGGTCGGGATGATGGACGCGGTCGGCATAGCGCGCGACCTTGGCGCAGACGACACCGGCCGTATAGCTGTTGGACTTGGCGCCATGGACGCGGCCGATGCGGTTGCCGTCGAGCAGTTCGACTTCGAGCGCGCAGGTCGACGGGCAATCATGCGGGCAGGCCGAATGGCCGATTCTGAGGTTGGCGTGCTGGTTCATGAACTGAGGTTAGCCGGTTCCAGACGTAGCGTGTAGGGCCAGATTTGCCCATAAGCTGCCTTTGGGAGATGTCTTTTCCACCTGATATGGTGCGGCGGTGGTTCACCCTCCCCTTGATGGGGAAGGTCGGCGCGCAGCGCCGGGGTGAACTGCTGCGCTGCCCCCACCCCGCTCCGCTTCGCGGATCGACCCTCCCCACAAGGGCGAGGGTAAATCACTCGGCCGTGCCTTCCTCATATTCGGCCGACATGGTCAGCCATTTCTCCTCATGGCCGGCCAGCGTCTGGGCGAGTTGCGAGCGCTCCTTGGCTAGTCGGGTCGCTGTCGACGGGTCCTTCTCGTAGACAGCCGGATTGGACAGCTCGTCCTCGATGCCGTCGATGCGCCTTCTGATGCGGTCCATCAGCGCCTCGGTGGCGCGGATCTCCTTCGCCAGCGGCTCAAAAGCGGCGCGGCGCGCTGCCGCATCGCGGCGGCGATCGGCTTTTGACGCCTTGTCGGCCTCGCGCTTGCCGCGGCGGTCGCCTGATACGCCGGTGACCAGCGTCTTGTAGTCTTCCAGGTCGCCATCATACGGGTTGACCGCGCCGTCCTTGACCAGCCACAGCCGGTCGGCGGTCGCTTCCAGCAGATGCCGGTCGTGCGAGATCAGGATGACGGCGCCGGGAAACTCGTTCAGCGCATGGATCAGCGATTCGCGGCTGTCGATGTCGAGATGGTTGGTCGGTTCGTCGAGGATGAACAGGTTCGGACCCTCGAAGGCCGACAGCCCCATCAACAGCCGCGCCTTCTCGCCGCCGGATAGATCCTTGGCGGCGGTGTTCATCTTCTCGGTGGTGAGGCCGAACTGCGCGACACGACCGCGCACCTTCGATTCCGGGGCCTCCGGCATCAGCCGGCGGACATGCTCATAGGCGTTCTCTTCCGGCCTGAGATCGTCGAGTTGATGCTGGGCAAAGATCGCCACCTTCAGCCCGGGCGCCACCGTCATGGTGCCGCTCTCTTGCTTCAGCCGGCCGGACAGCAATTTGGCGAACGTCGACTTGCCGTTGCCATTGGCGCCGAGCAGCGCGATGCGATCGTCGGCGTCGATGCGCAACGTCATCTTTTTCAGGATCGGCTGCCCCTCGGTGTAGCCGACATTGACGTTGTTGAGCGCCACGATCGGTGAGGCCACCGTCTTCACCGGTTCGGGGAATGAGAATGGCCGCACCGAATCGTTCACGATTGCCGCGATCGGCTTCATCTTCTCCAGTGCCTTGATGCGCGACTGTGCCTGCCTCGCCTTGGAGGCCTTGGCGCGGAAGCGTTCAACGAAGGATTCCATGTGCTTGCGGGCGGCCTCCTGCTTGACGCGGCCCTTCTCCTGCAACTCCTTCTGCTCGGTGTACTGGCGCTCGAACTGGTCGTAGCCACCGCGCCAGAAGGTCAGCTTCTTCTGGTCGAGGTGAACGATCGAGTTGACGGCGCGGTTGAGCAGGTCGCGATCGTGCGAGATCAAGAGCACTGTGTGCGGATATTTCGACACATAGTTTTCCAGCCACAGCGTGCCTTCGAGGTCGAGATAGTTGGTCGGCTCGTCGAGCAGCAGAAGGTCGGGCTCGGCAAACAGCACGGCGGCGAGTGCCACGCGCATGCGCCAGCCGCCGGAAAAGGACGAGGCCGGTCGCCGCTGCGCGGCGTCATCGAAGCCAAGGCCGGCAAGAATGGTGGCGGCGCGTGATTCGGCGGAATGCGCGTCGATGTCAGCCAGCCGCATGTGGATGTCGGCGATACGGTGGGGATCGGTTGCCGTCTTTTCCTCTTCGAGCAGCGCCGAGCGTTCGAGATCGGCCTTGAGCACGATCTCGATCAGCGCATCCTCGGTACCCGGAGCTTCCTGCGCCACCTGGCCGATGCGGGTGCTCTTCGGCAGACCGATCGAGCCTGTCTCCGAGGGAAAATCCCCGGTGATAGCTTTGAACAGCGTCGTCTTGCCGGTGCCGTTGCGGCCGACAAGGCCGGCCTTGGTGCCGGCCGGCAAGGTCAGCGAGGCATGGTCAAGAAGCAGGCGTCCGGCCATCCGGAGCGAAAGGTCGTTGATGATCAGCATGGCCGCGCTTTTGCACCGGACACCAACGCTTCGCAAGGCCTTGCGGGCCAGTTGGCCGCACACGGCCTGGAAACGACGCCCGCAAGGGCGTCGTCGAAGCAGTCGATCACGACTCGCCTACCGGCCAAGCAGGATTCAGACAGTCGCCTTGCGCTTCGTCGCCTTGGCCGCTGCGGCCGGCGCTGCTGCCGGCTTGCGGCCAAGTCCTGTCGACTTTGCCAGCGCCGACCGCGTCGCCGAGTAGTTTGGCGCAACCATCGGATAGTCCGGCGGCAGACCCCATTTGGCGCGGTAGTCGTCCGGGCTCAGGCCGTGGTCGGTCCGTAGATGCCGCTTGAGAGACTTGAACTTCTTCCCGTCCTCAAGACAGATGATGTAGTCAGGAAACACCGACTTCTTCGGATTCACTGCCGGAACAAGATTTGGCGTTTCCGTGACAACTGCACCGGCGAGCTTGCGAACCGAAGCACTGACGCTAGCAATCAACTCAGGCAAGCCAGAAGCCGGAAGTGGATTGTTGCCTACATAGGCCGAGACAATATCGGCCGTTAGCTCGATAACGGTCTTATCATCGATATTTGACAATTCTTTCATCCTATTTGCGACAAAATCCTCCACCCCAGCGAAGACTTACGTCGATGTATCTCTTTAACCGCGTCCCCCAACGGACCGCCAATCTCAACAAGGAGCAAAGAATCGGCAAAAGTAGCTTTCATCCGAAATCGACGTCACGCAACTTAGAAAATCTAATACTTCGAACCAGCAGATTTCACGGCGGGGCCATCGGCCAATATCTCTAAAATACGCCTCCAGAGTGCGCAACGCCTGAAATCCTTCTGTTCTATCGCCTTTTCGGCCTTCATCGCGGCATAGAGCGGCGCCTCCGCGCCGAATTCCTTGATCAGCCAAAGCGCTTCCCGAACGGCCAGGCGTTCATTTTCGTCAAACATGGTTTTCGGCCTCCGATCGTTCCACGCCGACCGTGACGCAGCTGCCGATGACCAGGACGGCTCCGACAATGGCCGTCATCGTCAGCCGTTCACCGGACAGCGTCAGCAGCAGGGTCGAAGCGACCGGCGTGAGATAAGCGACGACCGCGACCTTGCCGCTACCTTCGAGCTTCAGGGCGCGAGACCAGAAATAGTAGCCCAACCCCATCGGGCCGGCGCCCAGATAGAGGCCGAGGGCCAGGTCCGTACCGAAGGGCCAGGTGAAACCGTCGCGAACACACCACAGAAACGTCATGGCGACGCCGATCAGCGCCGATGGCAGCAACAGACGATCCGGTGAGGTGGCAACCCGGCCCACCATGATCGAATAGAATGCCATGCACAGTGCGGATCCGAATGCGGTGAGATAGCCGACGAGATCGCCCTGGAGCCAGGCTTGGTTGAGCCCTCCCGAAATCACCAAAGCAACGCCAATAAAACCCACCACCGCGGCAACGCCAAGCAGAGCCGGGCGCCGCGGATTTTCCAAAATGATGACCGCCGCCGCGACCATCAACGGCCAGGTGTAGGCCAGCAGATTGGCCTCGATCACCGGCATCGACGAGAAGGCTATGTATTGCAGCACCATGGTGCCGACCAGGCCGATGAAGCCGACCGCGAGAGCCATGGGTGCGGCTCCGGCCGCGACCGGCGCGGCGTTTTCCCGGCTCATCAACCGGATGGCAGCAAAGACGATTGCGGCGCCTGCAAACTGCAGGAACTGCACCTGCGACACTGGGTGGCTGGCCAGCAGGGATTTGCCGACCAGCGCGTTGGTCGACCATAACGCCACCGCGCCGGCGGCGAAAACCAGCGCGGATATCGAGCCCGATCCATGCCTGAACAATCGGCATCGAGCACTATGCTCAACCATGGTCCTGCCCGAAAACCGGTTCCCATTTTTCAGAATCATGGCTAATCACCATGATTCCCTGGCTCCACCCGGAACCGGCGCGTCGACGGCGGCAGGCACTGGATGCTCTGCCTCGAACCGGCGATAGGCCGGCAGCTGGTTGGTCCAGACATCTTCGGCCAGTTCGCCGACCCACTCACGGTCGTGGTCGTTGTCGGCGGCGAGATAGAACATGCGGTTGTCGTCGACATAGGGTTTGGCCACCGAGCGCTGGTTGAGCACCAGCGTGACGCGCTCGCCGAACCGGATCGGGGCGGTGCGATGCAGGACGCCCAGGAACTGCCCCAGCGTCGCGTAGTTCATCTTGTGATCGATGCGCATGACGCGGTTGCGGGGAATCTCGCGGCCGGATTCGAGGATAGCGCGGCCGGTTTCGGAGTCGTCGCAGTAGATTTCGAGATGGCCGCCGACCAGCGGATTGCTGATCGACAGTGGAATGAGTTCGGTGACAGGAACACCATCGCAATGCCATTCCACGGCGCCGTCCTTTGGATTCATGAAAGTAACCGTCGAGCCGACGATCGACAGCGGATAGGGCTCCAGCTTGGTGCCCATCATGTCCGACAGCCGCTCCAGGCGCAGCTTGTCATGCAGCAGTTCCTTGATCTCGGGGATGAAACGGTCTGCCCCGGTGATGAAGGTCAGATCGAGGTGCTTGTGCACGGCATGGCTGGCCTTGAGCTTCAGAGCAGCCTCCTCGATCGCGGCAAGCAGTGCCGGATCGTAACCATGCAGATATTGCGCGACGCCGAAATTCGACACTTTCCAGGCGGTTTCGTGACCGATGATGGCCTCGCGGCTCATCGCATAGCGCAATTCGGGTATGGTATGGGCGTTCATTGTACTTCTCCAAGTGAGGGTAATCACTTAGTTAGCAGTCGATTAAATTAGCACCCCCTGTAAAATTAGGAATGCTGGTGCTAGTGTAAGCTCAGCTTAAGGTCGAAACCGTGCGTCTGCTCAGTCAGGTCAACCTCAATTCGCTGAAAATCGTGGAAAGTGCTGCGAGGCACGGAAATTTCACGCGCGCCGGCGAAGAACAGTTTATCACCGCTTCAGCGGTCAGCCAGCGCGTCAAAAGCCTGGAGGATCAGCTGCGATTCAAGATCTTCCAGCGCGGCGGCAATGCGGTGTCGCTGACGCCGGAGGGCGAGACCTATGTCTCGCGCGTTCGCGAGGCGCTGGAGCGAATCGTCGCCGCCAGCATGGAAGCGACGGGGCAATCCCAGGAACACGTGTTGAAGATATCGGTGCTGCCGACCTTTGCGGCACGCTGGCTGTTTCCGCGCCTGCCGCTGTTCCAGCAGCAATATCCCGATATCGTGATGCGGGTCTCGACCTCCTATGCGACGCATGAGTTCACGACCTCCGAGTTCGATCTTGAAATCCGCTATGGCGACGATCATTTTCACGGGCTTCAATCGGATCTGCTGTTTCGGGAAGACCTGACACCGGTGTGCAGCCGCAAGCTGTTCCATGAGGTTCTCGGCGACAAGCAGTTGTCGAAGGTGACACCGGACGATCTCAGGCACTTCACGCTGCTGCATTCCGATACCTGCACCCAGAACTGGCAATCCTGGCTTGGTTTCGCCGGCGCCAGCTTCGTGCTCAGCAAGGCCAAAAGCATCTATTTCGACTCGTGCATGATGTCCTACGAGGCAGCGAATTCCGGGATGGGTTTTGCGGTGGCCAACCGTGCCTATATGGCCAGCGATATCCGTGCCGAGAGGCTTGTGGCTCCGTTTGCCGTCCATCATCCGAACACGGCCGGCTGGTATTTTGTCTCTCCCCCACAACGCCTTGCCACACGCAAGGTTGTGCTTTTCAAGCAATGGGTGATGGCGGAAGCGGCTCTGACGCAGCGCCAGCTCGACAGCGAAACCAGCGGCGAGGCCGCGATGGCTGTCTGACACCATTTCGTTGTCTGCCGATGAGATCCGACCAGCAAGAGTCCGTTGAGAGCCACTGGTTAGTGGCCTGACGTAAGGACGATGCTGCAGCACAAAATGCAGCGATAGCAAGCGAGGGCCCTCAGGCTTCGGACTCACAACCGCCAAACATCGCCAGGATCAGGCGAAAGCCCTGCCTTCCTCACTTCGCTGGAAGAGCATCAGGTCCAACCCCAGGCTTGGCCGTCCCAGGATGGTCAGAATTGCATGCGCTTGGCCGCGATGGTGAGTCTGATGATTGAAGACATGGTCCAGCGCCGGCGCCAGCCTTTGCGAGACCGTGCGCATGTCCGAGACTGTCATGTAGGTGAAGCGGCCCGTCAAAGCCTTGTCATTGAGGCCGCCGACCCAATCGATGATCCTCCGATCCTCGGCTTCACGCGCCATCCGCAGACCGGGCAAGCCCCGATGCAGGATGGCGTCCAGCGTCGTCGGCGCGTCGCCTTCGCCGGTGAAGCGCTTCATCCAGATGCGGTCGGCTGTCAGCAGGTGGTTGAGCGTGCCCATCATCGAGCCGAAGAAGGCGCCGACATTGCGGTTGAATTCCTCTTCGTCGAGCTCCGCGGCGGCATCATAGATGCGGTTGTTGGCCCATTGATTATAGGCCGCAAACATCATGAAATGCTGTCTCATGGCTTCCCCTCGGCTCGCATCGATAAGGAGGCCTACCTAACCCGCGAGAGGGCCGCCGCCAATGACCATTCTGCTCTATGACCTCGTCGGACGCGACACCACACGTCCGTTCAGTCCGCATTGCTGGAAGGTGGCGATGGCGCTTGCCCATAAGGGGCTCGACACAGCAACCGCGCCGACGCGCTTTCTCGAGGTGCCCGCTGTCGAGGGCGGCGTTTCGAAAACCGTTCCGGTGATCCGCGACGGCGAGACGGTCGTTTCGGATTCCTTCGCAATCGCTCTCTATCTCGATGAAGCCTATCCGGACCGTCCGACGCTGTTTGGCGGTGAAGGCGGCAAGGCGATGGCGCGCTTCATCGAACGCTGGTCGCAACTGACCATTCACCCCTATGTGACCACCGCGGCGATCATCGACCTGCATGCCATGCAGGACGTGGAGAACGCCGCCTATTTCCGCCAGAGCAGGGAGCAGCGTCTCGGCAAGCGGCTGGAAGACGTGATGGCAGCCCGGGAGGCCGGGCTCGGCAACTTCAGGGCCTCGCTGGAACCCTTGCGTTCATTGCTCGGCTATCAGCCTTTCATCGGCGGTGCATCGCCGCTGTTTGCAGACTATATCGTCTTCGGCGCGCTGCAATGGGCGCGCATAGCCTCACCCTACCAACTGCTCGACGACGGCGACGTGGTGGCGCAATGGTTCGCCCGCTGCCTCGACCTGCATGGCGGGCTGGGACGAAAGGTGGCCGCGGCAGCGTGACGCCGAACGCCTGCTGCAAGACAGCACGAAGGCCGCCGATGTCCGGCAGAAAAGCTCGGTAGCGAGGAGAGCTTTACTTGGCCGACGCCTTCTTTGGCTTGCTGGCCTTGGTGGCAGCCTTTGCTTCCTTGGGGGCGGCCTTTGCCTTGGCGGCGCCAGCTGCCTTCCTGGTTGGCTTTTTGGCCGTCGACGCCCCCGCGGCATCCTCCTGGTCGACATCGGCCGTCGCCTGACGCCAATGGCGCTCATGGTGTCCAGCCGGCTGTCCCTCTTGCAGCCAGATCTGATGCGCGCGGTTGCGAATGCGTTCCTGACGATCGTCTGCCATGGTCGTGTTATCTCCATGCGGGCCGACTTCAGCGCGGCGCCGACAGGTGACTATAGCAAGCAAAGCGTTGCTGTGCAGCCATCCGATCTCGCCTCCGGCCTGCCCATCGGCGCCCCGCTTTGGCCTCACCCCCCTCCAGTGGCTCGCGATGAAACCGGACAACTCATCTGCTGCCTAATCCGGACAACTTTGTCTGCCTACGGCACAAGTCGGTCTCGCCCCTTGGCAATGGGCCGGACGGCTTGTATAGAGCCCGCCACCCTCAATTCCATTCTCAGACAAGGACGACCCATGGCGCTCGAACGCACATTTTCCATGATCAAGCCGGACGCAACCCGGCGCAACCTCACCGGCGCCATCACCAAGATGCTGGAAGAGGCTGGCCTGCGCGTCATCGCCTCGCGCCGGGTCTGGATGAGCCGCCGTGAGGCGGAAGGCTTTTACGCCGTGCACAAGGACCGCCCGTTCTTCGGCGAACTGGTTGAATTCATGTCGTCGGCACCGACCGTCGTGCAGGTGCTGGAAGGCGAAAACGCCATTGCCCGGAACCGCGAAGTGATGGGCGCCACCAACCCGGCCAATGCCGCCGAAGGCACGATCCGCAAGGTGCATGCGCTGTCGATCGGCGAAAACTCGGTGCACGGCTCCGATGCGCCGGAGACCGCGGCGGAAGAGATCAAGTACTGGTTCTCGGATACCGAGATCGTCGGCTGAGCCGATAGTCCAAAGCGTGATCACGTAAAAAGGCTGGCGTTTCGCCGGCCTTTTTCATTGCCGAACAGTCAGTCAGCTCTGCGTGCGAACTGCATGTACCTGGATGAGACATGGAGCCGGACCGAGGACCGAAATTGAGGCTGTCTCCGGAACAGACTGTGGCGGCCGCCGAGGAGGGTGGACTCAGGCTTGCCAACCTGGTCGAGGTGCCGCCCTATCACTATGGCGCCGTATTCGAACAAACGACGGCTTGAGGGGCCCGCCGCCGCCACGGCGGGTTCTGGTCACTTCGGCTGGCGATCTTTCACGTTCGCATGGGCGTTCGCTGCTTCCGTATCCGTGGCCGGTGTCTGGGTGTCGGCACCCGCAAATGGACTACCCTGCCCAGGCGCGAGATCGCCGCTGTGGCCGGCCTTGTTGGTGTGGAACGGCTGGCTATCGGCGCTGAGACCATGCTGAAGGGCGTTGAACAGATGATCGTCCGCCGACGCAAGGCCGGTAAGAGCAAGGAGCGATACGCCTGCGGCAGCAAGGATAAGCGTGTGCGTTTTCATCTCTGGACTCCTTTGCGTTAAGCCAGAACGAGCCGCAGCAGGTCTGGCGGCTTCAACCAAGGGATATTCGAAATATCCCCTTTGCCTTGCCCGCCATGTCTGGGAGAGAAACGCTTCTCTTGCGCAAATTATTCCGAAAAAGTTTTGGCAATGAGATTTGCGCTAGCTTGCGGCGCTGAAGCGCAGGATCTCGCGGCCATCCTTGTCGGCAATGATGAGCTTGCCAGCAGCGACATTGTATGACGCAGCCTTGGCCAACGCATTGAACAGCGCCTTTTCCTCAGCCATTACCTCGGGCGCGCAGGCCTTGTAGGTCGAGCCGATATCGCTGATCGCGATTGTCTGGCCATCGATCTTGGCGGTGGCGAAATAGGCGTTGCAGGGGCCCTTGCCGCCTGCCTTGCCAGCCTCGCTGACGCTGAACGTCGCCTGCGGCGCGGTGCTGGCGCCGAAGCCGTCGACATAGTCGACCAGCCAGAGCTGGTCAAAGACGGAACCCGTTGGCTCGGCGCTCGGCGTGACCATCTTCAGCATGATCGTCTGCGGCACGTCGGTCAGCGGATCGACCTGATGACGGACATCGGAGATGAACAGGAGCTTGTCGTCTGCGGTAATGCGGGCTTGCAACGCGTAAGTCATCTGCGGCCGGATGACGGAAGGATCGAATTTGATCTCGAAGCTGATCGGCACCTGGCCGGCCGGCCTGACTTTCTGCTCGGCGACGATGGTGGCCGGCGCACCGGCTCGCGACACATCGGCAAGTTGTACGGAGAGCATGGCACTGGGCGGCAAGGCGATGCGCTCGCGATAGATCACTTCGCCTCTCACGGACTTTCCAGCGGCAACAGACGGTTCCGGCACGGCCAACATGCCGACGACCAGAGGCACGAAGCCGAAGACGAAGAACTCCGCGATCCTGTCCAGCATGACCATCTCCCCTTGCGGTCAATTGGCCAAAGGATTGCGGTCAATACATGGCTGCGGTGGGATTTATTCGGACGGTTTCCAGCGTTGTGCGGCGCTGGCGTCGGCTTCCTTGGCCTCGACCCAGCCCCCCTCGGAACCATCGACGCGATGCTCTTTCTTCCAGAACGGCGCACGCGATTTCAAATAGTCCATGAGAAAATTCGCCGCCTCGAATGCCGCTTGGCGATGCGCCGAGGCGGCCACCACCAGCACGATGTTGTCGCCGGGCGCGATCTTGCCGTGGCGGTGGATCGCGGTGAGACCCTGCAGCGGCCACCGCTGAACCGCTTCAGCGGCAATGCGGCTGATCTCGGCTTCCGCCATGCCGGGATAGTGTTCGAGCTCGAGCGCCGAGAGCGTGCCCTGCTCGTCGCGGCAAAGACCGGAGAAGGTGACGACGGCGCCGATATCGGCGCGGCCTTGCGTCAGTCTGGCGATCTCGGCGGCGACGTCAAAATCCTGCGCCTGAATGCGCACGACAGGTACGACCGCGCCGGTCATCTCAGCCCCCGGTCATCGGCGGGAACAGCGCAATCTCGCGCGCGCCTGATATCTTCTCGCGGTGCTCGACATGTTCCTGGTTGATGGCGACGCGGATCACGTCGGGATATTGCAGCGCGTGCTCGTAGCTTTCGCCGCGCGATTTCAGCCAGCGCAGGAGGTCTGCGACCGTCTCGATGTCAGCAGGCAAGTCGACGTCTTCCTCGGGCACGCCGATGCGTTCGCGCACCCAGGCAAAATAAATGAGCCGGGTCGTCATCTCACTCGTCCATGATGTGTTTGAGGCCGGCGCGGAAATAATCGTAGCCAGTGTAGAGCGTGACCAAGGCCGCGATCCACAGCAGCACCAGCCCGGTCTGGGTGGTCAGCGGGAAGATCTTGTCGCCGGCCGGCCCGGCCAGCAGGAAGGCGATAGCGACCATCTGGATGGCGGTCTTCCATTTTGCCAGCTGCGTCACCGGCACCGAGACCTTGAGCGCCGCCAGATACTCGCGCAGGCCGGAGACGAGGATTTCGCGGCACAGGATGATGATCGCCGCCCACAGCGACCAACCGGCAATGCCCGCATGGCGATCGGTGTCGGCGGCCAGCAGCAGCAGGCAGGTGGCGACCAACAGTTTGTCCGCGATCGGATCAAGCATCTTGCCGATATTGGAGGTCTGCTGCCAGGCGCGCGCCAGGTAGCCATCCAAATAATCGGTGATCGAGGCGAGCAGGAAGATTGCCAGCGCCGACCAGCGGGCGAACTCGCTCGATTTCAGATGTCCTTCAAGAAAAAAGCACAGCACCACCAGCGGCACCGCGACAATGCGGGCGTAGGTAAGCATATTGGGCAGGTTGAATGCGCGCTGGGCCATATCTGGGAAAACTCTTTCTGCCTGCCTACTCAAATCAGATGCCAATGTAGGGGGTCAACAGGCGACAATCGATTGGCCAGACAAAAATGGGACCCTGACCGTCAGCTCTCGTGGAAATGATTGTAGACCAGTTTCGCCACCCGCTCGGAAATGCCGTCGACTTTGCGCAGATCCTCGATCGCGGCGCGGCTGACCGCCTTGGCGGTGCCGAACGCCAGCAGCAGGGCGCGCTTGCGGCCGGGGCCGATGCCGCTGATCTCGTCGAGCGGGCTCTTGACCATCTCCTTCTTGCGGCGCGCACGGTGCGAACCGATGGCGAAACGGTGGACCTCATCGCGCAAGCGCTGGACAAAATAAAGGACGGGGTCGCGGACCGGCAGCGAAAATGAGTCCCTGCCCCTGACGAAGAAGCGCTCGCGGCCGGCGTCGCGATCCTGGCCCTTGGCGATACCGATCGCCACCACGCGATCTTCGATGCCGAGATCCGAAAGGATCTTGCGCACCGCCGTCATCTGGCCCTGGCCGCCGTCGATCAGGATGACATCTGGCCAGGCCGGGAAGCTGCCGGAGATATCATCCTCGATATCGTCGCCCGCCCCGCCCGCATCGCCGGCAACGGCAACATCGCCATGTTCCTTGAGCAGCCGCGAAAACCGCCGCTCCATCACCTCGCGCATCATGCCGAAATCGTCGCCAGGAGTGATCTCGGTCGAGCGGATGTTGAATTTTCTGTATTGGTTCTTCACAAAACCTTCCGGCCCGGCGACCACCATGGCACCGACCGCATTGGTGCCCATGATGTGCGAATTGTCGTAGACTTCGATGCGCACCGGCGGCTTGGCCAGGCCGAAGGTTTCGGCGAAACCGGCAAGCAGGCGTCCCTGTGTGGAGGTTTCGGCCAGCCGCCTGCCAAGTGCCTCGCGGGCATTCTGCAGCGCGTTGTCGGTCAGGTCCTTCTTCTCGCCGCGCTGCGGCACAGAGATCGCGACCTTGCGGCCGGCGCGGGTGGAGAGCGCCTCGGCCAGCAATTCCTGGTCCTGGACATGATGCGACAGAAGAATGTTCCGCGGCGTCGGCTTGTCGTCATAAAACTGCGCCAGGAAAGAACCCAGCACCTCCGATCCCTCCAGCGCCGGATCGGCCTTGGGGAAATAGGCGCGGTTGCCCCAATTCTGGCCGGTGCGGAAGAAGAACACCTGGATGCAGACCTGGCCGCCTTCCTGATGGATGGCGAAGACATCGGCCTCGTCGACGGTCGCCGGATTGATGCCCTGGTGGCTCTGCACATGCGACAGGGCGGCCAGTCGATCCCGATAGATCGCGGCGCGCTCGAAATCGAGAGCTTCGGACGCTTGCTGCATGGCGGCCGAGATTTCCGTCTTCACCTTCTGGCTGCGGCCGGACAGGAAGTCCTTCGCTTCGGCGACAAGCTTCGCATAGTCCTGGTGCGAGATCTCTCCGGTGCAGGGGCCGGCGCAGCGCTTGATCTGATAAAGCAGGCACGGCCGCGTGCGGTTCTCATAGAAAGAGTTGGTGCAGCTGCGCAGCAAAAAGGCGCGCTGCAGAGAGTTGATCGTGCGACCGACGGCGCCGGCGGAGGCGAAGGGGCCGAAATAGTCGCCTTTGCGCGAACGTGCGCCGCGATGTTTGTAGATGCCGGGCGAGATATGGTCACCGGTCAACAGGATATAAGGAAACGACTTGTCGTCGCGCATCAACACGTTGAATCGCGGCCGCAAGCGCTTGATAAGATTGGCTTCGAGCAGCAGCGCTTCGATCTCGGTGCGGGTGACGACGAACTCCATCGTCGATGTCTCGCGCACCATGCGGCCGATGCGGGTGGTGTGGAAGCGGCCTTGCGCGTAGCTGGTGACACGCTTCTTCAGGCTGCGCGCCTTGCCGACATAGAGCACGTCGCCGGCGGCGTTCATCATGCGGTAGACGCCGGGCGCGTTGGGCAGCCGCTTGACCAGCGTCTGGATCACCTCGGCGCCGACCATGCCTTCGGCGTCGCCTGCATGCGGCGTCCAGTCGATGGCGGTGAAGGCAACATCGGGACCCGCAGGTTCGACGATCTCCTCGACCGCCTCGTCCTCGAGGTCGATATCGGGGGGCAGATCATCGGCGCCGCCGCGCGGCTTGTTCTTGTGATCCAAAGGACTCATTCCATCATGCCTGTCACATCGGGCGTCTGCCATGCAAGATGCTGGCCGCCATCGAGCGCGATCATCTGGCCGGTGACCGACCGCGCGGCCCAGAGATAACGGATTGTGGCGCCGAATTCCGGCAATTCCGGGCCGCGCTTGAGGATCAAGCCATCGACTTGCGCGGCAAAATCGCCGTCGTCCTGGCGTGTGTTCTTCAAGGTCGGCCCTGGACCGATGGCGTTGACACGGATGCGGGGACCGAGCGCCTGCGCCATCATCTGCGTTGCCATCCACAGCGTCGACTTGGACAGGGCATAGGAGAAATAGCGCGGCGTCGGCCGCCAGACGCGCTGGTCGATGATGTTGACGATCAGCCCCTCCTGCCCCTCAGGCAACGCCCGGGCGAAGTTCTGCGCCAGCAGCGCGGGTGCCTTCACATGCACTGCAAAGTGCCGATCCCAGGCCCGCCAGTCGAAATCCAGAACCGAATCGTCGACGAACAGCGACGCATTGTTGACCAGCAGCGAGATCGGCCCGAGCGCTGCTTGCGACTGGCCGACGAGGTCGCCGACGGCGTCCATATCGGTCAGGTCGGCGGCGATCACGGCGGCGCGGCCGCCCCCGGCATTGATTCCGGCAGCCAACGCATCGGCTTCGGTACGCGAGCGGTTACAATGGATGGCGACGGCAAACCCGTGGGCGGCGAGATCCTCGACAATTGCCTTACCAATCCGTTTGGCCCCACCCGTCACCAGCGCCGTGGCCGTGGCTTTGCTCATATGGTGTCAATCCTCAATTTCGGCCCGAAAAACGGTGCTGGCGAAATATGGCCCGGCACGCGTTAAATGGCGTTCGCACCTTGGGCAGCATTGTGGCGAAACGGCCTTTTCGGCGTCTCGACTCGCTTGGACTCGGAGCCGCCCGACCGGAATATAGGGCGCTGGACTCCTTGCACCAAGCGGTGTGCAGCGCAGCACGGGACGGCTCCTGCCATTTCGCTGTTGCGAAGATGCAACGTCAAGTTTCTGCCTCATTCGTGCCGGGGAATGACCCAAGTTCAGGTTCGGTTCAGCCGCATTTTGACACGACATTTGGAACCGGCGAACGCCAGATCCGTTTCACCCCCCGGACGGGTAGATGGCGATCGTGAGAAACAAGCCTGTGTCCTGTGGCTTAAGGAGTAAAGAACAATGCAAGCCAATTTCAAATTCGCACGGCCGCTGGCCGTGGCGCTCGGGCTCTTCGCCCTCAGCGGAACTGCCTATGCCGCGGACGTCGTCCAGGAAGAGCCGCCGGCACCCGCGCCGGTCGCCGAACTTCCGGTCGCTTCGTGGGCCGGCCCCTATGCCGGTCTCAACGTCGGCTATGGCTTCAGCGGCCGTACGAAGGAAAAGGATTTCGGCGTTGAGACCGATACCAAGGGTTTCGTCGGCAGCGTCTTCGGCGGCTACCAGTGGCAGCAGGAGAACTTCGTTTACGGTGCTGAAGCCGAACTCGGCTACAACGGCGTGAAGGGTGACGATAACGGCATCGACTCCAAGGCCGGCTTCGAAGGCTCGCTGCGTGCCCGTCTCGGCTACGCTGTGACCCCGGAAATCCTGCTCTATGGCACCGGCGGCCTCGCCGGCAGAAGCCTGAAGGTGGAGGACACCGTGCTTGGCACCAGCGACACCGCAACCATGCTCGGCTGGACCGCCGGCCTCGGTACAGACATCAAGCTGACCGACAATGTGTTCGGCCGCGTCGAATATCGTTACACCGACTTCGGCAGCAAGGACTTCGGCGGCGGCATTGGCAATGTCAAGGCCACCGACAACCGCGTCACCTTCGGCGTTGGTATGAAGTTCTAAGTCGTTCAAGCCACGACACGAAAAAGCCGGGCCTCGCGCCTGGCTTTTTTTGTTCGGATGGTCACGCGGGAGGCCGAGGCGATCACCCGGGGTGATCAAGCGAATCACCCCGGGGTGATCAGCGATCACCCCGGAATGCAGGGCTTCAGTTCTGGAAATTTCTCGTCGAAGCGCGCTACCCACCGCGTCAGCCGGGCGCGGCCCCTTTCCCATTTTCCGGCGAAGCGCAAAGAGAGATAGCCAAGACAGGCGCGCAGCGCCATTTGGCCGGCAGTGATTTTCTTCGGCAGCTTCGGCGGGTTGGCGTTGAGCAAATCGAGTGCTGCCGTGATCTTTCCCCATTGGCGGTCGAGCCAGGGCTGGTAGACCATCTCGTCAGGCCGCGTGCGCCGCTCATAGACCATCGACAGCGCACAGTCGCAAATGCCGTCCGCCAATGCCTCCAGCACTTCCGCCTCGAGCCGCTTGTCGGGATTGCGCGGAAAAAGCGCGCTCTTCGACAAACGGTTGAGGTGCTGGATGATGGCGCGGCTGTCATGGATGGAGCGGCCGTCATCGAGCACCAGAACCGGAATCTTGCCGAGCGGGTTGGCGATCATCAAGTCGGCTGGCTTCTCCTCGGTCTTGATCGGCACCAGATCGACGGCGATGCCGGCATAGGCTGCTGCCATTCGCACCTTGGAACTGTAGGGAGAAGACGACGCGTAGAGCAGCTTCGGCATGGATCGGTTTCCTGTTTTGCGGCGGGCAGTGTTGACCGATCAGGCGCGATCGAGCAATGGCCAGAAGCGGAAAACCCGACGGCCGGCGGCAAGACCGAAAAGCCTCACGGCAACCTTTGACCCGCATCGTTGACACAGAAAAAGCTCCACCGGACTCCGCCCTACGGCGAAGTCCTGGGAGCTGCGAAAAGATATCCTCCGTCCGCCTCTGTTCTCGCCTTCCGAGTGCCGAAGCAACAAGCGGGGCGCCTGTCGGCACCCACCCTTGACTGTCTCGATACTGCCCCCGGCGAGGGAGACGCGATTACTTCTTGCCGGACTTCGCGGGTGCTGCCTTCGGCTTGGCCGCGGGTGCCGCTTTCTTCACCGGCGCTGAAGATTTCGCTGCCGCCGCCTTCTTTGCCGGCGCAGCCTTGGCTGCCGGTTTCTTGGCAGGTGCAGCCTTCGCGGCCGGCTTCTTGGCAGGCGCTGCCTTCTTTACAGCGGGTTTTGCCGCAGCCTTTGCAACCGGCTTCTTGGCCGGCGCCGCCTTCGCAGCCGGCTTAGCCGCTGCCTTGGCAGGAGCTGCCTTCTTCACTGCAGGTTTTGCCGCTGCCTTTGCCGCCGGCTTCTTGGCCGGCGCTGCTTTTGCCTTGGGCGCGACCGCCTTCGGCTTGGCAGCAGGTGCTGCTTTCTTGACTGCAGTTGCGACCTTCGCCGTCGCTGCTTTTACGGGTGCTTTCTTTGCCGGTGCCTTGGACGCCGGCGCTTTGGATGACTGCTTAGCCATGCGATGCCCCTTCCGTTGTGCCGACGGCCGTAATGACCCGGCGCGCTCATGCATATCTGACTCGCGGCTTGCTAGCCAGCGAAGCAATAGACTGATTTTCGCAGCTTAAATTTTGGTTACGGTTGGCACATGATCGTGCTGATCATCGTAGAAATCCGCTGCTGATCTTCAACCATTGCCCAAAGTGTACGGCTGACACTCTCCACACGCTGCAACCGTGGAGCTGTGAAGATCAGCCTCCAGCTTTGCGCGCCGATCTCCGGCCACGGTTACGATGACCTGCAGCTTCAACGGCGCGATCATCTCGTGCAAGCTGGCGATCTACACGGAACATGATGGCCGATCGACGCGTCACCTTGTCAAGCATGATACCGGCGTTCGCTCTTAGGTCAGTTGACAGACAACTCTACGTCACGGAGTATTCTGCGCGAGCTACGCGAGTGCTTCAATGTTGATCACACAGGCGCAAGGGGCGGTGTCGCTGTTCGAGATTGGCGCGACGGCGCCTCCTGGTGGCCGCGTCGTCGGTGGTCTCCGGCGTCGCCGCATTGGAGCTGACCGATGAGTGCCGACGAAATCATCCACCAGAGCACGCGGCTCAGGATCATGGCCACCCTGAACATGCTGGAAAGGCGGGAAACGCTGGACTTCAGCCAATTGAAGGCCATCCTGGACGTCACCGACGGCAATCTCGGCGCGCATCTCGATACGCTGGCCAGGGCCGGCTATGTCGATATCGAAAAGCTGTTCGTCGGACGCCGGCCGCAGACGCGCGTCAGGGCGACGACGAGCGGACGGCGCGCGTTCCGCGGCCACGCCGCTTTCCTACGCAAAATCCTCGATCATGCCCAGGCGGCGCCGCGCAGGAAATAGCGCGGCGATCGCGCGGTTCACCCGGCGCACGATCTTCGGCATGCGCAACAGGTCCTCGCTGGGTAACTGGCGATACCTCGCCATCTTGGCCACATCGGCCTCGGCGATGAACCCGTCGACGCCGGTGCGTGGGCGCGCTTGCCCGCAGCCATCAAGCCGCAGGCGCGAAAAAGGATCGAAACGGGAAAGCGGTCTTAGCGCAGGACGCGGCAGCGGCCGTTGTAGACCATCCAGCGGTCGAAGCCCGAGACGCAGAATTCGACGTTATCGCCGATCGAGGCGAAGCCCTGGCCTTCCTCGATCAAGTACCAGATCGTGCGGTCACGGCCATCGGAGAGACTGACGGTGGCGCCGCAGTAGCGGCGGCCGATCGGCCAGGTGTCGTTGGCTGGCAGATAGCGGTGCTGGTGGATGCGCTGGAAATCAGTGATCTGAACGACCGGCAGATGCGGCACGTGATGCACCTGGTAGGAGAAGCGGCTGGTGATCTTGTTCAGAACCCAGGCTTCGCCACAGACGCCGCTGTCCTCATCGGAATAGACCGTGAGATCGGCCGCCTGCACGGCCTGGGTGACGCCCAGAGGCGCGGCAAGCGGAGTGCAGAGCGAAATCAGGGCGGCGAGTGCGGATTTGGCGAAGCGAGTCATGACAGCCTCTCAAGGTCGATTGCGCGCACTGTGCGGATTCGCTTGGCAACGGTCAAGCGGTTGTGCAAACAATGGTTTCCCAGGTTGAAACAGCATTGGCCAGAGCCGGACTTGCGTGGATCGGAATCACCGCGGCCCGTTGATAGCCGGCCCGAGAGAGCCCTGGGTCGTAAAAGAGTTCCGCCATCCTGGCCTTCCGGAACGCGGGCATTTTCGCGCCTGGCGCCGAACGGCGATATCCGAAGCCCTTCGCCGTCAAGCCTGCTCGCCTGCCAGCCATTCCAGCGACCAGTGCGCCGGCCTCCCAACCGCAAGCAGCCGGTGCAAAGCCGGCAGCAGCATCCGCAGTTCGCCCTCCAGCGTGAAAGGCGGGTTGACCACCAGCAGGCCGCTGCCGTCTAAGCTGGGCTCCGAAGAGGCCGGCCTGATCTCAAATTCTATGTCGAGCAGCTTCGGGATGCCGGATTGCTTCAGCGCCTTCCTGAAGGCAATTATCGCCTTGCGGTCCTTGATCGGATACCACAGCGCATAGATGCCGCCGGGCCACCGCTTGTGCGCCCTTACGAGCCCGTCGACGAGGCGCTCGAACTCACCCGTTTCCTCGAAGGGCGGATCGATGAGAACCAGGCCGCGCTTTTCCTTCGGCGGCAGATGCGCGCCGAGCGCCAGCCAGCCATCGAGTTCGATTATCCGGGCCTGGACATCGCCGGCAAAAAGCGTCCTCAGCTTCGCCACATCCTTGGGGTGCAGCTCGATCGCCGTTAGCCGGTCCTGCTTGCGCATGAGATGACGCGCGATCAGCGGCGAGCCCGGATATTTCTGGATGCCGCCCTCCGGGTTGAGCGACCGCACCGTCTCCAGATAAGACGCAAGCAGTGCTGCTACCGGCGCGGCAAGCTGGGCATCGATCAGCCTGCCGATGCCGCCTTGCCACTCACCGGTCTTCTGCGCTTCGACCGAGGACAGGTCGTAGCGGCCGATGCCGGCATGGGTGTCGATGACCCGAAACGCCTTGTCCTTCTGCTTCAGATACTCGAGCAACCGCGTCAGCACGACATGCTTGACGACGTCGGCGAAATTTCCGGCGTGATAGGCGTGGCGGTAGTTCATGGTTCGGTGCCGTTATGCATGTCGTTGTCCCAAAACCGCTGCACACTTGTGGGCGACATGCATCAGCCCCTGCCCCAGCGAGGCGGTGGCTGCGAGTTCGGACTTTCCGGCCGGCCGCCATGAGAACGCAAAGTCAGCAAAAACCCGATCAAGCCGACCGCCATCAGCGAGAAGCCGACTGGCCGAGCACGGCTGTCGATCTCGCCGACACCGGAGCGCAGGATCAGATCGACCGCTCGCATCGGTATGTCGTCGGCATCACCCTGTCCGACGGTGAAGACATAAGGACCTGGGTTGACGTTCTCGATCACGCCAGCCTCGTCGCGAAAGATCTTGTCCGGCAACTGGGGGCTGGCCTGGCGCGGATTGTCGGAATGGTTGAACTGGAGGGTCGAGGCGAGCACCGTGCGGCCACTGCTGGCTGCTGTCAGCGTCAGCACGGTGCGCTGCTGCGAGACGATGCGCTCGGCTCTTGCGGTCAGGTCGACCAGCACCCGCACTGGCGCGTCGCGACTGCCGAGCGGCACCGTCAGGGGCTTGAAGCGGCCCTGCTCATAGACCCGCCAAGTGCCGATCTCATGGCCGGAGAAATTGCTCGTTGCCCAGGGATAGATGACACCGATGCCGGTGCCGGCGAGCAGGATCAGGACAAACACAAAGCGCATTCACATCACCACAGGCTATCGTGACCTTGCCAATAGCGCCCCGACGGCCAAAAGGCGATGGCCAGGTGTTGCAGCTTTCGGGCCGCTGGAGCGGGATCACTCGGGGCAGCAACCAGATCGGCGGCGGCACAGCAAGGCAGGCAAGCTTCTACCTATGCGCTCAAACGCAATGGCAATAATGACCGGCATTCCCTCAACGAAATGAATGCGCGTGTACGCTTTCTGGCAAGATGGCGACCACTGGCCCGGGCGCCCGCCTCAAATTGCTTCACCTGTTCTTTGTTGGAATTCCTCGCTGCCAAGCTCTCATTCTGCCTTGAAACGAGATGCCGCGTCCGACCGCATTTTTTCCACGAGCGAGCCAATACACTGATTCATAATGAGGATCGGCCTTGGGCGCCTATGACTCGGGCTCGAGAAGCCGGCACCCGGCCATATGAACCATTCGCAAACAGATATGATTAAGGAATTGCTAATTTAGTTGACTATGATTTCCACAGGTATATTTTTGATATGTTGGGATGTGCAATTTGGGCGAGCAATCGACGATGATGGCACCAGACGTGTGATCGCGATTTCGGGGCACAGAGAACGCTGAGCGGCAACACATAGATCGTGTAGCGAAACCAGCTTCGCGAACCCCAAAGAACAGTTAACGCACATCAGCGATGGCGACTCCGCAGATGCGGAGGGTTTGCCACGTTCTCATGGACGTGGCCGGGCAATGCTTTGTCCGGCCAGGCAATAGCGTGTGCTGTGGGTAAGAGGAAACCATGAGTAAGCTTATCAAGGTCCTTAAACTGGAATCCGACTGCCAAAGGGGCGCCAACCAAAACCGAAGCCGCGCCCTGGTCGCCGGAGGTGCTGGATTTTTAGGATCGCATCTGTGCGAACGCCTTCTGCGGGACGGATACGACGTTGTCGCTCTGGACAATTTCCATACCGGCAAAAAAAACAATCTCAATGCCCTTCTGCGTAATCCGAGATTCATGTGCATCGAGCACGATATCGTCAATGCACTGCCTTCGGGTCTTCGGTTCGATGAGATCTACAATCTCGCTTGCCCAGCCTCTCCGCCGCACTACCAGGCCGACCCGATCCATACCTTCAAGACAAGCGTGCTCGGTTCGCTGAACCTCCTGGAGCTCGCGCTCCAGAACAATGCCAAGATATTCCAGGCCTCGACCTCCGAAATCTATGGCGACCCTTTTGTGCATCCACAGCCCGAGAGCTACTTCGGCAACGTCAATACGCACGGACCGCGGTCCTGTTACGACGAAGGCAAGCGCTCGGCCGAAACCTTGTTCTTCGACTATTCGAGAACGTATGGCCTCAATATCCGCGTCGCCCGCATTTTCAACACCTATGGCCGCCGCATGCAGCCCGATGACGGGCGCGTGGTTTCGAACTTCATCGTCCAGGCGCTGCAGGGCAAAGACCTGACCGTCTATGGCCATGGCCTGCAGACGCGTTCGTTCTGCTATGCCGACGATCTGATCGAGGGCTTTGTCCGGCTGATGAATGCGCCGAATGCACCCGCGCATCCAGTCAACCTCGGCAACCCCAGCGAATTCACGATCATGGAACTGGCGACACTGGTCATCGATTACACCAACTCCCGATCGAAGATCGTGCATCGGCCGCTACCGATCGACGATCCCAGGCAGCGCAAGCCGGATATTTCCTTTGCCAGGGCCAATCTCGGCTGGGAGCCGAAAATCGGGCTGCGCCAGGGGCTCGCGCGTACCGTCGAGTATTTTGACACCCTGCTTTACGGAGGCCAGCTGACCAAAGGAGCTACGGCTTCATGACCCGGCCGGCAATTCTGGTGACTGGCGGAGCCGGGTTCATCGGCAGCCACACCTGCAAGCTGCTGGCTTCCGCCGGCTATTTGCCGGTAGTTTTCGACAATCTAAGCCGCGGCAACGAGAAATCCGTTGCCTGGGGTCCGCTTGTCGTCGGCGACATCCGCAGCCAGACCGCGCTGCAGGCGGCGATGAATGCGTATCGGCCGACGGCGGTCATCCACTTTGCGGCGCTGGCCTATGTCGGAGAATCCGTTCACCAGCCGGCCGAATACTATTCGACCAATGTGACAGGCACCGTCGCGGTGCTCGATGCGGCGCGTGCGAACTCAATCGAGAACATCATCTTCTCCAGCAGCTGCGCGACCTACGGCGTGCCGGAAGCGTTGCCCGTTCGCGAGACGTCCGCGCAAAACCCGATCAACCCATACGGGCGCACCAAGCTGATGGGAGAACAGATCATCGGCGACTATGCGTCCGCATACGGAATGAAATTCGCGATCCTGCGCTATTTCAACGCTTGTGGCGCCGATCCCGATGGCGAACTCGGTGAGTGGCATTCGCCGGAAACGCATCTGGTTCCCAGGGTGCTAATGGCTGCATCAGGACTCATCGACGAGATCGAGGTTTTCGGCACTGACTACGACACGTCGGACGGCACCTGCGTACGCGACTATATCCACGTCAGCGATCTGGCCCGTGCCCATCTGAAAGCGCTCATGCATCTCGAGGGTGGCGGACAAAGCCTGGCCGTCAACCTCGGCACAGGGCGGGGCATATCCATCAAGGAGATTGTCCAGGCGGTCGGTCGGATGACGTCAAGATCTGTTCCGGCCGTCTTCAGGAATCGGCGGCCGGGAGATCCGGCGGAGCTTTACGCCGATCCTGGAAGCGCACGCGAACGTCTCGGCTTTGTGCCGGAGCTCTCCGACATCGACACGATCATCAGAACGGCTGCCCCATTTTTTGGGTTGGACACAAAACCGATGAAGGAGGCGGCAGCGCCAGCCGCTGCTCGACAGATCAGAGATAGCGGGGGCGGCAGCTCGCGCGTTGGCCAAATCCGCTAGGGCTGCAGATATAAGGCGAACCGCCCAGGAACGTGCCACCACCGCCCGGAGTGAACGAGACCTTCACCGGCGCCGGCGTGCGGACTTCGAGCCGCTGCGGCGATGCAAAAGCGTAGGTTCTTTCAGTCGTCCGTATTGTGCTTGTCGTCAGGATCGGAGGGTCAACTCTGAGCGAACGCACAAAGAATCCAGCTTGGACCGGCTGTACAGCCTGGCCGCGCGCTGCGTGGACCACAGGCTGGATGAGGATCGAATCGGTCTCAGTCGCGTCCATGCCCTGGCAACCTGCAACCAGAAGACTCATTCCCACCGCCGCGGCAATAGATACGAAAGTATTACTTGGGCGAAATGCACCCTTTGCGTCGCTGTCCATCATTTATCCCTTGCTACCAAGTATAATCCAAGGGCGCGTTGCGACATACTATGCCTTCGCCGCTTTCACGCCGGATGAGTGACCATTCGCACATCACACGTGAACATTAGACATCACTAATTATTAAATTTCATCAAACCCGTGTGGTAGGCCCACCATCTTGTCGTTCTGTCACATAGGATTGAATGCTATCATGCAGCGGTAGGCGCGCTGATCGCACGTGCCGAACGGCTTGATGCTTGACCATAAGCGATTCGCCGCTTGCTGGACAGGCGCCCGGCAAAGTGCAGCCTGCTCTCAAGAACAGCGATGGATTTGGAGGTTGTTCAACCCGTCACGATGGGTCGGGAGCGGATTGCGAAAATCATCGGCTGTGTCATGGCTCATGCCGGCCATGCCGAACGGTACCACCAGAAACCAAGACCGGGCGCCCTCTGGGCCGAGTCCGCTTGTGCCTCAACGCGGCTGAACAGGGCCTAATTCTTGGAATCGACCAGCTTTCGGGCCTCTTCGAACTGCGCGCCCTTTGTGTCGCCTGTTTCGAACTTCCTGTGTTCGTCGGAAATACCCTCGGGAGATCGCTTGAAACTATACCATTCCCCATCCGGGTCCTTGCGTTTCTCGACGTTCCCGCCCTGGATTCGGTGGCTGTAGCAGGTGCGATGCTGCTTGCCGGCGTAGCTCTTCGACCGCCAGGCGAGTTCCATGCACATCTTGCCGCCGCTGGTCACCAGCCATCTGCCCTCCGCGACTGATGCCGTGTCCTGCCCGGACGTCCAGGCCTTGAGGTGTCGGTCGCCCTGAGCGAAATAGGCCGCTCCGTTCTTCCATACCCATGTGCGGCCGGCATACATAAGCTGCAGTTCGTAAGCAGTTGGAACAGTTGCGCTATTCGCTTGCGCAACTGCGCTGTCCTTAGCGGCGTAAGCCGTTCCAGAAAGGGCCACCTGGCCGAAGACGGCCAGGAAAAACAGAAGTTGCTTGCAACTTGCGAACCGACGACGGTCCTTGTGTCGCCAACGATCAACACCTGGCGGCGATCTGGTCGGAGCTATCTGCACCATTGACATTCGTACGTCTGTTTGACCAAGGGCAGTGCTATCGGCGCGACAGCTATGCGAACTATTTAACAGCCGCGAGAACCGCGATGTCAACGTTCGCGAGGCCAAAGGACAGCACTTATTCGAGACACGCATAGACCGCCGTCGTCAAATTAAGGATTGCGTCGTATACTTCCGCATCTTTGACAATCGCACGCAAGAGCAAATCCGCGGACGTCAGAGGGGACGCGGTTTCAAATGACAGACGACCCGGAATTGAATCAGGCTGAAGTTCGGCAATACCTGCCGCGTTCGACCGGCCGGGACACGGCTGCTCGCAACTATCTGGTCCCCAACACGGCGATCTTGCTGGGGATCCTGTTCATTGCGGTCGTATTCAGGTTCCACAACATAACCTTGCCGCTGGTCGATGCCTTCAGCTGGCGCGAGACGAGCACGGCAATGATGGCAGACAATTTCCAGCAGCGTAGCTGGAATATCTTCTTCCCGGAGGTCAGCTGGACAGGGCCCGGGCCAAGTTACCAAGGCCGCGAATTCCAGATCGTCAGCTATCTCACCGCCCTGCTCTATCAACTCTTCGGCTGGCACGACTGGTTCGGCCGGATGGTTGCGGCCTTCTTCGGCCTGGTGACGGTGTTTTCGCTGCACAGATTAACGGCGCTATGCTGGGGCGAGACGCACGCCCATGCCGCAGCCCTTGCCTATGCGCTGATGCCGGCGGCTATCATGATCGACAGTTCGTTTCTTCCCGATCCCTCGATGCTGGCCCTGGTGACGCTCGGCGTCTGGCTTTTCGCGAAATACTGGGCCGGCGGCAACGGCCGGCTGTTGCCGCTCGCCACGGTCAGCTTCTCGCTCGGCGTGCTGTCAAAGCCGCCGGGCCTCGCCGCCGGCGCCGTCATCTTCTACCTGATGGTCTGCTGGTTGCTGGAGAAGAAGTGGAAGCCGGCGACCAGGGTCTTGCTGTCGGGGCTTTTGAGCCTGGCTATTATCGGCGCCTATTTCAGCTGGGCCATCTATCTCGGCCACCGCTATCCGCCGTTTCATGTCGCGGGTAGCGGCTACATCTGGGATTCCGGCTTCTGGACATTCTTCAGGAACAGCTTCTACTTCAAATCCGTGTGGAACACCTCAGTCTGGTGGTTCTACGGCTATCCGTTCATGGTGCTGATCGCGGTCGGCTTCTGGATGCCGCCCAGACCCGCCAAAGACCCGAAGCAACGCGCTCTTTCGGCCATTCCCTATGTTTGGCTGGCCGCGGCCATGGTCGTCTATCTGGCGGCGGCGCGCGAGATCACCAGCAATCCTTGGAATTACCACATCTTCCATGTGCCGTTCGCGATGTTCTGCGGCCGCGGCGCACTTCTCCTGGCGACGCTTGCATCGGGAACCGTTCTGTCGCCGGCGGTCGTGCTGCGATCGATCTGCATCGCGGTCGTCACACTCGTGTGGTCGACCTTTCCCCTCGTCAGGACGATGAAGGCACCGATCGCCATGAACGGCAAACTGCTCGGCGAGGAATTGGCGCGGTTGGCGCGCCCGGGCGACCTCGTCGTCGCTATCGCGCCCGAGGCCGGCGATCCCGTCGCAGTCTATTACAGCAGGGCGCGCGGCTGGGTGTTCCCGCCTGGTGGAGGCGATGTCGAATGGTCGAAATTCGTCGCGGACGATGCCACCGCGATCGCGCAGCTCGAGGAGTTGCGCGCACAGGGCGCGGACCTGTTCGGCACGGCCAAGAACGCCGCCGACAAGCAGGATCGGTTGTTCGTCGAGCATCATGACGGGGTCATCGACTATCTGGACAAGACCGGAACCAAGCTTGTGGATTCGGATGATTTGCTGGTCTATAGGATCACCCGTCCATGAGAACTGCGACGGTCCGGGGCGTAGGCCCTCGACAAGAAATGGTCCGACGGTTCAGCGGGCCCCGCATTCGCCTGCGGAAGGCAGCGCGGCGGACCAGGCGAAGCGATCCCTGATGACGCCAGGGATATTCGGGCGCACCGACGCTGCCGCTGGAACTCGGCGGAGAAAACCGGCGGAGAATTGGTTGAAAAGAGCAATCTCGATAGTCGTGACGCTGGCCCTGCTGGCCTGGCTGGCCAGCGACTCGCGCTGGCGCATGGTCGGCGACGCCTTCGAGCGCATTACGCCCGGCACGTTCGCTGTGGCGACGATCGCGTTTTTCGTCACCTATGTCTTGCGTGCGCTGCGCGTCTGCGACGAGTTCCGCGACGAGGTGAATGGCCGTTTCGGCGCCTGCCTGCGCATTATCCTGATCCACAATGCGATGATCAACGTCATCCCCTTCCGTGGCGGCGAGACGGCCTTCCCGCTGCTGCTGCGCCAAGTCTTCGGCGTACCGATCATGCGCGCCAGCGCCTCGCTGCTGTGGTTCAGGCTGCAGGACGCCTTCGTTGTCGGCGTGCTGGCCCTGGCGGTGTGGCCGGACCTGCATCCGGCGATGAGGATCGCCGGCGTAACCGCCTTGATCGCCGCCGCCTGGTACCTGCCGCGCTGGGCACGTGCTCCGCATGACTGGGCTGGGCGCAGCAGGATCGTGGCCAAGCTCGGCCTGCTTCGCGACACCTTCACCGACGCGACCGGTCGCTCCCGCTACGGCTGGTGGTGGACAATCGCCAACTGGTCGCTGAAGCTCACCGTGCAGGGATGGCTGCTGGCGCTGATATTGGGGACATCGTTCACCACCGCCTTTCCCGGCGTCGTCGGAGCCGAAGGCGCCGCCATACTGCCAGTGCAAGGCGTCGCCGGCTTCGGTACCTATGAGGCGGGTGCGGCGGCGGCGTTGCTCACCTCCGGAATCGCGATGAAGAGCGGCCTGCAGGCGGCGCTGGCGCTGCACCTGTTCATCTTCTGCTCGGCTATCGTCACGGGCGCGATCGCCTGGCTGTTTCCCTCGAAATCGACGCTGCCGGGGAACCCGGCTGTCGGACCTGCAAGGAAGCCATCACAATGAACATATTGCCCATCCCTGCTTCGGGACTGCCTGACGGCGCAGTGATGCCGGACCATACGCTGTCCATCGTCGTACCCATGTACAACGAGGCCGAGAACGTCGAGCCACTGCTGGCACGGATTCACCAGGCGATGGAAGGCTACGGCCGGCTGTGGGAGGTCGTGCTGGTCGATGACGGCAGCACCGACGCGACCGTGAGCGAGATCAGGCGCCTGGCAGCGCATTACGGCCCGCATGTTCACGCGGTCGAGCTGGTGCGCAACTACAAGCAGACCGCCGCGATGCAGGCCGGCATCGACGCAGCACGCGGCGACGTCATCGCCACGATCGACGGCGACCTGCAAAATGATCCTTTCGACATTCCGCGCATGGTTTACCGCCTGCTGAGCGAGGATCTCGACCTGGTGGTCGGCTGGCGCAAGGACCGCCAGGAAGGCTTTTTCATGCGCAGACTCCCCTCGCGTATCGCCAACGCGCTGATCGCGCGTGTCACCGGCGTTCGTCTCAAGGACTATGGCTGCAGCCTCAAGGTCTATCGCGGCAATGTCATCCGCAGCGTCAAGCTCTATGGCGAGATGCACCGCTTCATCCCGGCTTGGCTGGCCACGGTGACGACCCCCAGACGCATCGCACAGGAGGTGGTGACGCATCATGCCCGCATCCACGGCGAGTCCAAATATGGCATTTCGCGCACCTTCAGGGTCGTTCTCGATCTGGTGTTCATGTATTTCTTCATGCGCTATCGCACACGTCCCGGACATTTCTTCGGCGGCATCGGCATCGTGCTTGGCGCGCTGGGATCGTTGATCCTTGCCTACCTGCTTTGCCTGAAGTTGTTTTTCGCGCAGGACATCGGAACACGCCCGATGCTGTTCACCGGCTTCTTCCTGCTTATCGCGGGGGTGCAGATGGTGACGTCGGGCGTGCTGGCCGAGATGCTGGCACGCGTCTATCACGAGGCGAACGGAGCATCGGCCTATGTCGCGCGGCCGCAGCCGGCTTCCGACAACAATGACGGTTGGCACCGCCCTGGCCGGTCATCGTGACCCGATTGGAACACCCTAGAGGTTCCATGCCGATCGTGGTGACCGGAGCGGCGGGCATGTCTGCCGGCGGCTTGCGGATCGACGAAGTCGTCGGCAACATGAACGCCTGGTGCAATCCGGCACTGAAGGTGGCAAGGCGAAGCCGGCTTGTCGCCAGGAAGGTGCGGATCGAGCTAGGACTGGTTTGCCGAACCGTGTCGCCAGAATGATGGTCGAAGGGCAAGAGGTAAGGTGCAACGCCTGCGCCAACCTCTTGCCCTTGACTCTCGCCCCCCGGCGAAGACCAGAGCGGCCGGCTCTCCACTCAAACCGCGCCGCCGCTTTTGCGTCTGATGTTCTAAACTAAATCAGTAACGCGAACGGCAACTGGCGCGTTGGCCGAAGCCGCTCGGGCTGCAAATCCAGGGCGAATGACCCAGGAACGGGCCGCCATTGCCTGGACTATAGGAAACCTTCACCGGCGCCGGCCCGCCGACCCGCTGCGGCCGCACGAGAGCCGCATAGATCTCCTGCCTCGTACGCGTCACGGTCGTCATCCGTGTCAGCGGTTTGCGATTGATCAGATGCAGCGGCTTGTTCTCGACGGAGTGCTGCTTCTTGCCGAGCGTATAAACCACGGGCTTGGTGCCGATCGAGCTGGTCTTGTTCGCATCCATGCTCTGGCAACCGGACGCCATCGAGATCAATGCAACAGCGGTAAATGCACAGGCGTATTTCTTGCCGATCCTTGCCCCGCTTACCATAAATTTCTTCATCGCATCCCCTGCCACAAATACAAGTCGCTGGAGCGCTGAGATCTATTTCTCTTATTATGTCTCCGCGCCACGTCAGCAGCCTATCGCCACTTACATCGTGGCCACATATTAGAGGAAGCTTATTAAGATTCGGGCAAACGACATGATGAGCGCGGTCTTTCGGCGCTCAATAAGATTTTATTAAAATTTGATCTTTTGAGCGCGCCGCCACTGCTGCGGTCGCTGGCCTGCTATCAAGCCAAATGCAGTTCAGGGAACTGTTTGCGCGCGTACGCCTCACGGCGTCAGCGCGGTGATACCCAGCCGGGATCGAAGTAAAAATTGCGGGCACCGATGTTGCCCTGACCGGCGCCGGAAACCACATAGGCGATGCGTACGATGCGGAGGCCGCCGGCGCCCTGCTGCAGGCCATAGACGCCTTCCAGACCGCGATCGTAGAAGCCCACGGCCGGAACGGCGAGCGCCAGCGTGGCAAGCGACGCCTGCAAGGCGAATTTCGCGGCATTGGCACGCAACGGGATCCTGTTCTCGATGACGTGTCTTGCGACGATGACCACCACCAGAAGCCCATAGAGGAAGGCGTTGAAGGCGGCGAACCAGTAGAAGCCGGTGGCGTCGAAGGGGTGATCCACGAGCAGCACGGGCAGCGCCGCGCCGATCGCCAGCGCCACATAGGGAGCGAGGGCGCGGGCCGGCAGAAGGCTTTTTGGGCCGCTGCCCTTTGGCGTGACCCGAAAATCGACGAACGATTTGGTCAGATAGTCGCGGATCGACGACAGCGTGCCGGCGAGCACCCAGGGCCAGCGCGCGAAGAAGACGAACAGCGTGCCTTCCCAACTGATCGTCTTGGCCGTCATCGGGCGCGAGAGGCCGAACGCCTTCAGCATCATAACCAAGCCAACCAGAGCGACGGCGTTCGGCAGATAATAGAAGAGGAAGTCGACATACATGACATTGGCAAAGTTGCGTCCGGTCGACAGCGCATAGATCGGCATGACGTACATCAGCAACGCAAAGACGGCGAACAGCGGATACCAGAGTTGGCAAAAGAGGAACTGGAACCGCATCCGCGGTGACAGCTTAGGGAGATAGCTCGGCGAATATTCGAGCAGGATCGTCATCAGGCTGCGCGACCACTGGAACTCCTGGGTAACGAGGTCGGCGAAGGTCTGTGGGCCGTCGCCATGGGCGATGGCGTCGAGCGCGTGCACCCCGCGCCATCCGGCCGCATTGATCAGCATCGAAGTGGAGTGATCCTCCGCCAGTTCCGGACCGAGACCGCCAGCCTGCTTCAGCGCCTTGGTCCGCACGGCATAGTGCGAGCCAATGCAGAGCGGAGCTCCCCCGCCCGTATGCCCGGACTGCAGAGGTCCGTGAAACATCCCTTCCGGAAACAGCCTGCCGCGCGCCGCCCAACTTTCGGCGGCATTGTTGTCGCAGATGCTCGGCGCCGACACATAACCGACCGCGGGATCGGCGAAGGGATAGAGGACTTCCCTGAGATAGGTCGGCGTCGGCACATGGTCGGCGTCCATCTGAGCGACGAAATCGTAATACTCATAGCCATAATGGTCGTAGAAGAACGCCAGGTTGCCTTCCTTGCAGCGGGTGCGGCGCGGCCATGTCGTACGGTGATAGTCTTCCCTGCCGCGCCGCGTCGAAATCAGCACGCCGCGAGCCTTGCACCAGCGCTCCGTCTCCTCGGAAGGATCCTCATCCGCCAGCCAAGTGTCATGTGGATAGTCCTGCGCAAGCATTGCCTCCAACGTGCGGGCAACCACGGCAAAGGGTTCGGATGGCGCCTTGGTCACGACCATGGCGACCCGCGAGCGCTTCGGGATCGTGTGAAGCTTGGACGGCTTTTTCGACGCATGCACGTTCAGGAGAAAGTACAAAGGCATGAGCGTGAGCCACACCAGAACGAGTGTCGCGAATGCGTATGGCCCAGCATGCTCGACATGCTCGGGCTTTAGCCACCAGATCCAGAAAAATCCGAGCGTGACGAACCAGAAAGCCAGCGCCAGTCTCAGGGTCCATTGCTGAGTGACCGACAGCACGGGCACCAAAAAAAGCCCTTTGCGCGCAGTGGCGGCCAGAGCCGTCTTAGAGCGATGCGCTGCCCGTCTGCTCGCACGGCCGATGATGCCAGCTTGTACGGAAGCACCCATACAGTTACCCGCCGCCACTTTGGGCTTCCGCCGACAAGTGGCTGAAGCTCGCAAAACCCGGGCAACAGAATCGGCCCACACTTTCTTAGTGTCAACTAAATTAGATATTCGTTAAGTATTTTTCCTGAGATCTGGTGAGCTACGCTTGGAAGGCCTTGGGAGAGGAATAGCCGCCATCGAGCGGCTTGTAGCGGGTGAGCCGGCAAACTCTTCGGCGTTGGAAATCCACCGACAGGATCGAGGCCATTCGGAGGGGATCCGGCCAGAGGGCGGCGTCACCCGCAGTGCCAATGACATGGTTAAGCAACCATTAATTGTGCTTGACTCTTGGCCCTGACCGGCTCTTAAATTAGCTAGGGATGATATATCGGGATATTGACGCGAATTTGTGAGTATCGCGGCGAACTTCTCTCTGTAGCTCCTCGGTGTTGGTGCAGCGAGAGATAGTTTTTGGGTGGCTCGGTGCGAAGGCTCGCACGCCCGCCAATGGTCGCTCCGAAATCCCGCAGATTCAGCCAATTGGACCGATTGGTTTTGGACAGTCGTGTCGATCAATCATCGATACGCATGGGCGAAGCTTTAACTTCCGCGGGAAGTTAAAGCTATGGAGGTCAGGCATGAAACGTTCTGCAGCAAATGCACTTGCAATCGCGCTTGCATTGGGCGGGAGCGCCGCATTCACCACAGCAGGAAGCGCCGGCTCCGTCGCCGGGACAGACCCCGTTCAGACGAGCAGCGCCGCTTCGGCATTCGGATCCTACGATCCCTATGGCGACTTCAGCGCCGACAAGAGCGCCAGCATCGAAGAGTTGTTCCTACCCTGGGAGGACGTCGATCTGGCGACGCTGCCACTGGCCGATACGTATGCACTGCAACGCGGCCGTTCGCTGCTTATCACGATTGAGCCGTGGACCTGGTCGAAGGACTGGCGCATCACCCCACCCGAATTGCGCGACGGCATTTTGGGCGGCAAATATGACGCCAACATGCAGGCTATCTGCGACCTGGTGGGACAAATGAAGAGCCCGGTGACCATTCGCTGGGCGCAGGAAATGGAGGACACGAACGGCCGCTTCACCTGGGCCAACTGGGCTCCCAAGGATTGGATCTCCGCTTACAAGCGCGAAGTCGATCTTTGCCGCAAGGCTGCCCCCGCCGCCAAGTATATGTGGTCGCCCAAAGGCGAAGAGGGCTTGGAAAAATATTACCCTGGCGATGACTATGTCGATGTCATCGGCCTGTCGGTATTCGGTCTGCAGAAGAAGGACATTAACGAGGCCGGTCATGACCGTACGTTCGCCGAGATGCTGAAGCCCGGCTATGACCGCGTGGCAAGGTTCAACAAACCGGTCGTGGTTGCGGAACTCGGCTATGTCGGAAAGCAGGACTATGTCTCGAAGTGGCAGGAAGATACCCGTAAATCCTATGCGGAGTTCCCGGCGCTGACTTCGGTCGTCTACTTCAACCAGAAGGAAGTGTGGCCGTGGTTGGATGGCTACGGGCTGCCGGACTGGAGAGTGACGCAGCACGTCCTGCCGTAAGCGCATCATGCCGATCCATCTCCTTCCGGAACCAGCGGTTCGGGAAGATGGTTGAGGCATGGCATAAATCAGTCCGTGGGGGAGTTTGATGAAACAAATACCGGGAAATTGTCGCGGAGCGGCATTCGCCTGCTCCGTTGTGGTTCTTGCCTTCCATATCCCTTCGACAGCCGACGCGGCGACGACAATCGCCGAGCAGGCGCAAAAGGCCACCGTTATTCCTGACGATGGCGTCTACCGGATCTACCAGAACCATTCGTGGCTGTGGGCCAAGAAGGGCGCCGGGTTCTTTGCCGTCAAGCAGCGGCAATTCGACGCCTGGACCTACGACAAAGGCAATCCGGGCTATGGCGACGGCATGTGGTTTATCCCCGGCGGCGGCAAGTTGTGCTACCGTGCGCAATGGCATGGCTCCTGGGGTGTGAAGGGCTCGATGACCTGCTTCGAGCATCGCCAGGCAGGCAAGGTGATCTACAAGCGTAAATCACCTGATGGTGAGTGGTATGTTTTCAGGAGTTCGCATCGCAACCGGTCGGACGAATCCATGAAATTGAAATACGGAGACTACGTCACCAAGAAAATGAACCTGATCAAGGCAAAGCAGTAGATACTGTCTTCTGCGACGAGCCACTGGTCTAAAGCAGATCGGCTGAACGGTTCAGGCGACCTGTTTTAGGCCGCTGTTTTAAGCCTGTCGCTCTCCCAAAACCGAGGATACTTTGGGCGACATGCATTAAGCCTTGCGCTCCCAACGACGGTCTGGCGTCTGTTGCCAGTAAGTGACGGCATGGCCGGCGTCCTTCATCACCTTCCAGTGTCCCCGCGCCGCTTCGAGCTGGGTGGCATCGTGGCCGTCGAACAAGAACACCGCGCGCTCGTAGCCACCAAGGTCAGGCGGCACCGCGCCGTCAACGAGGAACCTTACCTTGGCCTGGTTGGGATTGCCGTCTCCGGTGGTCAGCAGGATCGGCTGCTCGCCGGGATATGCCTCACGATCGGTCGCGTGGGCGAGGAACGAATCGTCGCGGAAGGTCCAAAGATGCTGGTCGAGCGCATCACGGCGTTCCTCGGTGCCGGTCTGCACCACGGCGCGCCAGCCACGATCGACGCTGCGCTCCAGGAGGCCCGGCAGCGCATCCTCCAGCGTCGATTCGGTCAGGTGATAGAACAGGACGTCGGCCATCGCTTCGTTCTATAGTGATTGAATCGGATCACTGCTCATAATTGTCGCGCACCAACCGATCCAGCAACCGGACGCCGAAGCCAGACCCCCAGGACTGGTTGATCTCGTTCGACGGCGAGCCCATTGCCGTGCCGGCAATGTCGAGATGCGCCCAGGGCGTGTCCTTGACGAAGCGCTGCAGGAACTGCGCAGCGATGATGGCGCCGCCATAGCGGCCGCCGATGTTCTTCATGTCGGCGTTCTTGGAATCGATCAGCTTGTCGTATTCGGCGCCGAGCGGCATGCGCCACAGCCGCTCCTGTGTAGCGTGCCCCGCGGCCGTCAGCCTTTCGGACAGTTGGTCATTGTTGGAAAACAGCCCGGCATAGTGCTGGCCGAGCGCGACCATGACGGCGCCGGTCAGCGTCGCCAGATTGACCATGAATTTCGGCTGAAAGCGGTCGTTGCAGTACCACATCGCATCGGCCAACACGAGGCGGCCCTCGGCGTCGGTGTTGAGCACCTCAATGGTCTGGCCCGACATCGAGGTGACGATGTCGCCGGGACGCTGAGCATGGCCGTCGACGGCGTTTTCGACCAGGCCGATGATGCAGACCACGTTGGCCTTCGCCTTGCGCGCGGCCAGCGCATGCATCAGGCCTGTAACAGCGGCGGCACCGCCCATATCGCCCTTCATGTCCTCCATGCCGGACGCCGGCTTTATCGAATTGCCGCCGGTGTCGAAGGTGACGCCCTTGCCGATGAAGGCAATCGGATTGTCCTTTGGCTTGCCGCCGTTCCACTGCATGACCGCCATGCGAGCGCCGCGCGGCGAGCCCTGCGCGACGCCGAGCAGCGCGCCCATGCCGAGCTTCTTCATCTCTTTCTCGGCCAGGATCTCAACCTTGACGCCGAGCGCCTCGAGTTCCGTGGCGCGAGCGGCGAACTCGACCGGCCCGAGCACGTTTGCGGGTTCGTTGACGAGGTCGCGCGCCAGCAGGACGCCGTCGATCACCGCCTCGGCATCGGTGAAGGCTTTTTTTGCCGCAGCCGGATCGGCGGTGTGGATGATCACCTTGACCGGCTTTTTCGGCTCGGCCTTGCCGTCGTCCTTGTCCTTCCTGGTCTTGTACTTGTCGAAGGAATAGCTGCGCAGGAGAATGCCCGCCGCAAGGCTTGCCGCATCCTTGCCACTTGGCGACGCGCCGGCGACGTCGAGCACCACTGCCACCTCGGCCGCCTTGCGCAGCGACGCGGCAATGGTGCCGCCAAGCTTCAGCCACGCATAATCGTCCAGTCCCGACACCTTGCCGGCGCCTATCGCCACCAGCCTGTCGAGCGAGGCCCCCTGCGGCGCCAGAACTTCCACCACGCTGGCGAACTTGCCTGTGAACTCGGCCACCGGAAAAGCCCGCTCCAGCGTCTTGCCGGGATCGCAAGCCTTCGCTGCATCGCTCAGACCGCCCTCATCCGCCGAGAGCACGAAGGCTGTGCCTTGTTTGCTCGACGCGGTCTGAGGTGAGGAGAATTTGGCGAAGGCGATCGACGGTCTTTGGCTCATAATGTCCTGCTTTCAGGGAATGCGCAGCTTTTGGGGAAGGGTTCGAGACGATGCGCGACATTTGGTCGTTTTCTGGCATTTGGCAAGACTTTGCCGAATTCGCATCCCATATGACCTACGGAATCGATGGTGATTCTTCGCGGCACGGCACCGCTTTTCGCCGCAACCTGTTGTTAACCATCGATGTTCTCCCTTTCTTATCCATTCCCGCCGACACTCCGGCCCGCCGGGGCGGGTGACTTGGGACGGGAACCGGATCGACCCTCTGATGGAGCCAGTTGTGCAGGCGCTGCCGGACGGCTACCCTTGTGTGGTGGCATGATGCCGTTCGAAAAGATCGAGAAAAGCCTTCATGAAGGTCGTTGAACGCTACATCATGCGCCGCACTTTCGTGGTCTTCATGGCCGCGCTTGTCTGGACGCTGGCCATCGTGTGGACGACGCAAGTGCTGGCAAAGATCGACCTGGTCACCGACAGCGGCCAGTCGGCCCTGACCTTCTTCGAGGTCGCCGCCCTCATTCTTCCGTCCATCATCCCGGTCGTGGTGCCTTTCGCGCTGGTGGTGGCGGTCGCACAGACGCTCAGCGTCATGAATTCGGATTCCGAGCTCGCCGTTGTCAACGCCGCAGGCGCCTCGCGCTGGACGATCGTGCGGCCAATCATGCTTTTGGCGCTCGCGGCAGCCGTCTTTTCCTTTGCGGTCGACAACGGCATCGACCCCTATGCACGGCAGAAAAACCGGGCCCTGGTGGCATCGTCGCGCGCGGATCTGTTGTCGCTGATCATCCAGGAAGGCACCTTCCGCAAGATCGAAGACGGGCTGTTCCTCCAGGTCGGCGAACGACTTCCCGACAATCGACTGGGCGGCATCTTCGTCGCCGATTCACGCGAAGAAGGCGTGAACCTCGTCTACTACGCCAAGACCGGCAGCATCGTCGAACGCGGCGGCGAAAAGGTGCTGATGATGAATGACGGTGTCATCCATCGCAAAACGCTGACCGGCGATCTCTCAGTCATCCGGTTCACCTCCTATGCCTTCGACATGTCGGCGTTCATGGCGTCAGCTTCGACGGTGACGCTCTTGCCGAAGGACCAGACGACCCAGTACCTGCTCAACCCAAGCGCCAACGACAAAAGTTATCAGCAGAACCCCTATGAATACTTGGCTGAGGTCAACCAGCGATTTTCGGAATGGATGTATTCCATGGTCTTCGCGCTCATCGCGCTCGCGGTCGCCGGAGATGCGCGTTCGCACCGCGAGGCGCGCGTCAATCCGCTGATTACTGCCATCGGGATATCGCTGTTCGTGCGCTGGCTGGGCTTTTTTGCCGCCAGCAAGGCCGACGATATCCCGCAATATGCCTATATGGTTTATGGCATACCGGTCGTGGCTTCCGCGGTGGCGATCTGGTTCATCGTCTCCAACCGGACCATGGAGCTGCCGGTGGCCTGGGCGGACTGGATGACAAACTTCGCTACCCGCATGGGTGACAGCTGGAACGCTCTCAAACTGCGGCTGTCCGGGCGCGGCACTTCAGGGCAAGGGGTCGGCTGATGGGCTGGACGCTGGGCCGCTATTTCTTCTTCCGCTATGTGACGATCACTATCTGGTTCTTCATCGGGCTTCTGGCGCTGGTGTTCCTGATCGATTTCACCGAGCTCTCCGGCCGCACCACCGGCCTGCCCGGCTTCACCTACGGGACGGCAGTGGCCATCTCAGGCCTCCGAATGCCGATGATCATGCTGCAGACCGTGCCGTTCGTCGGTCTCTTCTCGGCGATGGCGACGCTGGTGTCGCTCAACCGGCGCTACGAATTGGTCATCGCGCGTTCCGCAGGCGTTTCCGCCTGGCAATTCCTCTTGCCGTGCTGCATCGGAGCCTTGCTGTTCGGCGTCCTGTCAGTTGGCGTCATCAATCCGCTCGCCGCGCATGCATTCTCCTGGTCCGAGCAGATCGAAACCCAGCTGCGTTCCGGAAAATCGAACAAGGTTTCGGCCGATGCCGCACCCTGGATTCGGCAGAAAACCGGTTCGGGGGACACCATCATCGGCGCGCGGGCCATCTTGAACCAGGGCCTGGAGATGGCCGATGTCGTCTTTTTCGTTCTCGACCCGCAAGGCAACATCGTCGAGCGCAAGGACGCCGCCCGTGCCTTCCTACGCGACGGCTATTGGGAATTGCAGGACGTCAAGACATTGCAGAACGGCACGATCCAGGCATCGGCAAACGATCGCGTGCCAACCAATCTGAAGCCAGAATTCGTGCAGGAACGGCTGGCGCGGCCCGAAACCATCCCGTTCTACGATCTGCCGGGAAAGATCGAAATTGCCCGTTCCTTCGGGCTCAAGGCAAATGCCTTTGCCATGCAGTTTGATTCGCTGGTGGCGTTGCCGTTCCTTCTCGTCGCCATGACGCTGATTGCGGCAACGGTTTCAATGCGATTTGCTAGGATGGGGCAGTCGGCGACGATGATTCTGGGTGGCATCATCGCTGGCTTTCTGCTTTATGTCGTTTCGGTGCTGGTAAAGGCATTCGGCGTGGCGGGATTCGTGCCGACTGTCGTAGCCGCCTGGGTGCCGGTCGTGGTGGCTATGTTCTTCGGGGTGACTTTCCTGTTATACAAGGAAGACGGCTAGTGAGAGAGGCGTTTTTGCCCAGCAACAGGCAGGCCCGGTTGGCGCGCCTCTATGCGGCGACCGCCTTGGCGTGCCTGCTTACCTGCGCCGTCCCGATGCCGGCCTTCGCGCAGGATGTTGGCGACATGGCGACAACGGTTCCGTCCGGCTCGCAGATGTTGCTGGCGGCCGATACGCTGGTCTACAACAACGACAATCAGACGGTGACCGCCGTCGGTGGCGTGCAGATCGACTACGGTGGCAATCGCCTTGTCGCCCAGCGGGTCGAATACAACCGCAACACCAAGCGGATGGTCGCGAGCGGCAATGTCGAGGTCGTCAACAGCGACGGCACCAAGATCAATTCGGAACATATCGACATCACCGATGACTTCGCCGACGGCTTCGTCAACGCGTTGCGCGTCGAAACCATCGACAAGGCGTATTTCGCCGCCGAAAGTGCCGAGCGCATGGGCGGCGTGCTGACCACGTTCCACAATGGCGTCTACACCGCCTGTGAACCGTGCGAGGACAAGCCCGACAAAGCGCCGACCTGGCGGGTCAAGGCGCGGAAGATCATCTGGAACGGCGAGAAGAAGACGGTTCGCTTCGAGAACGCGAATTTCGAGTTCTTCGGCTTTCCGCTCGCCTATCTGCCTGCATTCGAGATTGCCGACCCGACGGTGAAGCGCAAGAGCGGCTTCCTGATACCCGGCATCGTCTACAAAAACGATCTCGGCGTCGGCGTAAAAATTCCCTATTACTTTGCATTGTCACCGACCTATGACCTGACCGTCACAGGTACCGGCTACACCAAGCAAGGCTTCCTCGGTGAGGCTGAGTGGCGCCAGCGCTTCAACAATGGCCAGTACAGCTTGAAGATCGCCGGAATCCATCAGCAGGATCCCAACGCCTTCCTCGACACGGCTGCCTTCCCCAGCACCGCCGGGCACAATGTCGATACGGGTGCGGCGGGCGATCCCAACAAATTCCGTGGCATGATGGGCACGCAGGGCCAGTTCGCTATCAATCAGCGCTGGAATTTCGGCTGGGACGTGCTGCTGCAGACCGACAAGAACTTCTCGCATACCTATAACATCGACAAGTACAATGCCTCCGTCCACCAGTCGTCGGTCTACTTGACGGGTCTCAACGGCCGCAACTATTTCGACGTGCGCGCCATGCATTTCGATGTGCAGGAGGATACGCTTAGCAGCAATGCCGCGGCGCGAAGCGGCCAGCAGCCCTGGGTGCTGCCGTCGCTCGACTACGCCTACATTCCCGACGTGTCGATGGCCGGCGGCCAGCTGTCGCTCAATGTCAACACACGGGTCATCAGCCGCGACGATCTCGACAAGACCTTCTTCGTCCCCACACAGCGTGTCCCCGGTATTGAAGGCGAATCCGGGCGCCTCACCGCCGAAGCCGAGTGGAAGCGGAGCTTCGTCACCGATGACGGACTGGTGCTGACGCCGTTGCTGGCGCTGCAGGGCGACGTGGACTACCTCAAAGCGTCGTCGGCATCGCTCGACGCCATCAACAACATGGCAACAAATTTGGGCCAGCAGGACGACATGCGCTCGTCGTTTGCCCGCTTCATGGCAACCGCAGGCCTCGAGATGCGTTGGCCGGTGCTGTTTTCCATGGCCAGCGGGTCCAGTCACGTGATCGAGCCGATGGCGCAGGTCTTCATGCGCCCGAACGAACAGTATGTAGGCGGTCTCGCCGTTCCCAACGAAGACGCCCAAAGCATGGTCTTCGACGCGACAACCTTGTTCGAACGCGACAAGTTCTCCGGTTATGACCGCGTCGAAGGCGGTTCGCGCGCCAATGTCGGCTTCCGCTATTCCGGCTCCTACAATAATGGCTGGGGCACCAATGCCATCTTCGGCCAATCCTATCAGATCGGCGGCGAGAACTCCTTCGCCGCGCCGGATCTGGTCAATGTCGGCGCCAATTCCGGCCTCGACACGACCAAGTCCGACTATGTCGGTCTGTTCGGCATCAGCAGTCCCAACGGATTCGCTGCCTCGATCAGCGGCCGTTTCGACGAACAGACCTTCGAGAACCGCCGCACCGAGGTGAAAGCCGCCTATTCCGGCCTGCCCGTGTCACTGAGCGCCAAATACGCCTTCATCCAGGCCCAGCCCCTGTACGGTTTCACGACTGATCGTCACGAGGTCACGCTTGGCGCATCAACGCATCTCGCCGAGAACTGGCGTGTCTTCGGCACCGGAACCTACGATTTGCAGGAAAACCTGTTGGTCAGGGATGGTGTCGGCTTCGCCTACAACGATTCCTGCTTCACTTATCTGATGACCTACTCGCAGTCGCGCGACCTGAACACCAGGGAAGTCTCGCAGAGCATCGGCTTCAATCTGTCGTTCCGCACCCTCGGCGATTTCGGCTCGTCGACCAACGGCGTCGACACGATCCAGTAACAGTCGGCGACATCGTTTCGCCGCATAGGGCTGGCACGGATTTCGCGCATCTGGAAAAGCTGAAATTGGGCGGAGCCGGGATAGAATTGGGATACCAACGATGAGGAAATACCTCTTTTCAGCAGGTTTCGCGTTGCTGGTGGCGGCGACGTCCCTGTCGCTTACCGTGATGACGCCACCGGCTTTCGCCAGCGAGATCAAATACGTCGTCAACGACATTCCGGTCACCACCGGCGACATCGCCCATCGTGCCGCTTTTCTGAAGCTGCAGCGTAAGAAGGGTGACGCCGGCCAGGAAATGATCGACCAGACGCTGCGCATGGCCGAAGCAAAGCGGCTCGGTATCCGCATCAGCGACGCGCAGGTCGAGGCGGCATATCAACGCTTTGCTTCGAGCAACAAGATGCAGCTCAGCCAGCTCGACGGCGTCATGGAAAAGTCAGGCGTCGGCAAGAGCCACTTCAAGGAATTCATTCGTGCCCAAATGGCCTGGAACCAGGCCTTGAGCGCGCGCTACCGTTCCGGCGATGGTACCGGTGCCGTCAGCGAACAGGACCTTGTCAGGAAGATGCTCGAAAAAGGCGGCGCCAAGCCGAGCGCTACCGAGTACATGCTGCAGCAGGTGATCTTCGTGGTGCCGGCGGCCGAACGCAGCGCAACGCTGGCTAAGCGCAAGCGCGAGGCCGACGCAATGCGTGCCCGCTTCAGCGGCTGCAACACGACCCGCGAATTCGCCAAGGGTCTGATCGACGTTACCGTTCGCGATCTGGGCCGGGTGCTGGCACCGCAGCTGCCGCCGGACTGGGCCGAGCAGATCAAGGCTACCAAGGTCGGTGGCGCCACCGTCACACGCGCGACCGAACGCGGCGTCGAATTCATCGGTATCTGCTCGTCGCGCGAAGTGTCAGACGACAAGGTCGCCCAGATGGTGTTTGAGAACGAAGGCTCCGGCGACAAGAACGCCGACGAACTCAGCAAGAAATATGTCGACGAGCTGAAGGCGAAAGCCCGCATCGTCAAGCGCTGACGTGGGCAGCCCAATGATTGCGCTCGCGTTGAGCGCCGGCGATCCGTCCGGCATCGGGCCGGAGATCGCCATCGCTGCTTTCATGGCGCGCGAGGCCGCCGCCCTGCCTCCCTTCTATCTGCTCGCCGATCCGGCGCTGATCGTGTCGCGGGCGCGCCTCCTCGGCATTTCGCTGCCGATCGTCGAAACGACACCATCACAAGCGGCGCAAGTCTTTGCCGGCGCCCTGCCGATCGTGCCGCTGACTGCCCACAGTATCGACAGCCCTGGCCGGCCCGACCCGGCCAATGCCGCAGCAACCATCGAGGCCATCGACCGTGCCGTCGCCGACTGCCTTGCCGGCGAAGCTTTGGCGGTCGTCACCTGCCCCATCGCCAAGAAGCCGCTCTACGATGCCGGCTTCCGCTTCCCCGGCCACACCGAATATCTGGCGCATCTGACGGCCCGGCACAGCGGCGTCGAGGCGATGCCGGTGATGATGCTGGCAGGCCCCGACCTGCGCACCGTCCCCGTTACCATCCACATTGCGCTGGCCGAAGTACCGAAGGCGCTGACCACCGAATTGATCGTCGCCACCGCGCGCATCACCGCCGCCGACCTCGCTCGCCGCTTCGGCATCGCAAAGCCACGGCTGGCCGTTGCCGGGCTCAATCCGCATGCCGGTGAAGGCGGCGCCATGGGCCTCGAGGACGAGCAGATCGTGCGTCCGGCAATCGAAATCCTGCGTGCCGAGGGCATCGATGCTTTCGGTCCCCTGCCCGCCGATACGTTGTTCCATGCCCGGGCGCGGGCCGGCTACGACGTCGCCCTTTGCATGTATCACGACCAGGCGCTGATCCCGGCCAAGGCGCTGGCCTTCGACGAGGCGGTCAATGTCACGCTCGGCCTGCCCTTCATCCGCACTTCGCCCGACCACGGCACCGCCTTCGACATCGCCGGCAAGGGCGTGGCGCGGCCCGACAGCCTGATGGCGGCATTGAAGCTTGCCCGGCAATTGGCCGACACGAACACGGGACCGGTTGCCGCATGAGGTCGAAGGCATGAGCGTCGACGGGCTGCCGCCGCTGCGCGAGGTGATCGAGCGTCATGGGCTGCAGGCAAGGAAGGCGCTCGGCCAGAATTTCCTGCTCGACCTGAACCTCACGGGCAAGATCGCACGCACCGCCGGCGACTTGTCCGATGCAACCGTGATCGAGGTCGGTCCCGGTCCTGGCGGGTTGACCCGCGCCTTGCTCTCCAACGGAGCGCGCCACGTCATTGCCATCGAGCGTGACGAACGCTGCCTGGCAGCGCTTGCCGAAGTGTCCGACCATTATCCCGACCGGCTTGAGATTGTGTCCGGCGATGCGCTGAAGACCGATTTCGCGGCACTAGCCAGTCGCGCGGCCGGGGGCGGTGGCCCGGTAAAGATTGTGGCCAACCTGCCCTACAATATCGGCACCGAGCTGCTGGTGCGCTGGTTGACGGTCAGCGATTGGCCGCCCTTCTATACCTCGATGACGTTGATGTTCCAGCGCGAGGTCGCCGAGCGCATCGTCGCGCCCGCCGGCAGCGACAGCTATGGCCGGCTCGGGGTTCTTGCCGGCTGGCGGACGGAGGCGAGGATCGCCTTCGACGTGCCGCCACAGGCATTCACGCCGCCGCCGAAGGTCACCTCCTCGGTGGTGCATCTGGTGCCGCGCCTGGCTCCGCTGGCCGCCGAGGTGAAAAAACTCGGCCGCGTCACCGAAGCCGCCTTCGGCCAACGCCGCAAGATGCTGCGGCAGAGCGTGAAAAGCTTGGGGGGCGAGGCGCTGCTCACCCGTGCAGGCATCGATCCGACACGCCGTGCCGAGACGCTCAGCGTCGAGGAATTCGTGCGGCTGACCAATGCGGTGTAGTGCCGGCGGGTCTGGAAGCGTTTTGCTCGAGGCATAGATAATCTGGCGAACGCCGGAGGACCAAAATGCCCGCCTATGTCATTTCCGATGTCACGATCCGCGACGAAGAGGCCATCGAGACCTACCGATCCCGCGCGGCGACTTCTATCGCCCAGCATGGCGGGCGCTATCTGGTGCGTGGCGGACGGGTAGAGACACTGGAAGGCATGTGGCATCCCGGACCGCTGATCGTCGTCGAATTTCCCGACATGGAACGGGCCAGGCGTTGGTACGCCTCCGCCGAGTACGCGTCGGCACTGGACGTGCGCGATGCAGCGCTCAGCCGCAACCTGATCCTGGTCGATGGCATAGCGCCCTGAAGCCGGTCAGCCCGTCTTCTCGTCCAACAGTCCCGAGACGAAGTCGAACAGGCCTGGCCGGCGATCGCGCCTTAGCCGCTCGGCGACGACGATGCCGCGCACTTCGGCGAAGGCGCGGTCGAGGTCGTCATTGACGATGACGAAATCATATTCCTTCCAGTGCTCGATCTCGTTGCGGGCGTTTTTCAACCGCGTCTCGATCACCGCCTCCTGGTCTTCGGCGCGGCGCTTCAGCCGCGCCTTCAATTCCTTCATCGATGGCGGCAGGATGAAGATCGAGACAATGTCGGCGCGCATCTTCTCCTTGAGTTGCTGGGCACCTTGCCAGTCGATGTCGAACAGCATGTCGCGTCCTTCAGACAGCGCCAGTTCGGCCGGCTCACGCGGGGTCGCGTAGCAATTGCCATGCACCTCGGCCCATTCCAGCAGCGCGTCGGAATCGCGCAGCCGCTCAAACTCGCGCATCGTCCGGAAATGATAGTGGACGCCCTCGATCTCGCTGCCGCGGCGCGGTCTGGTGGTGACGGAGACCGACAGTTCGAGACTGGAATCGCTTTCCAGAAGATTGCGCGCGATCGTCGACTTGCCGGCGCCAGACGGCGACGACAGGACGAGCATCAGGCCCCGGCGGCGAATACGGGACCCCAAATCCTTGGCAACCATCGGCTACTCCAGATTCTGGATCTGTTCACGAAACTGGTCGACCACCGCCTTCAGCTCCAACCCGATCGCGGTAACGGCAGCGGCATTCGACTTCGAACATAGCGTATTCGATTCGCGGTTAAATTCCTGTGCCAGAAAATCGAGCTTGCGGCCGATTGCACCGCCGCCTTCAAGCAGTGCCCGACCTGATGCGATATGCGTCTTCAGCCGGTCGATCTCTTCGCGAATATCAGCTTTGGTGGCGAGGAACGCCGCCTCCATGTACAGCCGGGTCGCGTCCAGATTGGCGGAAGCGTCCATCAGCAGCCTGACCTGCTCGGCAATGCGTTCGCGGATCACCGCCGTCTCGCGTGACGGATCCGCCTCGGCCCGCAGCGTCAGCACCTCGATTATGTCGATATGGCCCGACAACAGAAAAGCCAGCGCGGCACCCTCGCTTTGTCGTGCCTGTTCGAGCCCTTTCAGGGCCACCTCGAGCGCGGCCATGATTGCTGCATCGAGCGCAGCCCTCGCCTCTTCGGTTTCGACAGTTTCGGGAATGTCGAGGACGCCGCGCAGCGAAAGCAATCCGTCTGATGTCGCGGGAGCAAAGCCGAATTGCTCCTGCAGCCGCTTGGCGAGCCCTGCCAGATCCTTCAGGAAGGCTTCATTGACGACCGGTTGCGCCAGCGCGCCGGCGGCACGACCGATGGTCAGCGCCGCCTGGAAATTGCCGCGTGCAAAACGCTTCTGAAGTGTCTGCCTGACGGCTGGTTCCAGCCGCTCGAAGCCTGGCGGCAATCGCAGCCGTATCTCGACGCTCTTGCCGTTGACGGACTTGACCTCCCAGGCAATCGAGGTGCCTTCATGCTCGGCGACGGCACGTGCAAAACCGGTCATGCTCTGCAAATTCATATCGCCCACACGTCCCTGGCGCACACCCCGAAACCGGCTTTACGGCGACGAGCAAGTGCGGCTTGAAAATGACTGCGCCGCAGACGCCTCAAAATAGGACGCGCGGCGCTTTTGCAAATGTCAGGGCGTCGCCTGGTGGGCAAGGCCCTTCTTTATTCTACTGGGCAGCGCCCGCGTCACCGCCGTTGTCGTCGCCATCGTCAGCCGGCCCAGCGGCCCCAGCGTCAGCGGGCTTGTCGACATTGCCGTCCCCGGCGCCACTGGTGTTGATGGTCTTGGCAGCCTCATCTGCCTGCTTCTTCTGCAAGGCGCGATAGCGGGCGACATTCTCATTGTGCTCTTCCAGCGTCGCGGCAAAGACGTGCCCGCCGTTACCATCGGCGACGAAATAGAGGTCGTCCGTTTTCGACGGATTGGCTACCGCCTCCAGCGCCGCGCGACCGGGATTGGCGATCGGCGTCGGCGGCAAGCCGTTGATCAAGTAGGTGTTGTAGGGCGTCTGCTTCTGGATGTCGGACTGGTAGATCGGACGGTCCGCCGGCTTGCCCTTGCCGCCGAACAGACCATAGATGATGGTTGGATCGGATTGCAGGCGCATGCCCTTGGCAAGCCTGTTCAGGAAGACGGCGGCAACCCGTGAACGCTCGTCACCTTTGCCCGTCTCCTTCTCAACGATCGAAGCCAGGGTCACAAACTCTTCGACGTTGGCCAGCGGCAGATCCGGCGCGCGCCGCTGCCAGACATCATCAACCAGCTTCTTTTGATCGGCCAGCAGCTTGTCGATCATCTGCTGGCGTGTCGCGCCGCGCGTGAATCGCAGCGTGTCGGTGGCGAGGCTGCCCTCCGAAGGAATGGTCGCTGGCATATCGCCACTCAAGGCAGTCTCGTCGGCGATGCGCTGCAGCGCCTGCTCGACCGTCAGCCCCTCTGGAACGGTTAGCGAATACATCACCGACTTGCCGCTCTTCAAAAGCTCCATGATGTCGCGCATGGAAGCCCTGGGCTTGATCTCGTACTCGCCGGCCTTCAGCGCGGAATCATTGCCGAAGGCGCGCACGCCAAGGCGGAAGATCCGTGCGTCGCTGACCAGTCCGCGGCGTTCGAGTTGGTCGGCGATGTCCTGGACACCGGTGTTCGGCTTGACGAGGAAGGTGTCGCCATTGGCCGAGGGGCCGGGTTCGGTGAATTCCTGCTTGCCGAAATAGACCGCGACGCCGGCCGCCAGAACCATCAGCATTACCGAGGAAATGACGAAGTTCATGAACACGACGAGTTGGCTGCGTGATGCTCGCGAGCGCTTCGGCGGCGGCGTCCCGGCCTCCGGCCGCAACGCCTCGCTGGCCGTTTTCGGCACGATCGGACTGGATGTCGCGGGCCGCTGCCCCAATTCTCCGTTGCTTGCCGGATTTGTGTTCATTTCGCCCTACCGTTTGATCGCCCAACGAATCCCCAGCGGTAGAGTAGGGGCGAATATGGCAAAATTGACGGCGCGCCAAAGCGGCGCCCGTCAGCCGGACGATCAGCCATTGTAGCGCTGGAAGACAAGCGACGCGTTGGTTCCGCCAAAGCCGAAGGAATTGGACAGCGCCACGTCGATCTGGCGGGCCCGCGGCTTGTTCGGCACCAGGTCGATCGCGGTTTCGCGTTCCGGATTGTCGAGGTTGATGGTCGGCGGGGCGACATTATCTCTGATGGCAAGGATCGAAAAGATCGCTTCGGCGGCACCCGCCGCCCCAAGCAGATGGCCGATCGAAGACTTGGTCGACGACATCGAAATCTTAGACGCAGCATTGCCGACAAGCCGCTCGACAGCGCCGAGCTCAATCGTGTCGGCCATGGTCGAGGTGCCGTGCGCGTTGATGTAATCGACGTCGGCAGGTGCCAGCTTGGCCCGGTTCAGCGCCGCCGTCATGCAACGGAAGGCACCATCGCCATCCTCGGCGGGCGCGGTGATGTGATGCGCGTCGCCGGTGAGACCATAGCCCGTGACCTCGGCATAGATCTTGGCGCCGCGCGCCTTGGCATGCTCGAGCTCCTCGAGCACGACAACGCCGGCCCCCTCGCCCATGACGAAGCCGTCACGGTCGCGATCATAGGGGCGCGACGCCGTGTCCGGCGAATCATTGCGTTCCGTCGACAGCGCCCGGCACGCGGCGAAGCCGGCGATCGACAGCCGCGTCACCGGCGCTTCGGCGCCGCCTGCCAGCATCACGTCGGCATCGCCCCACATGATCAACCGGGCGGCATCGCCGATGGCGTGGGCGCCGGTGGAGCAGGCCGTGACCACGGCATGGTTAGGGCCTTTCAGCCCGTGCCGGATCGAAACCTGCCCGGAGACAAGATTGATGATCTGGCCCGGGATGAAGAAAGGGCTGATGCGGCGGGGGCCGCGTTCCCTAAGGATCATCGCGTTCTCTGCGATGCCCTCGATGCCGCCAATGCCGGAGCCGATCAGGACGCCGGTGGCGCATTGCTCGGCGTGCGTCTTCGGCTCCCAGCCGGAATCCTTCAGCGCTTCGTCGGCGGCGGCAATCCCGTACAGGATGAAGTCGCCGATCTTGCGCAATTCCTTCGGCTCGAGCACGGCCTCGGGATTGAAGGTGGCATTGCTGCCGTCGCCACGCGGAATGACGTGGGCGATCTTGCAGGCAAGATCTTCCACCTCGAACTCGGTGATGCGCTTGGCAGCGCTGCGGCCGGTCAGCAATTCCTTCCAGCCGTGCTCGAAGCCCATGCCGAACGGCGACAGCAACCCAAGGCCCGTGACGACGACACGCCTCATCGCAGGTCCTCCCCGGTGATGACTGCGGAAAGTGTCAGGCCGAAGCCTTGTCGATGTATTTCACCGCATCGCCGACGGTCAGGATGGTCTCGGCTGCGTCGTCGGGAATCTCGACGCCGAATTCTTCTTCGAACGCCATGACGAGTTCGACCGTGTCAAGGCTGTCGGCGCCCAGATCATCGATGAAGCTCGCCTGATCCGTCACTTTGTCGGCATCGACGCCAAGGTGCTCGATGACGATCTTCTTGACGCGCTCTGCGGTGTCACTCATTTGGGCATCCTCGTCTTTTGTTTGTCTGTCTTCGTTAGCGGGCAGAATGCCGCTAATCAAGCTGAAAGATGGTCCTGCCGGAAACGCAACGGCTACGGACCGGTTTTTGCCCGAACCGCCGGGTTGCGGGCCGCATTACACGAAAATCGGCTGAGGTCCAAGCCGAAATGGGCCTTCTCTGATGACTTTGAACGGGTTCCGACGCGACCCTGCTCCATCCCATCCGTCGCATATCAAAACGGGCTTCCTGGGCATGCCGACCACCCAGACGAAAATCAACATTGGCGATAGGTCGCTAACTGAAAAGTTACTCGGCCATGGTAGCGTTAATGATTCCGCCAAGAAATGGCGCCTCGGCGACGGCGGCGGCGGCTTGCGATAATAAGAAAAGGAGTGGACGCATGTCATCCTTGCTCAACAAAAGACGCCTGACGATCAAGCGCTGCCTAGTCATACTGGCGGTTTTCGCACTTGGCATTCTGCCTGCGCGGGCATTGGAATCCATAAAGCTCCCAGAACCGCCGGACACAGTTGCTTTCAATATCCAGAAGAACGGTGAATCGACTCCGATCACGTTGAGGCAGCTGGAGAAGCTCGGCCTCTATAGGATCACCACCCCAAGCCCTTTCGAAAGCGGCCAGCTTACGTTTGAAGGCGTCCTGTTCAGCGATGTGCTCAAGCTGGTTGGATTGGAGGGCAAGGATTCTGTTGTTCTGCGAGCCGTCGACGATTATGTGCAGATAATTCCGAGAGAGGACTGGACCGACGGTCCTCTCCTGCTTGCCACGCGACAGGATGGAAAGTTACTGACCCGACGCACCCAGGGTCCCACCCGGCTCGTATACCCCCTCAATGACTATCCTAGCTTCGATACGCCGATTCGCAAACCACGATGGGTCTGGCTGATCAAGGCGATCGAATCCGGCAACTAGCGCCCGCGTGACCTTGATGGCAAGGTTTGGAAAGACGGGCTGGCGAGTTCCGGTTACATACGGGACAGCTATAGCTGCGGCGGTGGCCTGTTCGGGCATCTTGATCACGATGTTGTTTCTCAGCATCAGCAAGATCGAGTCCTCGCTGCCACGGTTCGGGTTTTTCGCCATCCGCGAATTCCACATCGCCATACGCGACGTGACGCACTTGCGGGATATGGTTTCGCTCGCTCAAGCCGCGCCCACGTCCGCAGCAAGCCTCGATCAGCTATTGGCGGCAAATGATCTGGTCTATGTCCGCTTCGAGCGGGTCGACGGCAGTGGAACTAGTCGCGAAATTCCGGCCTATGCGGCGATCGTGCCGCGCGTCAACGACTCGGTAACGCGGATTGATGCGCTGATCGCGGCCGGGCTACCTCTCGATGCAGACAGATTGAAGGAAATGGGGCTTGAACTCGATCAGATCGTAGCCCGAATGAATGATGAGTATTATAAATTCGGCGAACAGGTAAACGCCGATCTCTACGCCTCGGAAATCAGCCTGAATAGATTTAATTATCAGATAGCCTTCGCATTGGCGATCTTGTCACTACTTGCAATCGGAACGGCCGTGTTGCTTATCGGCCGCCGCGAGACCATAAAGAAACTGGAATTTCTGGCTTGGCGTGACGCGACTACTGGTCTGAAGAATCGTGCCTGGATGTCGGCCAACAGAGACGATTTGCTGGATCAGGCGAAGCTAGCTGGCAAGCAACTCCATCTTTACCTGATCGACCTCGATCATTTCAAGAATGTGAACGATACGTTCGGCCATCACGTTGGCGATCTCCTGCTGAAAGCCGTCGCCGAAATCCTGCAGTTGATCGAACGTCCCGGCGATGTATTTGCTGTTCGACTGGGTGGAGACGAGTTCGCCATCATCGAGATTGGAGTGGCGCATTCGGCCGAAAAAGCTCTCGGCAATCGTCTTCGGGAGCAATTGAATGGGTTTGCCGAATTGGAAGGCCATCAAGTTCGAGTTGGCGCAAGCATCGGCATGGCCAGTTTTCCGGAGCATGGCGCGGACATTTCAACCTTGATGCGCAATGCGGATAGCGCTCTCTACGCCGCAAAAGCCCAGGGGCGAGCTGATCTGGTGACATTTTCTCCTGCAATCCTCAGCCAAATCGATGTGCAACTTGGCGAAGAGGCCGCAATCAAGCGAGCGCTTAATTGCGACGAATTTTTCCTGGTCTGGCAACCACAATTCGAGTTGGCAACCGGGCGCATGACCGGTGCCGAGGCGTTGGTCCGCTGGCGCGACCCGATCTCAGGGGCGATTCGGCCGCCGATGACGTTTATTCCAACAGCCGAACGAAGTGACCTGATATTGGAACTCGACAAATTGGTCTTGAGCAAGGCTTGCCGGCAGGCAGCGCAGTGGCTGCCCATTTGCCCGGAGGACTTTGTCTGCTCGGTGAACGTTTCAGGCAAGAGTCTTCAGAACGACGTCTACTTCACCCATCTGGTTGAAGTGTTGCGACAAACGGCACTGCCGGCGTCACGTCTGCAGCTGGAAATTACTGAAGGGGTGTTTGTCCAGAACAGCCGAAGCGCCTTGCGTATCCTGACCGCAATTCGAAACATCGGAGTCAGTTTGGCGCTCGACGATTTTGGCTCCGGCTATGCGAGTTTCGGCTATCTCGCCGATTTCAACCTGGATCAGTTGAAGATCGACCGGTCGTTCTTGAGCGATTTGGCGTCGTCCCCGAAAAAGCAGAATGTCGTGCGAGGGATCATCGCGCTGGCCAATTCGCTCAGCCTGACAGTCGTGGCCGAGGGGGTGGAAAACGAAGCGCAGCTAGATTTTCTGATCGCTGAACAATGCCACCGCGCTCAAGGGTTCTTCATGTCGAAGCCCATCGAAGAAACCGTGCTGACAAATCATATGATTGCCCGGAGCGGCAGGACGAGAAGCGCAGGAAAATTCAAGCTGAGCCTCTCCGCCTAGTCATCGTTCGAAGCCTCGTCCCGAACAAAGCGGATGCGCGGGGAAGTGCCACAGTCCGGTCAGATCATCGCCATGCCACCATTTACATGGATGGTCTGGCCCGTGACATAGGCAGCTTCGTTAGAGGCGAGATAGGCGACAGCGGACGCGACTTCAACGCTGGTGCCCATGCGGCGCGTCGGGATCGCCGCCATGATCGCCTCTTTCTGCTTGTCGTTGAGCTTGCCGGTCATCGCCGATTCGATGAAGCCCGGGGCGACGCAGTTGACGGTGATGTTGCGGGTGGCGATCTCCTGCGCCAGCGATTTGGAAAAGCCGATCATGCCGGCCTTGGAGGCGCAGTAGTTGGTCTGGCCGGGATTGCCGGTGACGCCGACGACCGAGGTGATGTTGATGATGCGCCCGTGGCGGCGGCGCATCATCGGATGGGTGAGCTCGCGGGTCAGCCTGAACACTGCGGTCAAATTGACCTCGAGCACGGTGTCCCAGTCGGCATCCGACATGCGCACGAACAGCCCGTCCTTGGTGATGCCGGCGTTGTTGACGAGGATGTCGACACCTTCGAGATCGGCCTCGGCCTTCTGGCCGAGCGCCTTGACCTCGTCACGGTTCGACAAATTGGCTGGGAACAGCCTGACCCGGTCGCCAAGCTCGGTAGCCAGCGCTTCGAGTTTCTCGACGCGGGTGCCATGCAGGCCGACGATCGCGCCTTGCGCATGCAGCACCCTGGCGATGGCCTCGCCGATGCCCCCGGATGCACCGGTTACGAGCGCCTTGCGGCCAGTCAATTCGAACATTTTTGTCTCCTGATTGAGAAGAACACCCTTTTATAGGGATGGGATCAAATGACGCTTTATGCAAGCGCGGCCAGCACCGCCTCGACCTCGGCCGCCGAGCCGACCGACGCGGTGGCGATGTCGCGGTTGATGCGCCGCGCCAATCCTGAAAGCACCTTGCCGGCGCCGATCTCATAAAGCGTGGTGACTCCGTTTGCCCCAAGCCATTCCACTGTCTCGCGCCAGCGCACGCGGGCGATCACCTGCTCGACCAGACGCCGCGCGATCTCGTCGGGGTCATTGGTCGGGGTGACGGTGACGTTGGAAACGATGGGCACCATCGGCGCGGCCTTCGCCACGCTGGCGAGTGCCTCGCGCATGATCTCGGCGGCGGGCGTCATCAGCGCGGAGTGGAAGGGCGCAGACACCTGCAGCATCAGCGCGCGCTTGGCTCCCTTTTCAGTGCACAGTTTTGCCGCCAGTTCCACCGCGGCTCTTGCACCGGAAATGACCAACTGGCCACCGCCATTGTCGTTCGCCACCTGGCAGACAGAGCCCTTCCCGGACGCTTGGGCGGCCTCGGCGCAGGCAGCTTCGACATCGGCCTGCTCCAGTCCGATGATCGCCGCCATAGCGCCCTCGCCGGCCGGCACCGCCGCCTGCATGGCGTTGCCACGGATGCGCAAGAGCCGGGCGGCATCGGCAACCGAAACGAAGCCCGCCGCCGCGAGCGCCGAATATTCGCCCAGCGAATGGCCGGCGACATAGGCGACTTTGCCTTTCAGCGACAAACCACGCGATTCCAGCGCCCGGATCGCGGCCAGCGACACCGCCATCAGCGCCGGTTGCGCATTGGCGGTCAGCGTCAACGTCTCTTCCGGTCCTTCCCAGATCAGCTTCGTCAGGTTTTCGCCGAGCGCGTCATCGACCTCCTGGAAAATCCTGCGCGCCTCCGGAAAGGCGTCGGCGAGATCCTTGCCCATGCCGACAGCCTGGCTGCCTTGTCCAGGAAAGGTGAATGCAACGGCCATGCGAGGGCTCCCAAGGGTTGGTTTTGCTTGCCTGGTAGACGAGTTTTGCTTGCCTGTGACGCAAGGCAGGCTGCCAAGTCAAGCCACTTCAACCCTTCCTGACGGCAGTGTCACCCGCCGAGTGCCTGTTCCGAAAAGCTTTTTGGCGATCACACCTGATGAAAACCGCTCACGATTCGTTTGCTGGCTCTTCTTATTTTGCTTACAGGCGCTAGCATTGCGTGACAAATCCATGACAATCGAGTGACGTGTTGTCGCTGGGTGGGGAAATCAAAAGTGGCAAAGAGTTCAAAACGCGCCGGTAAGGCCGCGCCACAGTTCCTGGAAGACGACCCCTCCACCGGCTACCTGCCGGGCAGGAGATGGCCGGTCGTGCGCTATGGTCTGGTCAGCCTGGCCATCGCTGCCATCCTGGTGTTTTCCATCGAACTGATCGTGCGCGGCGACTTTGCCGGCACGGTCTCCTTCTTCCTGCAGCCGCTCAAGCCGGGCTGGACTACCATTGTCGTGTTTGCGCTGATCCTGGTTGGCCTCGATGCGGTGCTTGGGCGCAGCCACCAGAGCCTGATGATTGTCGCGCCGCTGACGCTTTCCCTTGCTTTCGTCGGTCACCAGAAGTCTCACTATCTCGGCGATCCGCTCTATCCGACCGATTTCCTCTATGCCCGCCAGATCTTCGCGCTGTTGCCGCTGCTGGTGCGCGACCGGCCGATGACCGCGCTCGCCATGGTCGTCGGCATCGTCGCCGGCCTGTCGCTGCTCGTCTACGGCTGGCGGCTGTGGCGCCGCAAGGTGCCGGCGCTCAGCCGCAAGGGACGTCTTGCCCGGCTGACGCTGGCAGTGCCGCTGCTCGCCTTCTTCGTTTCGATCATGGATTACGCCACCTTCTCCTGGACCAGGGATCGTCTGCAGATCATACCGATCATGTGGGATCAGAAGGAGAACTATGCCTCCAACGGTTTTGCGCTGGCCTTTGCCCTCAACGTGCCGATGGCGCATGTCTCGGCGCCACCGGGCTATTCCGACAAGGCAATTGCCGCGATCGGCAGGCCTGATGTAAGCGCCTCGGTACCGGCCGAGAAGCCCGACATCATCATCGTCATGAGCGAATCCTTCTGGGATCCGACCAAGCTGCCCGGAGTCACCATCAAGCCAGATCCGATCCCCAACGTACGGGCGCTGCGCTCGGGCTCTATGTTCTCGCCGGAATTCGGCGGCATGACCGCCAACATCGAGTTCGAGGCGTTGACCGGCTTTTCGAATGCGTTCCTGCCGGCCGGAAGCATCCCCTATCAGCAGTATGTGCGCACGCCGACGCCTTCGCTGGCAACCTTCCTCAAGAGCCAGGGTTACCGGGCGCGCGCCATCCACCCCGGCACGAACTGGTTCTGGAACCGTGGCGCGGTCTATGCTGATTTCGGCTTCAACGACTTCAAATCGGAAGAGACGCTGCCGCCAATGCAAAAGCGCGGGCCGCTGGCATCGGACGCGGCGATGACCGACGAGATCATCAGCGAGGCGGACGCCAGCGACGAGCCGGTGTTCTTCTTTGCCGTCAGCCTGCAAAACCACGGCCCCTATGAGCCGAACCGCTACTACAATCCGACGCATACGGTGCAGGCGCCGATCAGCCAATGGGCGCGCGAATCGCTGCTTAGCTACGCCGAGGGCTCAGCCGACGCCGATCGTGGTCTTGAACGCCTCGTCGAGTGGGCGAAGAAGCGCTCCCGCCCGACCGTGATCGCCTTCTTCGGCGACCATCTGCCGCCGCTGGGGCCGGTCTACGTCGAAACCGGGTTCCTCAAGGACAATGTCGCACCGCGCAAGGAAGCGTCGCCCGAGGCCGCCCTCGAACATCACGAGACGCCGCTGGTCATCTGGTCGAATCGCACCGGGCCGGCTCAAGACATAGGTGCCGTCAGCCCAGCCTTCCTGCCCTATCATATCCTGAAGACGGCCGGCATCACTCATCCCTACTACACCGGCTTCCTGGGTCAGATGAGCGAACGGTATCGCGTCGTCGACCGCAACCTGTTGCTGACGCCGGCTGGCGAGGCCACGCCCGATTGGGCGCGGCAGAAAGAGATCGACCCGGCGATCCGCGATTTCCGCCTTTTGCAGTACGATATGATGTTCGGCAAACGCAATGCGGCGCCCGACTTCTTCCCCGAAACGGTCGACAAGGTTGTCGCCCATACGAGTTGAACAGATTTGTCCTTCCGGACCGGTTCGGCCGGGCCCTCAGTTCGTCAATTGCAGCTTCGTGAACTTGTTGGCGATCTGCAGGAACACATTCGGCAGCTTGGTCGGATCGTTCACGGCATAATAGTCGCTCGGGTCCGAAGCGCAGGCGCTGTAAAGCGTGCGGTTGGCGGCGGTGTCGGATTGCAGCACCATTGTGTAGATCTGCACGCCCTCGCTCTTCAATTGCGTACAAACGCTTTTGGTCCAGCCGTCGACATTGCGCGCAGCGGTCGTCTGGTTGTCCGATCCGAAACGACCACCCGCCAGATAGCCATAGGGTGTGTAGTCTGATTTTGTCGGCTGTTCGCTGGCGCCATAGACAACGTTCTCGCCATCGGTGAGCAATAGTACGATCTTGCTGATGCCAGGCGTCTTCCATGGCGCGCCACCGGTATAGGGCGCGCCAGGCGACAGCACCCGCATGCCCCATGACAAGCCTTCGGAAACATTGGTACCCGAGCCGTTCCACTCGGTCATCTCGCTTGCCGCCTTGCGAAGCTTGTCAAAATCGTTGGTGAGAGGGACGACCGGTGTGGGGCAAGAGCGGTTGGGACCAACGGTGATGCGCGACCCAGTCTCAGTGATGAGTTCCTTGGCGGGGGCAACATATTTGGCGATCTTTTCCTTGTCGGACTTGCCGGGCGTCGACACATCGCTGACGAGATCACTGAGATCGATGCCGAGAAGGTTGGTCTTCTTCTTGGCGAGCATGACCTTGTCGCTGACGTCGTCGAGATAGGAATTGTTGTAGTATCTAGCCGAATTGCCGTAGGAGCTAGACGGCATCTGGGCGTCTTCCGGATCGTCCGGCGCAAAATACGGAACGAACAGCGTGTCGGGCTTGTTCGGATCGGGCGGCGTGTCGGAAATGTTGAAGGGGCCCGGTCGCGCCTCGACGCAACCTTTCCATCCGGTACCGTTCCATCCGGGCTCCGTCCATCCAGTCTCCTTGAGCTGTTTGAAGAGCGCCATGTGATTGGGACGCTTCCCGTCGATGGTCGGAAAGTTGGCGCCGTTGGTGGACGACTTGCCGTCCATATCGATCCAGGACGGGTCGAATTCGTCACCGTCGACGTTGACGGCTGTAACAAATGGAACCAGCGACGCGCGGACCTGGCGCGTCGGCGATTTTGTCGATTCGAGCGTATCGAGCAACGATTTGGTCGCCGTCCTCAGCGCCGTCATGCGCGCGCCGGCCATCGAGCCAGTGTTGTCCAGCACCAGCACGACTTCCAGCTGGTTGTTTGATTCGACGGCGGCAGCATCGACCGCGATGTGCTTGCTGTTGCCGAACAGGAAGGCAAAGTTCAGATTGACGTCCGCCGTGGCAACCGCCTTTGTCTTGATGAAATTGATGCCCTTGTCGACGCTCAACGTCGCCTGCGCATTTCCGAGTTCGCCGTGCCCGACGATATTGGCCTGGAAATAACGGTTGAAGGCGTCATTGCGGGTGACGTCGAGATCGCCAAGATGCGAAGAGGCAAGGTTTGCCCCATCGAGGGCATTCTGAAGATCGCTCTTGGCCCGCATGAGGGTGGAGACATCGGTTGCGAAACCGACGGCTGTCAGGATGACCGGCAGGCCCAGACCCATTACAAGCGAAAAATTGGCGCTCTTCGAGCGCCAGAACTTTTTGAGAAGCATTCTTACCCCCGAAATGCCTGCCGCTTTTTGTCGCGGCTTGTCCGGTTTTTGCCCCTTCGATGATGAATCGACCGTTTACGGCGAGATTTCACCTTCCATCACGTGACTTTGTGGTTAAGGCGAAGTTGCGGAAACCACAAACTCCGGCCACGGTTGCTGCTTGATTTTGGCCTCGCGCAACTCATAGAACGTCGTCTGCCCTTGCTTTGCAGCCGGATTGCTATATAGACGCCCGCAATCTGCCGGTCCTTGCTGGGGGCTGAACGGAGGGCCGGAGGTTTTTCGAAAACCTCCGTGTGATGCCAGAAGTGCTTCCGCCTCCCGTGTCTCCGCTCTCGACCGTCTCGTCATGCTCCTTTCTTCCCCGATTTTGCGGGTCAGAGAAGTTGCAGAGGCTTTTGCCGCCGGGAACCGGGAGAGAAACGAAGAAAGGCATAAGACATAATGGCTCTTTACGAACATGTGTTTCTTGCCCGGCAGGACCTCTCGCAGCAGCAGGTCGATGCGCTTGTCGAACAGTACAAGGGTGTCATCTCCGCGAATGGCGGGTCCGTCGGCCGGGTCGAGAACTGGGGACTGAAGTCCCTCACCTACCGGGTCAACAAGAACCGGAAGGCTTACTACACGCTGATGGACCTGAATTGCCCGCCGGCCGCGCTCAACGAGATGGAGCGCCAGATGGGTCTGTCCGAAGACGTGCTGCGTTTCCTGACCATCAAGGTCGAGGCGCATGAGGAAGGCCCGTCGGCCATGATGCAGAAGCGCGAAGAGCGCTCGGAACGTGGCGGCTTCGGCGATCGCGACCGTGGCGATCGTGGTCCGCGCTCGTTCGGCGACCGTGATCGCGGCGATCGTGGCGATCGTCCGCCGCGCTCGTTCGGCGACGCCGGTGCCGATCGTGGTCCGCGCCGTCCGCGCGAAGGCTTTGAAGGAGGTGCAGAATAATGGTCGACATCAACCAGATCCCGACCCGGCGCCCGTTCCATCGCCGCCGCAAGACCTGCCCGTTCTCCGGCGCCAACGCGCCCAAGATCGACTACAAGGACGTGCGTCTCCTGCAGCGCTACATTTCCGAGCGCGGCAAGATCGTGCCGTCGCGCATCACCGCCGTCAGCCAGAAGAAGCAGCGCGAACTCGCCAAGGCGATCAAGCGCGCCCGCTTCCTCGGCCTGCTGCCCTACGTGGTTCGCTAAAACTCCTGTCTGAAAACCGGGATCCAGTTTTCGGGCTCACTATCTAGCATGCGGGCGGCTTGCCGCCCGCTCTTCTCCCACGGCGACGGGCGCCGCAGGGTTGAACAACAAATCCCGGGTTGAGGTCAAAAACCTCTAACTGCCGCGACAGGCAGGACAGCGACACCAGCGCCCCAGGCGCTCAAGCTTCCTGACCTGTTCCAATGACATTCGGCGTCGACCTCAGCGATCGAGTGGCGCCCAACCGAAGGAACAAAACCATGGAAGTCATTCTTCTCGAACGCGTTTCCCGCCTCGGCCAGATGGGCGATACCGTCAAGGTCAAGGACGGCTTTGCCCGTAACTTCCTGCTGCCGCAGGGCAAGGCGCTGCGCGCCAACGAAGCCAACAAGAAGAAGTTCGAAGGCCAGCGCGCCCAGCTCGAAGCCCGCAACCTCGAGCGCAAGTCGGAAGCCAGCCAGGTTGCCGAAAAGCTCGACGGCAAGAGCTTCATCGCCGTTCGCTCCGCTGGTGAAACCGGACAGCTTTACGGTTCCGTTTCGACCCGCGACATCGCCGATCTGCTGACGGCGGAAGGTTTCTCGGTCAACCGCAACCAGATCCTGCTCAATCAGCCGATCAAGACCATCGGTCTCACCAATGTGGCGATCGCGTTGCATCCGGAAGTCGAAGTCACGATCACGCTCAACATCGCCCGCACGGCCGACGAAGCCGAACGCCAGGCCAAGGGCGAGACACTGACCACCGCCGAAGCCATCTATGGCGACGACATCAACGACAATGCCCGGCCGGAAAACTTCTTCGACCCGAACACCGAATTCGAGGGTGGCGAAGACAACGCCTGACCATGCGCCGCAGAGGATTGGAGCTTTGCTCCGATCACGATTGGAGCTGTGCTCCGATCACTTTGTCGGCATCCAGCCATACTGGACCAACGCCCGGGCCTCGCGCCCGGGCTTTTTTGTGCCAATGGAACTTTTCGAACCCCTATATATTGTTGCAGACTATAGCGTCGCGCGTCCTTTGGTCGCGTAAATGACGTTGTGAACTTTGGCTCGGCGCAAGGCTCCGCGGAAAATCGATTCCGATTCTCGCGGTTACGCGCCAAGACAGCCTGTCTGGCCGAGAGGGGACATTTGGTCATGAATATTCTGTTGAAGCGCGTTCTCGACCGCCTGGTGCGCACCGGCAACCTTAAGGTGACCGGCCCCAAGGGCGCGACGGTGGTTTTCGGCGACGGCAGCGGCGAACCGGTGCACATGCACATCAAGACCACGCATGCCGAGCGCGCCATCACCTTCGATCCGATGCTGGCGGTTCCGGAATCCTACATGGACGGCGAACTCGACATTCTCGAAGGTGGCGTGTTGGGCGTGATGCGCATCGCCTTCCAGAATATGGGCACCGGCGGTATCGACGCCACCTGGTCGAAAGCCATAGAAGGCCTGCGCCACGCGTTCCGCCGCCTGCAGCAGATCAACACCGCTTCGCGCTCGCGCCGCAACGTCCAGCGCCACTACGATCTGTCAGGCGATCTCTACCGGCTCTTCCTCGACGACGACATGCAGTATTCCTGCGCCTATTTCGAGCAACCGGACATGACGCTCGATGAAGCGCAGGCTGCCAAGAAACGCCATATCGCCGCCAAGCTCAGGCTGAAATCCGGCCAGACGGTGCTCGACATCGGCTCCGGTTGGGGCGGGCTCGGCCTCTACCTCGCCAAGGCGTTCGACGTCGACGTGCAGGGCGTGACATTGTCGACCGAACAGCATGGCGTCGCCACCGACCGGGCACACGCGCAAGGGCTGGAAAGCCGCGTGCATTTCGAGCTCAAGGACTACCGCGAGCTCAACGAGCGTTTCGACCGCATCGTCTCGGTCGGCATGTTCGAACATGTCGGCGTCAACCATTACCGCACCTTCTTCGACAAGAGCGCGACGCTGCTCAAGCCGGATGGCGTCATGCTGTTGCATACGATCGGCCGCTCCGGCGTGCCGTGGGCGACCAGCGCCTTCATCCGCAAATACATCTTCCCGGGCGGCTACATCCCCGCGCTTTCGGAGGTCATGCCGGCGATCGAGAAGTCGGGCCTGGTCGTCACCGACGTCGAAATCCTGCGGCTGCACTATGCCGACACGCTGAAGCACTGGGGCCAGCGCTTCGCCGCCAATCGCGACAAGGCCAAGGCAATTTATGACGAACGCTTCTGCCGTATGTGGGAATTCTACCTGGCAGCGTCGGAGGCCGCCTTCCGCTGGCAGGATCTGGTCATCTTTCAGATCCAGATCACCAAGAAGAACGACACGCTTCCGATGACACGCGATTACATCGCCAAGTGCGAAAAGACGCTTGAGATGCGCGATATGGGGCATCGCGAAACGGCACCGGTCAAAAAGAGCCCTGCTGCCAAGCCAGTTCGCCGCCGCAAGGTCGCGGATCCGGAATAAGCATTGCCGCTTGCCATTGTCGGCGCCTGCACTGAAAAAGGTCCCGTGATCGTCTCGAGACCTTTTTCATGACCTACGTCCTCTATGCCGCCGCCGCTCTGGCCGAGATCGCCGGCTGCTTTTCGTTCTGGGCCTGGTGGCGATTGGAAAAGTCGCCGCTTTGGCTGCTCCCCGGTTTGGCCTCGCTCGCGCTGTTCGGCTTCCTGCTGGCGCTGGTCGACACGAATGCCGCCGGCCGCGCTTACGCCGCCTATGGCGGCATCTACATTGCGGCGTCGCTTGGCTGGTTGTGGCTGGTGGAAGGCGTGCGACCCGACCGCTGGGATTTTGCCGGAGCGGCGCTCTGCATTGCCGGCGCCTCGGTGATCCTTCTCGCCCCGCGGGGCGCGTGAGATGGAACTGCCGGCGCCGCTTCGCCAAGGTGTAGAGCGCGTGCTCGAAAATGTTCCGCTGGCGACGCTGAAGCAAGCGGCAAAAACGCTGTCGGACCGCTACCGTGCCGAGTTGCGCGACGGCCGCATGCACATGGCCGAGGATCTGGCGGTCAAGGCCTATCTGGCGACGCGGCTGCCGGCGACCTATGCCGCGATCCGCGCCAGCCTCGCCGCGCTGAGCGATGCCAAGCCCGACTTTCAACCCAGGAGCCTGCTCGACGTCGGCGCCGGCCCTGGTACGGTGCTTTGGGCCACGACCGACCAGTGGCCAGATCTCGAACAGGCGGTGCTGCTGGAAGCGAGCGCGGCGGTGCGCAAGGTGGGCGAGGTGCTGGCCGGCGACGCGATTGCCGCCCGGACCAGTTGGCTGGCCGGCGACGTCACCATCGATCTTGCCGGCCTCGAGCCAGCCGATCTGGTGACGTGCGCCTATGTGCTGGATGAAATCGTTCCGGCATCCCTGCCGAAGCTCATCGACCGGCTCTGGCAGGTCACCGGCGACACGCTGCTGATCGTCGAGCCGGGCACTCCTGGCGGATGGCAACGCATCCTTGCCGTGCGCCGACAGTTGATCGAGGCGGGCGCGCATGTGCTTGCGCCTTGCCCGCATCAGGCGCCCTGCCCGCTTGCCCAGCCCGACTGGTGCCATTTCTCCCGCCGCGTCGCCCGCTCGCGCCTGCACCGGCTGGCCAAGGACGCCGACGTGCCTTGGGAAGACGAGAAGTTCATCTATGTCGCGGCTTCCCGCGACGCGCCCACCTCGTGCCAGGCACGAGTTCTTGCGCCGCCGAAATCCGGCTCCGGCAAGGTTCTGCTCAAGCTTTGCAGGGAAGACGGCACTGCCGCCGAGCGCTTGTTCACCAAGCGTGACGGCGCCGACTTCAAGCTCGCCCGGCGGCTGGGCTGGGGCGACAGGCTGGACGAAACCGCAATATGACCAGCGTAACTGTTCTTGCTTTGTTCTGACGAGTCAGATACGAATCAACGCCCTGTCGAGTCAAACGGAATCGGGGCACGGGCATACTCTCCTGTGGACGATTGGTCGTTCCTGTGAACAACGGGCATCGAGGCTCTTTGGTCGCGCAGTGATGCAGAAAGGTCAGCATCGACTCATCTCGTTCTGATATCGAAGGTCGGGATTAAAATCGGGGACATCATGGCAGAGGCAGCGCGAAAATTCGGCGTCGCGGAAACACCACTTTATCGGGAAGCGCCAAACAACATCGAGGCCGAGCAGGCGCTGCTCGGCGCCATTCTCGTCAACAACGACGCCTTCTACCGGGTCTCGGACTTCCTCAAGGCCAGCCACTTTTACGAGCCGCTGCACCGCAAGATCTATGAGGTGGCGTCCGAATTCATCCGCATGGGCAAGGTCGCGACGCCGATAACGCTAAAAACCTTCCTGCCGGCCGACGAGAAGGTCGGCGACATGACGATGGCGCAATATGTCGTGCGGCTGGCGGTCGAGGCCGTCACCGTCGTCAACGCCACCGACTATGGACGTGCCATCTATGACCTTGCCACGCGCCGCGCGCTGATCACCGTCGGCGAGGACATGGTCAACATCGCCTATGACGCGCCGGTCGACATGGCGCCCACCGAGCAGATCGAGGATGCCGAGCGGCGGCTGTTCGAGCTGGCCGAAAACGGCCGCTACGATGGCGGTTTCGAAAGCTTTTCCGATGCCTTGAAGAATGCCGTCGACATGGCCAGCGCCGCCTATATGCGCGATGGTCACCTGTCCGGCATCGCCACCGGCCTGCGCGATCTCGACCACCGCATGGGTGGCCTGCAGCCATCCGATTTGATCATCATCGCCGGCCGTCCAGGCATGGGCAAGACGTCGCTGGCCACCAACATCGCCTATAACATTGCCGCCGCCTATGAACCCGCCCAGCAGGCGGACGGTTCGGTCAAGGCGGCCAATGGCGGCGTCGTCGGCTTCTTCTCGCTCGAAATGTCGTCGGAGCAGCTGGCCACCCGCATCATCTCCGAGCAGACCGAGATCCCGTCGTCGAAAATCAGGCGCGGCGATTTGACGGAAGCCGATTTCGGCAAGCTCGTCGCCTACACGCAAGAGAACCACAAGCGCCCGCTCTACATCGACCAGACGGGTGGTATTTCGATCGCCCAGCTCGCGGCGCGCGCCCGCCGCCTCAAGCGCCAGCGCGGGCTGGATCTGATGGTTATCGACTATATCCAACTGATGCAGGGTTCATCAGCCAAGGCGTCGCAGAACCGCGTCCAGGAAATCACCGAGATCACCACCGGGCTGAAGGCGCTCGGCAAGGAGCTTGGCGTGCCGATCATCGCGCTCTCACAGCTTTCGCGCCAGGTCGAAAGCCGCGACGACAAACATCCGCAGCTGTCGGACCTGCGCGAATCGGGCTCGATCGAGCAGGACGCCGACGTGGTGCTGTTCGTGTACCGCGAGGAATATTACATCAAGAACAAGGAGCCGGAGAAAGGCACGCCCGAGCACCTCGCCTGGGAAACGAAGATGATCGAAGTCCAGGGCAAGGCTGAAGTGATCATCGCCAAGCAGCGCCACGGACCGACCGGCACCGTCAGCCTTGCCTTCCAGGGCGAATTCACCCGCTTCTCCGACCTTGCCGAGGAGCATCACCTGCCGGAAAGGTTCGAGTGACCTATTGAGACAGGTCTCGTTTCCTAGCGCCCCCCTCTGTCCTGCCGGACATCTCCCCCTCCAGGGGGGAGATCGGATGTCATCGATTCTTTCGCCAATTTTTGGCGCTGAAAAGAAGGCGCAAGCGCTGAAGCTGCAAATCTCTCCCCTTGAGGGGGAGATGGCCGGCAGGCCAGAGGGGGGCGCTGTCCCGCTAACCTGTCACCACCCGGCACCCCACTGATGGCCAAATCGCGGGTCCAATTCATCTGCCAGAGTTGCGGATCGGTGCATCAGCGCTGGGCCGGCAAATGCGATGCCTGCGGCGAGTGGAACACGCTGGTCGAGGAAGGCACATCCGGCGGCATCGGCTCGGGCCCGGCCAACACGCGCAACGCCCGTAAAGGTCGCGCGGTGGTGCTGACCACGCTGTCGGGCGACATCGAGGACGCGCCGCGCATCAGCTCGGGCATTGGCGAGCTCGACCGCGCCACCGGCGGTGGTTTCGTGCGCGGCTCCGCGTTGCTGGTCGGGGGCGATCCCGGCATCGGCAAATCGACGCTGCTCACGCAGGCAGCCGCCGCGCTGGCGTCAAAGGGTCACCGCATCGTCTATGTCTCGGGCGAAGAGGCGGTCGCGCAGATCAGGCTGCGGGCGCAACGGCTTGGTGTCGCCTCCTCTCCGGTGGAGCTTGCCGCCGAGACCAATGTCGAAGACATCCTCGCCACGATAGCCGACGGCAAGCGGCCCGACCTCGTCATCCTCGATTCGATCCAGACACTGTGGACCGACCTCGCCGATTCGGCGCCAGGCACCGTCACCCAGGTGCGCGCCGCCGCCCAGGCGATGATCCGCTATGCGAAGTCCACGGGGGCGGCGATCGTGCTTGTCGGCCACGTCACCAAGGAAGGCCAGATCGCCGGGCCGCGCGTCGTCGAGCATATGGTCGACGCCGTGCTCTACTTCGAAGGCGAAGGCGGCCATCATTATCGCATCCTGCGTACGGTGAAAAACCGTTTTGGACCGACCGATGAAATCGGCGTCTTCGAAATGTCGGACAAGGGCCTGCGCGAGGTCGCCAACCCATCCGAGCTTTTCCTTGGCGAACGCCATGCCAAATCGCCGGGCGCGGCGGTTTTCGCCGGCATGGAGGGGACAAGGCCAGTGCTGGTCGAGATCCAGGCGCTGGTGGCGTCCTCCTCGCTCGGCACGCCGCGCCGTGCCGTGGTCGGCTGGGACGGCGCGCGGCTGTCGATGATCCTGGCGGTTCTCGAAGCCCATTGCGGCGTGCGCTTCGGCAGCCACGATGTCTATCTCAACGTCGCCGGCGGCTATCGCATTTCGGAGCCCGCGGCCGATCTGGCGGTGGCGGCGGCCCTGGTTTCCTCGCTCACCGGTCTTGCCCTTCCCGCCGATTGCGTCTATTTCGGCGAAATCAGCCTTTCGGGCGCCGTGAGGCCGGTTGCGCATGCGCAACAGCGCCTCAAGGAAGCCGAAAAGCTGGGTTTTGGAAGCGCGGTTCTGCCCTCGGGCAGCGGCGAGCTGGCTTGGGGGATCGGGGCCGGATCCTTCCAGCCGACCGAGCTTGCCGACCTGGTGGCACGCATAGCCGGCTCACGCCGAAGCCGCGTGGACGAGGAAGATTAGGGCATCGGACCCAGAAGCGGGAAACGGCTTTGGGAAACCCAATGCTCCGCGCTATAATGCGGTTCATGGAGTGGGGCGAAGGACATGCCGATTACGCTGCTTGACGGAATTCTCGTCGGCTTCACTCTGGTCTCGGCGATGCTCGCCATGGTTCGCGGCTTCTCGCGCGAGGTCCTGTCCGTCGTCTCCTGGGCGGCAGCGGCAGCGGCGGCGTTCTTCTTCTACAAGCCGGTCCTGCCCTACCTCGCGCCCTACATCGAGAATGAAAAGATCGCGATGGCGGCCTCCGCCGGCGTCGTCTTCATCATCGCGCTGATGGTCGTCTCGATCATCACAATGAAGCTTGCCGACTGGATCATCGATTCCAGGATCGGCGCGCTCGACCGCACGCTCGGCTTCCTTTACGGCGCCGCGCGCGGCATCCTGGTCGTTGCCGTCGCACTGCTGTTCTTCAACTGGCTGGCCGGCGCCAAGGCACCGGCCTGGGTCACGGAGGCCAAGTCGCGGCCATTGCTCGAGCAGATCGGCGCCAAGCTCGAGAGCCTGCTGCCTGAGGATCCCGAAAACGCGATCATGAAGAAGCTCAACCCGAATCAGCCGGCCGCAGAGACGCCCACAGCTCCGGACGCCCCGGCGGCAGATGCTCCAGCGGGCGGCGACGATGCGAACACGCCGGCGCCTGACGACAATGACACAGGAACGCCTCCGGCCGACAACGCCCCGGCCAATCCGGCGCCGGCTGCACCGGCAAACTGACGCCCGAAATGGGCGCCGGGACTTGACCATGGTGTGAACGGCTGCACGGAGCGCGTTGCTTTCGACGCCAACCGGCATTATATGGCAATTTTAGCGGAGCTTAAGATGGCAGACGCAGACGACGTGTTTTCCGCCGAGGCCGACGACCATTTCCACGACGAATGCGGCGTGTTCGGCATTTTCGGCCGGCAGGATGCTGCGGCTATCGTCACATTGGGCCTGCATGCCTTGCAGCATCGCGGCCAGGAAGCGGCCGGCATCGTTTCCTACGACGGCAGCCAGTTCCACGTCGAACACCATGTCGGCCTGATCGGCGACACCTTCACCAAGCAGCGCGTCATCGACAGCCTGCAAGGCAACCGCGCCATCGGCCATACGCGCTACGCCACCACCGGCGGCGCCGGCATGCGCAACATCCAGCCTTTCTTCGCCGAGCTCGCCGATGGCGGCTTTGCCGTCGCCCACAACGGCAATCTGACCAATGCCATGACCGTGCAGCGTGCGCTGCAGAAGCAAGGCGCGATCTTCTCCTCCACCTCCGATACCGAGACGCTTTTGCACCTTGTCGCCACCAGCAAGGAGCGCGATCTCAACTCGCGTTTCATCGATGCCGTGCGGCAGGTCGAGGGCGCCTTCTCGCTGGTGGCAATGACGGCCAAGAAGATGATCGGCTGCCGTGATCCGCTCGGAATCCGACCGCTGGTGCTCGGCGATCTCGACGGCGCCTGGATCCTGGCTTCCGAAACCTGCGCGCTCGATATTATCGGTGCGCGTTTCGTGCGTGACCTGAAGCCCGGCGAGATGGTCGTCGTCACGTCCAAGGGCATTGAAAGCCTGTTTCCCTTCGAGCCGCAGAAGACCCGCTTCTGCATCTTCGAATATGTCTATTTCGCGCGACCGGATTCGTCGGTCGAAGGCCGCAACGTCTATGAAGTGCGCAAGCGCATCGGCGCCGAGCTGGCGGTCGAAAGTCCGGTCGAGGCCGACATCGTCGTGCCGGTGCCGGATTCCGGCACGCCGGCGGCGATCGGCTTTTCTCAGGCGGCCGGCATTCCGTTCGAGCTCGGCATCATCCGCAATCACTATGTCGGCCGCACCTTCATCCAGCCCGGCGATTCGATCCGCCACATGGGCGTCAAGCTGAAGCACAACGCCAACCGTCGCATGATCGAGGGCAAGCGCGTGGTGCTGGTCGACGACAGCATCGTGCGCGGCACCACCAGCCAGAAGATCGTGCAGATGGTGCGCGACGCCGGTGCCAAGGAAGTGCATATGCGCATCGCCTCGCCGCCGACACGCGCCTCCTGCTTCTACGGCGTCGACACGCCAGAGAAGTCGAAGCTTCTGGCATCGCGCATGTCGGTGGAGGAAATGGCCGAGTTCATCCGCGTCGATTCGCTCGGCTTCCTCACCATCGACGGGCTTTATCGCGCCGTCGGCGAGGCCAGCCGCGACAACGACCAGCCGCAATTCTGCGACGCCTGCTTCACCGGCCAGTACCCGACCCGCCTGCTTGACTTCGAAGGCCACGACAATGTGCGCACGCTGTCGCTGCTGGCGACGAGCGGGACGTAGGATTGCCGGACCTTCGTTTGTTTTCGCCAGTTTGCCCCCCTCTGTCCTGCCGGACATCTCCCCCTCAAGGGGGGAGATTGGCCTTCATCGGGCTTAACGCCAGTTCTGCGCCGTTCCCAATTGGCGAAAGCATTGTGTTCGGTCGATCTCCCCCCTTGAGGGGGAGATGCCCGGCAGGGCAGAGAGGGGTGTTTCACGCCGACCTCACGGAAATTCTCGCATGACCCTCGACCTTACCGGCCGCGTTGCGGTCGTCACCGGCGCCTCGCGCGGCATCGGCTATTTCATCGCCAAGGAATTGGCTGCCGCCGGCGCGCATGTCATCGCGGTGGCGCGCACCGTCGGCGGCCTGGAAGAGCTTGACGATCAGATCAAGGCAGCCGGCGGCCAGGCGACACTGGTGCCGCTGGACCTCGCCGATATGGCCGGCATCGACCGGCTGGGCGGAGCCATCCACGAGCGCTGGGGCAAGCTCGACATTCTCGTTGCCAATGCCGGCGTGCTTGGCGTTATCTCGCCGATCGGCCATGTCGAAGCAAAAACCTTCGAGAAGGTGATGACCATCAATGTCACCTCGACGTGGCGACTGATCCGCTCGGTCGATCCGCTGCTGCGGCTGTCCGACGCCGGCCGCGCGATCATCCTGTCTTCCAATGCGGCGCACTCGGCTCGCGCCTTCTGGGCGCCCTACGCGGCCTCCAAGGCGGCGGTGGAAACGATGATGCGCTCATGGGCGCATGAGACACAAAGCCTGCCGCTGCGCGTCAACGCCGCCGATCCCGGCGCCACCCGCACCGCCATGCGTGCCCAGGCGGTGCCGGGCGAAGATCCCGAGACGCTGCCGCACCCCTCCGAGATCGCCAAGCTCATCGTGCCGCTGGCGAGCCCCGACTTGAAGGAGACCGGGCTGATCTTCCAGGCCAAGCACAACCGCTTCGTCGCCTATCGGCAGCCGGAATAGCCGCACTCGTGCAGGCGGTAGCGTGACAAACCCGCCGCCTCGTCACGCGGCTGTGATGTGACGGCTGGAGGCTGCGCCGCGGCCATGCTTTCGTCACTTCCGTGGAGTTGGTAGGATCATAGCGACTCCCACAACAAGCGCCCCACTGGCAGAACGAGGAAATCCCCATGGCAACGACCGCAGCGTTGGTCTGGTATCTGGTAATCGCCGGCCCGCAGGGCGGCATGGTCGTCCTGCCCAGCACCTTCGACAAGCGCGAACAGTGCACCGCCGCCATCGCTGAGTATCAGAAACAGCCGACACCGGCCGGCTGGTCGGTGCAATGCGTGCCGAGCGCCTCGCCCTTTACCGACGAGGGCGATGCGGAAGAACCGTCAGCGCAGTAAGCGTCAGCACCGAGCTGAAACCGTCAGCTCCGGCTTCTGGTTGATGGTCTGGAACACCACGCAATAGCGCTCGGTCAGCTTCAGCAGTGAGTCTACCCGCTCCCGCGGCTCATCGGTGTCGAGGTTGAAATTGAGCCGAATGGCGCGAAACCCGACCGGGGCATCTTTTGCCACACCGAGCGTGCCGCGAAAATCGAGGTCGCCTTCTGCTTCCACCGTGGCGGCGCCGAGCTTGAACTCGAGCGCCGTCGCCACCGCCTTCAGCGTCACCCCGGCGCAGGCCACCAACGCCTCCAGCAACATGTCGCCCGAGCAGAGCTCAAGGCCCGAACCACCTGTTGCCGGATGCAGCCCGGCGATGGCGAGCGCCCTGCCCGTCTCCACCTTGCAGGCGACCGACTGGTCGTCGATTGAGCCCTTGGCGCGAAGCGTGATCAGGGCCTGCGAAGCGTCGTCGCGATAGGCCTGCTTCAGCGGCGCCTGCATGGCCTTCAGTTCGGTCGCATCCATGCTCTCTCCCTTTCGTCGACTGTCTCGTCCAGTCGAGATTTGCGCCGATCACCACGGGAAGGCAATGTTGTTCATCGCCACTGCATACAAGCCAGCCGCCAAGACGCGGTCGGAGCCAAGCGGCCCGCTCGTCGCCGCCGAGAAGCGAGCCGACAATTCTTCGGGCGTCGCGGCCATTGCCGCGGCGGCCAAACCCGCCGCTCTCGAATGGCGACCAGGTCACGCCGGCTGTCGCCTATAGCCGGGGCGTGGCTGCCAGTCTCCTTTCCCAAGAGAGTACGGCAGGACGAAGGGAGAAGGAACGCGGCAGCGTCAGTCGTTCAACCATACGGTCATTTCCTTTGACTTCGATCATCTCGGCCATACCTATGCGGGAGTCGTTCTCGCGGAGCCATCATGCCGGTCAAGCTGAAACTGATCTTCCTTATCCTGCCGGTGCTTGCCGCCCTGGCGCAGCCCGTCCTGGCTGAAACGGCGGAGCGCCCGGCGCCCTCGGGCGGCGTGCTGTCCCTGCTGCCGCCGCCGCAGATCACCAGGCACTCGATCACCCTAGCCGGGCGCAAGCTGGATTATCAGGCAAAGGCCGCCACCCTGTCGCTGCTTTCGGGCAAGGGCGATGTCACGGCGGAGATCTTCTATGTCGCTTACACGCTGGAGCCACCGGCAAAGGCGGCCAAAGACCCGCAGCGGCCGATCACCTTCGTGTTCAATGGCGGCCCCGGAGCAGCGTCCGCCTATCTGCATATCGGAGCACTCGGTCCGCGTATTATCGCAACGGGAGCCGAAGGCGAATTCCTGCCCTCGCCGCAAAGACTCATCGACAATCCGGACAGCTGGCTCGACATGACCGATCTCGTCTTCGTCGATCCGGTCGGGACAGGATACAGCCGCGAAGCACCGGGCCAGGACACGCACGACTTCTGGGGCGTCAACCAGGATGCCAGCTCGGTCGGCGCCTTCATCCGGCTCTATCTGGCGCAGAATGGCCGCACCGGATCGCCGCTGTTCCTCGCCGGCGAAAGCTATGGCGGGTTCCGGGCGGCGCTGCTTGCCAGGACATTGCAGGAGGATATCGGCATCAGTCCGAACGGCATCGTGCTGATCTCCCCCGCGCTGGAGTTCACGCTGGTGCAGCCCGACGAATTCGAGCCGCTGCATTGGGCGCTCGAACTGCCTTCGCTGGCGGCGGTCCGCCTGCGCGCCGAAGGCGTCAGCGGCGATGCCCTGCGGGAGAAGCTGGCGGAAGTCGAACAATATGCGCTGGGAGATTACCTCACGGCGCTCACCAGCGGACTGGAGCAAGGCAGGCGGCTGGCGAGCCAACGCGTGGCTGACATCACCGGCCTGCCGCTCGAAGTCGTGCAGCGGAACTCCGCACGCATACCGACCGGCCTGTTCGCAAGGGAGTTCGCCCGTGCCAGCGGCAAAGTGCTCAGCCCATACGACGCCATGATCGGCACGGCAGACATCGCGCCCGAGAGCGCCCGCATCGCCGGCCCGGATCCCGTGCTCGACCGGAGCGTCCCGGCGTTAACGTCGGCTTTCGTCGGCTATATTAGCGACGAGTTGAATTTCCGCACCGATGTCAGCTATCGGCTGCTCAATGGCGAAATCAGCCACAATTGGGATTACGGGACCAGCGCCTCACGGCAAGGCTATGCCGGGGTGATGAATGATCTACAAAAAGCACGCTCGCTGAACCCTTCGCTCGGCGTCGTGATCGTCAACGGCTACACCGACCTGGTCACGCCTTACCTCGCCTCGCGCTACCTGGTGAACCAGATCTCGTCGCTCGCCAATGCCAAGCCTATCCATCTCGATGTCGTCGAGGGCGGGCACATGATGTATTTCAGATCCGATGGTCGGCGCGCCCTGAAAGAAGCCGCCTCGGAGCTCTATCAGGTGACGCAATAAGCTTTGTGACAGCGCAGCTCGCCATGGAACGCTGCCTCAGCACGGTTGGCGTTGCACCGACTTTCGCCCGTATAGCGCACGCAGCCGATCCTGTGGCGGAGGCCGATCCCGGCGGCCGAATCCGGATTGCTCTGCTCGGCCGAAGTGCGGTTCGCGGTCCGGTTTGCCTTTCTGTTCCTGGGCGGATTGCACCAGTCGCCAGCATGATAGGCGGCGCTATCGGGTTGTGCGCGGTGTTTGCCCATGTTGGTCAGGATTGGCTGACGGCCCGCTCGCAACGCATGACGTCAAATATTCTTAAAAAAAATTACAGAGTCGTGGAACCATTATCCGGGTCAGGCATTGTTGGTGCGACGGGCCATCCCCAAGTCCCCCAAACCCCTCGGCCCGTCCTACTCTCAGCCGACCGCAAGGTCGGCTTTTTCTTTGCCGTTCAGCCGGCCGACGAGGCAAGGTTGCCACTGAGCAGTGTCGCCAGATCACCCGCCGGACCATCGGCGCCGGCGCGCAGCCGGATCGCGAATTCAGCCGTCGGAACCTGCGGCAGGCCAAACTCGCGCGGCGCCTCGACAATGCCGGAATGGGCAAAGCGGGCCGTTCGCAGCGTCAACGCGACACCGGCGTTCACCGCCGTGCGCAGGCCGGCCAGACTGGCACTTCCGGCAGCAATGCGGTAGCGGCGGCCGGCCGCATCGAGCGCGGCAAGTGCCGCTTCGCGAAAGCCGCAATAGGGATCGAGCAGCGCCAGTGGCAGTTCCTCCTGCCGCGAGGCCAAGCCTTTTTGTGAGCATAGCCATATCATCGGCTCACGCAGAACGCCGACTTCGTCCGGCACTGCCGCCTGACGCATGACGATCGCCAGATCGAGTCCGCCGGACTGCAGCGCCTGCGCCAGTTCGGCGGAGCGGCCGACACGCAGTTCGATCCTGACGCGCGGGTGACTGACGGCGAAGGCACGCAGCAGGTCCGGCAGGCCGCTATCGGCGAAATCCTGTGTCGTGCCGATGGCGACGCGCCCGGCAGCGCGTGCCCCCTTCAGCGCCAGCCATGCCTCGCGATGGGCAGCAAGGATACGCCTGGCATGGCCGACGAGGTCCTCACCCACCGGCGTCAGGCCGCGCCCCCGCCCTTGCGGCGCCAATAGCGGCTCGCCGACCATTTGCTCCAGCCGCTGCATCTGAGCGGTAACCGCCGAGGGCGAACGGCCGACGTTTGAAGCCGCCTGGGCCAGTGAGCCGCTATCGACGAACGCTAGGAAGGTTCTGAGCAGGTCGGGATCAAGCGTTTCCATAATTCGATAGTATCGAACCTTCAGTAAAAAACAATTCGATTTTCTTGACTGAATAGGGGTGACATAGTCCCGCCCAACGGCGATGAGACGCCGCTCGAACCAAGGAGAAGAGAAATGCCCATCATCAACATCAGCGTCACCGGCAGGCCTGACGCGGGTCTTTCCACCCGCATCGCAAAGGAGGTCACCGAAATCACCGCCATGCAGCTTCGCAAGGATCCTACGATCACCGCGGTTTCCATATCCTACATCGATCCCCAGCACTGGTTCGCCGGCGGCAAGTCGCTGGCCGAGGACGGCACCCATACGTTCTGGCTTGATATCAAGGTGGTTGACGGCACCAACACCAAGCTCGAGCTGGAGGCCTATCTCAAGGCGATCTTTGCGGCCTTCGGCCGCCTGTTGGGCGCCGTGCATGAGGAAAGTTATGCCTTCGTGCACGAAGTGCCGGCGGCGGCCTATGGCTATGGCGGCAAGACGCAGGAATTCCGTTTCATTAGCGGACGGTTGAAGGCGGCGTGAATACGGACCATTTTCGCCCGGGGCGAGAAGGTAAGCTTGCCCTCATCCGCATTGACGTTGCTCCCACATGGTCTAGGTTCTTGCCGAAGCGGCCGCAAAAGAGCCGAGATGATAAAACGTTGGGAGAGACGCGGCATGATCCTGACACTGGCGCTGCTTGCAGGTCTTGCCCTTGCCTGGCTGCTGATCGGCATCGTGGAAAAATTCCGCCTCGGCCTGCGCTTCACCCAGGCGCTGCTCTATGTGCCGTTCAAGCTTGGCTACCGGATCGCCGACACCCGCATCAGGATCGCCCGCAACGCGCAGGCTCCCGTCATCTACGTCATCTCGCATCAGTCGCGTTTCGAACCGGCGCTGATGCTGTCGCTTCTGCCGGACGACACACTGCACATACTCGACGAGGTCTCGGCGCGGTCCCCTTGGCTCGAACCGTGGCGCGGGCTTGGCCGTACCATCGCCTTCAATGCGGAACACGTCTTCGTCAGCCGCCGGCTGGTGCGTGTCCTCAAAGGCAAAGGCCGGCTCGCCGTCTATCTGCCGGATGCGGTCGAGCCTGACGTCAAGACGTTTCGGCTGTTTCGTGCCGTCACCCGCATCGCCATGCAGGCGAACGCCAGCATCGTGCCGGTCTTCGTCAGCGGCGCACGAAGCCTGCCGGTGTCGTTGACGCCGGCGGACAAGGCACCACGGCACTGGTTTCCGCAACTGTCGATCAGCGTGCTGGAGCCGATGACCATCGCCGAACTGGTGGCGCGCAACCCCGACCAGGCCTCGAACACCAATGCGCTGTTCGACCGCGTCGCCGAGGCACGGCTTTTCGCCACTAACGTCGATCGCGGCCTGTTCCTGGCCATGCGCGATGCCGCCGACCGCGTCGGCGCTTCTCACCCGATCATCGAGGACGTCATCTCCGGCGCGCTGAGCTACCGCAAGATGTTCATCGGCGCCCGGGTCCTCGGTCGCCGCTTCGAGGCGGTCACGGCGCCGGGCGAAGCGGTTGGGCTGATGCTGCCGAACGCCAATGGCGTCGTGCTGTCGCTCACCGGGCTTCTGTCCGCCGGCCGGGTGGCGGCAATGATCAACTATACGGCAGGGCCGGCGAGCGTGACTGCGGCGGTGCGCACGGCGGTGATAAGGACCGTGATTTCCTCCCGCGCGTTCGTCGAGAAGGCCGACCTTGCCGATATCGTCGAGGCTGTCGAAAAGGGCGGTGCCAGGCTGCTTTGGCTGGAGGATGTGCGCGAAGGCGTCACGGCGCTGGACAAGCTTGCCGCCGCCTTGCTGTGGCGCTGGCCGCTGCAACGGCAGGATGCTGCCAAGCCGGCGGTGATCCTGTTCACCTCAGGATCGGAAGGCACGCCCAAGGCGGTCATCCTTTCGCACAAGAACCTGCTTGCCAACGCCATGCAGGCCGAGGCACGCATCACCATCTCGCCTGCCGACATCCTTCTCAACGTGCTGCCGGTGTTTCACTCGTTCGGGCTGACGGGCGGCACCATCTTGCCGCTGGTCACCGGCGTGAAGTTGTTCCTCTACCCCTCGCCTCTCCACTACAAGATCATCCCCGAGGTGGCGCGCAAGGCGAAGCCGACCATCATGTTCGGCACCGACACGTTCCTCGCAAATTATGCGCGCACCGCCAAGGATGGTGATTTTTCCAGCCTGCGCTTCGTCGTCGCCGGCGCCGAGGCAGTGAAGCCTGAAACCCGCCGCGTCTATCGCGAACGCTTCCAGGCGGAGATCATCGAAGGGTTCGGGCTGACCGAGGCCGCCCCCGTGGTTGCCGTCAACACCGCAATCCATGGCCGCGACGGCACCGTCGGCCGGCTGCTGCCGGCCATGCGCATGAAGCTGGAGCCGGTCGAGGGCATCTCCGGCGCCGGACAATTGTGGCTCGACGGACCAAACCTGATGATGGGCTACATGACCGCGGAGCGTCCCGGTGAACTGCAGCCGTTGACCGGCTGGCACGACACTGGCGACATCGTTTCGGTCGACCGCGAAGGCTTCATCACCATACGCGGCCGCGCCAAGCGCTTTGCCAAGATCGCCGGCGAAATGGTGTCGCTCGGCGCGGTCGAGATGCTGGTGCAGTCGCTATGGCCGGAAGAACGGCACGCGGCGGTGGCCGTGCCGGACAAGCGGCGGGGCGAACGCATCGTGCTGGTTACCACCGCCGACGACGCCAATCCCGACGAGTTGCGCAGATTCGGCAAACAGGCAGGTGCGGCCGAACTGATGGTGCCCAACGACATCGTCAAGGTCGAGGAAATCCCGGTGCTGGGTTCCGGCAAGACAGACTATGTGTCGACGAGAAAGCTGGCGATCGACAGGCTGGGACTCGGCGTCGCGGCGTAGGTCCGTTCCATTTCGATGGAACCGCGACGGGGCCGCTGCAAGCCCTTCTTCTGAGCCGGACCGAGAGCGTAATGCGTGCCTCGTCACATTCTCGCCTTACGCCAATTTAGTGGTGAGTGATCATTCACTCACCACTAAGGGGCGTTGCCTCAGAGAGGTCTTGAATGGCAAAAATCCTTGTTACCGGGGGAACAGGGCATCTCGGCCGCGATCTTGTGCCGGCGTTGAACGAGGCTGGGCACATTGTCCGGCTGCTCGCCAGAAAAACCGGGCAAGACAGTTCCGTTGAGTGGGCTCGAGGCGATCTCGCAACCGGCGACGGCATCGATGAAGCTCTTGTCAGCATCGACACGGTCATACACGCCGCGACGCTGTCGCCGATCGCCAGGCGCGGCATGAGGCTGATAGATTTCTTCTCAAGTCCGGCCAGCGTCGATGTCGAGGGCACGCGGCATTTGCTTGCCGCGTCGCGGCGCGCCGGCGTAAGCCACTTCATCTTCGTGTCGATCGTTGGCCTAGAATTCAGCCGCCTGCCCTATGCCCGAGTAAAACTGACAGGCGAACAGCTTGTACGAGAGTCCTCGCTCCCATGGTCGGTCATCCGCGCCACGCCGTTCTATTACCTTCTGGCCAAGATGCTCGGCGGGCTGGAATGGCTGCCGGTCTGGCCGCTTCCGACCTCGCCCTCAAATCCGGTGGATACACGCGACGTGGCCCGCTATCTCGCACAGGCTGTCACCGATGGGAAAAGGGGCATGCGTACGGAGATAGGTGGCCCGGACGTGATGCCTTTCTCGAGTTTCGCGCGGCAATACCGCGACGCGCTTGGGCTAGCACGTTTCGTCCTGCCGCTGCCTATCAGTCGAAAGATGGGTCTTAGAATGGGCTTGGCCGAAACCGCCGAGCGCTTTGGCGAAAGGACCTGGAAGAGTTGGCTTTCCGAACAACGCCGAAGCGCCCGCTAGTCGAATCCGATCTCTGCATCGCCGGCACGAGCGATCGTCGATGCTGGCAGGTATTAATGTCGATTGCGAATCCATTCATCAGGTCACTGAGCCAGGAGCAGCCATGAAGCCGCCATCAATCGGACGCGAGCGTATTGTGCGCGCGGCTATCCGCCTGTTTGGTGAACGCGGCTACGATCGGACAAGCGTTCCCGATATCCAGGAAGCAGCAGGTCTGTCGCGCGGCTCCGGCGCGCTCTACAAGCATTTCTCTTCGAAAGAGGACTTGCTTGCCGCCGCGATCGAGCAATTCGTCGGCACTGCGCGGGAAGGCCGGGCGGAACTTGGCGAGAAGGCGCTTTCCAGCGAGGAGGGCTCGCGGAGACTTGTGGGAAGCATGCTTGAAAAACTCGGCGCCAATCGCGAGGTGAACGTTTTGCCTCCGCCTGGAGTGATTTGTTAGTGCAAGGGCTCAAGCCCCCGACTTAACCTATATCCGAAGGCGGTATCTTCTCACCCTCCAGCTTGGCGCGTTTCGAATAGGCGCGCACGCTGAACGGCAGGAAGATCAGGTAGCCGGCGACCGACGCCGTCAGCGTGTACCAGGGATAGGTCATCAGCAGGAGCACATAGAGCACGACACCAAGGATAATCGGCAGCACCTTGTCGCCCGGGATTCTCAGGTTCTTGCCGGAATAGACCGGCAGCCGGCTGACCAGCAGGAAGGCGACCAGAATGGTGAAGCCGGTGGCGACGAAAGCGGCTGGACGACTGGGCTCCAGTCCGGTGCGGAGGAAATAAAGATAGAGCGGCAGCATCACCAGCACGGCGCCCGCCGGCGCCGGCACGCCGACGAAATATTCGGACTGCCATAGGGGGCGATCGGCCTTCTCGTCGTCAAGCACGTTGAACCGGGCGAGCCGCAGCCCGCAGGCGATGGCAAACAGAAGTGCGGCGATCCATCCCGGCGAGCCGGCGCGGTCGAGCAGGAAGGCATAGAGCACCAGAGCCGGTGCGACGCCGAAATTGACGATGTCGGCCAGCGAATCCATCTGCGCGCCAAATTTCGAGGTCGCCTTCAGCATCCGCGCCAGGCGGCCGTCAATGCCGTCGAGGAATGCCGCCAGCAGTACCATCACCACTGCCGGCTCGAAACGGCCTTCGAAGCCGAATCGGATGCCGGACAGACCGGCGCAGATGGCCAGCACGGTGACCAGATTGGGCAGCACCATGCGCATAGGGATTTCCCGGATGCGCGGACCGCCGCTGGCATGGGCCTCGAACTTTTTGTATTGCGTGCCCACGGTCAGGAAATCCGAACAAGAGGCGTGCCGGCCACACCGCCGAATTCGGCAAGCACGGTTTCGCCGCCGACCGCCGTCTGGCCAACGGCAACACGCGGCGTGGCGGCCAGCGGCAGGAACACATCGACGCGCGAACCGAAGCGGATCAGGCCGAAGCGCTCGCCGATGGCGATCGAGCCGCCGGCCTCGGCCCAGCAGACGATGCGCCGCGCCACCAGGCCGGCGATCTGGACGGCGGCGACCGTACCGTTGGGGCTCTCGATAACCAGGCCGTTGCGCTCGTTCTCGGTGCTCGCCTTGTCGAGTTCGGCATTGAGGAATTTTCCAGGCCGATGCTCGATCCTGGCAATACGGCCACGCACCGGGGCGCGGTTCACGTGGCAGGAGAAGACGTTCATGAACACCGAGATGCGGGTCATTTCGACATTGCCGAGGCCGAGTTCGCGAGGCGGCACGGCCGGCCCGACCGCAGAAATGATGCCGTCTGCGGGGCTGACCACGAGGTGGTCGTCGACCGGCGTGACGCGCTCGGGATCACGGAAGAAATAGACGCACCAGCCCGTCAGGATAAGGCCCATCCAGAACAGGATCGAAGAGAAATAGCCGAGGAAGAGCGTTGCCGCGCCAAAGGCCGCGATGAAGGGATAGCCTTCGCGATGGATCGGTACGAACGCGTTCTTGACCGTATCGACAAGGCTCATCGGGTACAAACGGGCTCCGTTTCAATTGCGGCCTCAATAGCCGAAAGCCCCCCTCGCCGCAACGCAACAATCGGCAAGGCATTGATTGCAGCCGCTCCTCGGCCTCAGTCGTTGTTGACAGCGCCCCGACCTGACCGGGAAAAAACCCATTGCCCGGGAAAACCCATTGCCATTGTCGGGGCGAGCCATCCTCGCCCGTCCTTGAAGAGGTGGCGCTTGCATCGATCCAGCCAAGGTAGGCGAAGCGCCCGTGAGTCGACCCGAGGAGCCAGCAATGCCGTCGAAAAAATCAGCAACCTCTCAAGCGTATCTCATCACTGCCGGCCTCGCCTTCGGGGAATCGCCGCGCTGGCACGACGGACGGCTCTGGGTCTGCAATTGGGGGACCGGCGAGATCGTCGCTGTCGATGCCGACGGCAACCGCGAGGTCACGCTCACCGTGCCAGCTGTCCTGCCCTACTCCATCGACTGGCTGCCGGATGGCCGTCTGCTTGTCATCTCCGGTCGCGACGGCTTGCTTCTGCGACAGGAAGCAGATGGAAGGCTCGTCACCCATACCGATTTGCGCAGCCTCTCGAAAAGCCCGTGGAACGAGATCGTCATCGACGGGCGCGGCAACATCTATGTCAATGGCGGCGGCCCGGCGCCGGCGCCGGGCGAGCATTTCGGTCCCGGCACGATCGTGCTGGTCACGCCGGACGGTGAGGTCCGGCAAGTAGCCGAGAATATCGCCTTTGCCAACGGTATGGCGGCCACCCCGGACAACAAGACGCTGATCGTCGCCGAATCGCATGCCAACAGGCTGACTGCCTTCGACATCGCGGCCGACGGCACTCTGTCCAACCGGCGGGTCTGGGCTGATGTGGACGGCTATCCCGACGGCATCTGCCTCGATGCCGAGGGGGCGATCTGGTATGCGGATGTTCCCAACAAGCATTGCGTGCGCGTGAGCGAAGGCGGTGAGGTCTTGCAGACGGTCGTTGTCGATCGCGGCTGCTTTGCCTGCATGCTGGGCGGCACCGACAGGAAAACGCTGTTCATTCTCGCCGCCGAATGGCGTGGCTTCGAGCACATGGTCAGCGACGCGCGCACCGGCCAGGTGCTCAGCGTGGACGCACCGGCACCCGGCGTCGGCTGGCCGTAGGAAATCCTATTACAGTCCGGGAACACGCCGATAGTTGGCGATGTCGGCCCGAACACCGAGCCGGGCGATCGTCTCCTGCGGGTTGAAGGCGATGCGCTCGTGCGCCGCCTTGACGATCGGCACGACATTGTCGACGGCCGCCTGGCTCTCCCATTCGACGATGGTGACGAGGTTGAATTCGCCCGGCCCCGAGAATTGCTCGAGCAGGAAATCCTGCACGAAGCCCTGCTGCAGGCGCAGCAATTCATGCGTTGTCCGGACCTTGGCGAGTATCTCCTCGCGAGCGGCGGCCGGGACGACGAATTTGTCCACCCTGAACACGCTGCCGCCGTTAACGTTCTGATTTCCCTTGCTCATTTCGATCATTCCGTTCTTGGATCATGTTGCTTCCGGGCTCCAAGAACGACCTACAATCTCAACTTAATTGAGGTCAAGCGGAAATTTCTTCCTTCTCATCTGGTAGGCGGCTCACCTGGTAGGCGGCATCAATTCACCTCGGATAGCCGGCGGCGAACGATGACGCCAAGTTCGTCGCCCTCGCGGGCGATGCGCAGCCGCTCCTCGGCCTCCGTTGCCTCGCGCTGGCGATCCCACATCGAGGCGTAGAGGCCATGCTTGTGCATCAGTTCGGCATGCGTTCCGCGCTCGGCGATCTGGCCGTCCTGCAGCACGATGATCTCGTCGGCCGTAATCACCGTCGACAGCCGGTGGGCGATGACGATGGTGGTGCGACCGCGGCTGACCAGGTCGAGCGCCGCCTGGATTTCCTGCTCGGTGTGGCTGTCGAGGGCCGAAGTCGCTTCGTCGAGCATCAGGATCGGCGGGGCTTTCAGGATGGTGCGGGCGATCGCCACGCGCTGCTTCTCGCCGCCCGAGAGTTTCAGCCCACGCTCACCGACCATCGATTTGTAGCCGTCTGGCAGCCGCTCGATGAAGGGGCCGATCTGGGCGAGTTCGGCAGCCTTGCGCATATCCTCCTCGCTGGCACCGATGCGGCCGTAGCGGATGTTGTAGGCGATGGTGTCGTTGAACAGCACAGTATCCTGCGGCACCATGCCGATTGCTCCGCGCAGGCTCTCCTGCGTCACGTCCCTGATATCCTGGCCGTCGATCAGCACCTGGCCGTCCTGGACATCGTAGAAGCGGAATAGAAGCCGCGAGATGGTCGACTTGCCGGCGCCCGATGGCCCGACAATGGCGACGGTCTTGCCGGCGGGCACCTCGAAGCTGACGCCCTTCAGGATCTTGCGGTTCGGGTCGTAGGAGAATTGAACGTCGCGGAACTCGACCTTGCCGGCGCTGACAGATAGTGGTTTCGCATCCGGCCTGTCGACGATCTCCTGCGGCACATCCAAAAGGTCGAACATCTGCTCGATATCGGTCAGCCCCTGGCGGATTTCGCGGTAGATGAAGCCGATGAAATTGAGCGGAACCGACAACTGCATCAGCATGGCGTTGATGAAGACAAAATCGCCGACCGTCTGCGTGCCGGCCTGCACCTCCAGCGCCGACATGCACATGACGATGACTGTGCCGAGGCCAAAGATGATGCCCTGGCCAAAATTCAGCCAGCCAAGCGAGGTCCAGATGCGCGTCGCCGATATCTCGTAGCGTGCCATGGAGCGGTCGAAGCGCTCGGCCTCCATGCCCTCATTGTTGAAATACTTGACGGTCTCGTAATTGAGCAGCGAGTCGATCGCCTTGGTGTTGGCATCGGTGTCGCTGTCGTTCATGTCGCGGCGGATCGAGATGCGCCAGTCGCTGGCGCGGACCGTGAACCAGACATAGACCCAGACAGTGACCGCGACGACCGCCACATATTTCCAGCCATAGGTGTAGGCGAAGATGCCGGTGGTCAGCGCGAATTCGAGAATGGTCGGCGCCGTGTTGAGCATGATGAAGCGCACGATCGTCTCGATGCCCTTGGTGCCGCGTTCGATGATGCGCGACAGGCCGCCGGTGCGGCGCTCGAGATGAAAGCGCAGCGACAGTTGGTGCATGTGGACGAAGGTGCGGAAGGCAAGCTGGCGCACCGCGTATTGGCCAACGCGGGCAAACAGCGCGTCGCGCAACTGATTGAAGCCAAGCTGCACCAGGCGCACGACATTGTAGGCGACGACCAGCATGACGGGCGCCAGCAGAAAGCTCGGCAGCGGCGGCACCGATTTGGCGTCACCGGCCAGCGCGTCGGTCGCCCATTTGAAAAAATAAGGACCGGCGACCAGCGTCAGCTTGGCCACAACCAACAGAAGCGTCGCCCACGTGACCCGGGCTCTTAGATCCGCACGATCCGCCGGCCACATATAGGGCCACAGGTTGAGCAGCGTCTTGAAGGTCGAGGAGTCGGAGACGGTTTTTTTGGCCATTCTTTGTGCCTTCTTCTTATGTCTTTTTGACCATGATCTCTTCCGAAAACCGGGCTCCACTTTTCGGGATCATGGTTCTAGCGGCCGGAGCAGCAGGAATTGACGAGCGCGGTCAGCGACATCGAGACGTCGGCGAGCGCGGCGTGGTCGATCGCATAGCGCGAACGCTGGCGATCAGGCTCGAAGCGGACCAGCCCGGCTTCGACCAATATCTTCAAATGCTGTGACACGGTGGACTGCGCCAGATCGAAACGATCGACGACCTCGCGGCAGCAACAGGAATTGCTGCCCGACAGGTATTTCAGGATTTCGATACGCGCAGGGTGCGAAAGCGCGGCAAGCCGGGCGGCCACGGCGCGGCTGTCAGGGGCCTCAGACCCGGAGCGAAGTGTATGGGTTTCGAAGGGGCTGTCGCTCATCGTCCATCGGCGATAAACGATGGTTGGCGCTACCGCAAGCTACTCTTCTGGGCAGACCAGATAGCGGCTAACGCTGTGAGATGGACTTCTCGATCCCCGGGATATCGGCTATCCGTTCAGCCAGAAAGTCGACCAGCAGGCGAACCCTTGCAACGCCCGCGCGCTCCGGGACGATCAGCATGTTCAACGGGACGGACGGCAGCTGCTCCCGCCATTTGTCGCCTACAGCGTCGACCGCTTCGGTGAAGCCGACTTCGAGCCCGCTGCCGAGCTCCTGCGCGAGCGAATGAGAACGCTCGCTACCGCGCTGCCCATTCCCTATCGCCGACAGAATGGCGGCGACTATTTGATTCCGAGCATGAGGCTACGCCCCGACCTGGGCGATCAGAACATGACCGGGTTCAAACTTCACCTAAGCGGCTCAACGAGCTAGCTGACTTCGACCTCTGGAAAGCCTTGTCTCTAGTTGGTCTTTGTCGTCACCTGCTTGCCCATCGCCTTGAGGTCGGCGGCTTCGCCTTCCTTGGACTTTTCCGGGACCTTGAACACCTGTCCCGGCCAGATGCGATCAGGATCGCTGATCTGATCCTGGTTGGCGAGGTAGATGGTCGAAAAGCGCATGCCATGACCGTAGACACGCCGTGAAATCCGCCAAAGCGTGTCGTGGCGGTGGATGATGACGGCGCCGTCCGCATGTTCGAGCTTGGGCGCCACAGTCTCGGGCACATCGCTTGGCGGCGTGGCTGCCACCACAACGGCCGGAGCTTCACTGGCCGCTGCTGCGGGAGCAGCCGCTTCAGCGGCCGGAGCGGCAGGCGCTTCGGTGCCAGCAGGTTCGGCAGGCTTGAGCTCCGCGGGCGCCACGGCGGCGATCGATTCACCCGGCTCGCGCTCGAACGGCACGGCGGCGCGTGCCACCACTTTCACGCCGTCGGTATCGAGACCGTCGACATGGATGGTGTAGCTGCCGACCGGAATGTCGCGCGTCGCCTCGACGAGGAAATGGCCGTTCGGCGAAGTCTGAGCGTCACCGAGCAGGATATCATTGGCATAGGCGCGCACCTTGCGGCCCGGATCTGAGAGGCCGGCAACAAATATCTTGTTGCCGTCGATCTCCACCGCCTCGACGACGATCTTGGGTTCGGACACGTCTGGCGCAGCCGGCGCCGATGGGGCTGCCGGAGCAGGTGACGCTTCAGCCACGGCCGGCGCCGGAGCCGGCGCGGCTGGTGCCGAAGCAGTTGCGGGCGCCACCGCGGGAGCAGCCGGCGCGGCGGCCTGGTCGCCGGCAGCCGGGGCGGCCGGCTTTGCCTCGGGCGCGGGAACGGTGAGCAGTTCGGCCGGCTTGCCCGGCTCCTCGACCATCGCCAGCACCTGGCCGGCCGCATTCTTGGGAACCGAGACGACTGCGGTCTGCACCGAGGGCGTCACGACATCGCCGGTGGTCGCGCGCAGGGCAATCGTATAGTCGCCAGGCTTCAACGGATCGTCGAGCACGATGACAAAGGCGCCGTCGGGACCGGCGACCGTCGAACCGAGCACGGGCGTGCCGTTGAGGATCTCGACCTTCGCGTTGGGCGCCGCGTTGCCGGCAATCACAATGGAGCCATTGCTCTCGACGCGCACGACATCGAAGGACGGTGCGATCGGACCGGCCGCAGCTGGCGCTGCCGGAACCGCTGCACCCGTTGCCGGTGCGGCCGGCGCCGCTGTCTGGGGCACCGCGGCAGGCGCGGCCGGCACAGCCGCTGGCGGCAGCCGCGCTTCCGTGCCGGGATCAGCCGGTTTCGGCGCCGCGGGCGGCGTCAAGGCCGCCACTTGCGGCGGCGGTGTCGGATTAAGATACGGGTCGAGCGCACCCGATACATAGGCGGTCCCCGCGGCCGCAACGGTCCCACCCGCTACGAACAGGAACGCCTTCAATGGATTAATCACCATATTTCGCTACCCCTTAGCCACCTAACGCCGGTCTAGCCTGTTTTGCCCATGTCGACAAGAAAGAGGGACCGACAAGAAAAAGCCCGAGCTTGTTGACCCTTGGGGCTTGACCGCGCTTTCAGACCCAATCACCAATCATCAGCATGAACACGATTCGATCCGTTTGCGTCTATTGCGGCTCGTCTCCGGGCCGCGATGAAATTTATATCAAGGCCGGGCACCTGCTCGGGCGCTCGATCGCCAAAGCGGGCCTGCGGCTAATCTATGGCGGCGGCACCAAAGGCATCATGGGCGCCGTCGCCGAAGGCGCCCTGCGCGCCGGCGGCAAGGTGACGGGCATCATTCCGCGCTTCCTGATCAACAAGGAGGCGACGGAAACCGCGCTTGATCGGCTCGACGAACTCGTGATCACCGACAACATGCATGAGCGTAAACACAAGATGTTCGAGAAATCCGACGCCTTTGTGGCGCTGCCGGGCGGCATCGGCACGGTCGAGGAGATTGTCGAGGTCATGACCTGGGCGCAGCTAGGCCATCACCGCAAGCCGATCGTCTTCGGCAATGTAGGAGGATTCTGGGACCCGATGCTGGCGTTGCTCGATCACATGGCCGCCGAGGGCTTCATCCACACCGCGCAGCGAGTCAGGCCGCTGGTGGTCGACGACCCCGAAGCGATCGTCGCCGCCATCATGGTGGCTGGGTCCTCCGTCGACGCCCCGACCGAGGGCGTGCAGTCGGTGATAGACAAGATGTGACAGAATAGGGAATAGGCAGTAGGGAATAGGCAGTAGGCAGTATGAATGCCGGGGAACGGCAACCTCTACTGCCTACTGCCTACTGCCTACTGCCTACTGCCCTACTGCCTGCCGCAGATCAGCGATCACCGCGCGGCGGTCATGACGACGCCAGGCAAGATAGATGGAAACCGTGCGCTCGAACCATGGCAGGTCGCGAAACACGATCCGCGGCGGAGCGGCGGCACGCAGGCTGGCCTGCACCGTCGCCAGGCCGAGGCCGGCGCTGACCAGACCAAGCGAGGTCAGCGGGTCCGCCGTCTCATAGGCGATGTCGGGCAGAAAACCGGCTTTGGCGCAGGCGGCAAGGAATTGCCCGCGGTTGGTGTCGTCGGGCTGGCGCACGACCGTGATCCAGGTGCGGCCGTCGAGGTGATGCGGCCCGATCTCCGATATTTGAACAAGCGGATCATCTTCGGGGATCGCCAGCACCAGCGGCTCATGCCGCAGCGCCATGGCGGCGACATCCGGGTCATCGTCGGCTGGCGGCGAATAGACAAAGCCCAGATCGAGCACCCGCTGCCGCAGCCCCTCCAGCTGCGCCGCCGAACGCAGGCTTCGCAACTGAAGGTGAAAGTCTGGCCGGTCGCGGCGGAACTGGCGCAGCATGCCTGCAACAAGCCCGGCATGCACGGCGCCTTCGACGTAGCCGATGGCAAGACGGCCGACGGCGCCGCTGGCCAGGTTGCGGCCGAACTCCTCCAGTCGTCGCGCATTGGACAGCAGCGAACGGGCCTCCGCGAGGAAGGCGCGACCCTCGGCGTTAAGATGGACCCGCTGCTTCGACCTCTCAAACAGGGAGACGCCAAGCTGCTCCTCGAGCTGCATGATCTGCCTGCTGAGCGGCGACTGCGAGATATGCAGCATCTCGGCGGCGCGACCCACATTGCCGGCTTCGGCGACGGTGACGAAATACCTGATCTGGCGCAGGTCGAACATTTTTTCTCCGAGGTTCCAAGTCCTCATAGGTCTTAACTCTAGCCTAATCAGTCTTAGACAGTCTGACCAGTGGAAGTGATACTCGGCCATCCCAACCAAAGGAGACCGACATGCAGTTCTTTGCCCTTCTCACTCGCAACACCGAAAAGTTTACCGATGCCGATTTCGCGCCGCTGCTGCCCGGTGAGGCCGAACAGCGCCGCACGCTTTACGCCGAAGGCGCGGTCCGCCAGGTATGGAACCGCGGCGATATACCAGGCAGTGGCATGATGTTCGAGGCCGGCAGCGACGCGGACGTGCGCGGCCATCTCGCCACCTTGCCCCTGATCAAGGCCGGCATGATGGATATCTCCGCAATCGTGCCGCTCAATCCTTACCCTGGGTTCGGCCCGAAGCGTTGAGAGGACGCAATCCGGTGGCGGCGAAGGCGTCACCACCGGATTGACGCAGGCGATCGGCAGGCTGTGATCGCCTGTCAAGAAACGGTCACACGAAATCGGGTTCGCACGTGCTAGAAATTGGGATCAGGCGACCGCCAAGCGGCGCCATGTTCGAAACCTGAATCTGGCGCCTCGCCCATGGATATCGCTCTCGCCCCGGAAGGCACTGACCTGTCGCCTTACCTGCCTGACGAGCACGGGTTGTTCTTCATCTATCACTTCACCGCAGAGGGCGTGCGAACCAGGGACGCAGCCGCCGCGCACTGGACATGGCGCAGCTATCAGATCACTGACCTGCACGCACGCCAGGAGATCGGCGCCGAAAGGGCTTTGCCGGGGCCGGTGCGCGACGCCTTCCTTGCCCCGAGCCATGGCTGCCACATCGACTTCGAGGATGGCTGGCTCTATGGCGATCTGCCGGATCTCAGGCACGACTTTTCGGAGGCGCGCGGACTCGTCCATTTCCGCTTCGCCTTCAACGACACGATGCTGATCGGCGCTCGCAAGCAGCCGCTGGAATCGGTCGACGCCGTCCGCAAGGCGGTGGAAAATGGATCGCGGAAATTCCGCTCGCCGGCGGAACTGATCGAGGCGGTCACGGGCCAGTCGCTCGACGGCATGTCGGCCGAGCTCCGCAAGCTGGGCGACATGCTCGACGGCATCGAGGACCGTGTCGTGCGCGATGCATGGCACAATGAACGACAAGCGCTGGTCGAGGCGCGCCGACAATTGGTGGTGATCCATCGGCAGATGGCGACGATCACCAATCTGTTCCGGCATCTCGATCATTCGCATCGCAACGAGCTGCCTGACCCGATCAACGACATGGCGGTCAGGCTCTCGCAACGGGCGCATACGCTCTATCATGACGGCGAGCAGTTGCAGGCGCGCACAAGGCTGTTGCAGGACGAGCTGATGGCCAAGCTGACCATGCAGTCGAACCAGCTCCTCTATGTTCTCTCTGTCATGACGGCGGTGCTGTTGCCGATGACCATCATCTCAGGCCTGTTCGGCATGAATGTCGGCGGGCTGCCGCTGGTCAACACGCCGATGGGTTTTTGGGTGGTGTCAGCAGTATCGCTCGTTATCGCCGCGGCTACCTATCTGTTCGTCCGACGGCTCGGCCGGGGGATGTAACGTCAGTACCTTTCACGCCGAGGCGCGAAAATCCTCGAGGACGGTGCCAGTGGCGGCGACTTCCGCTTCATGGTCGGGCTCGCGCCAGGTCTCGGCAAGGCCATCCGCATACCATTCGCGCATCGCCGGCAAGGCAAGCAATTGCGCCGGGTAGGCGGCGGCCGCCCCTTCGAAAACGAGCCCGTACGACTGAGCCCGAAATGCCACGGGCGCAAAGAAGGCGTCGACGGCGGTAAAATGAGCGCCGGCCAGAAACGGCCCGCCGAAACGGGCAAGACCATCGTTCCAGAGATCGCCGAGGCGCAAAAGATCCTGCCTCAGCGCGTCGGACATCGGAAACGGCTTTACCCGCACGCCGCAACTCATCGGGCATGAACCGCGCAGTGCGGTGAAGCTCGAATGCATTTCGGCGGCGGCCGAGCGTGCCCAGGCGCGCGCCTTGGCTTCGACGGGCCAAACGCCATGGTGGCGCTCCGCCAGATATTCGGCGATGGCGAGCGAATCCCAGACCGCCCAACCATCGTCGATCAGGCACGGCACACGGCCGCTGGGTGAAAACGACCGGTAAAGCTCCCAACTCGATCCGGTCGGGAACGGCGTCAGCCGCTCCTCGAACGGGATATCCAGCGCTCGCATCAGCACCCATGGCCGCAGCGACCACGAGGAATAGTTCTTGTTGGCGATATGCAGCAGGTACATCCGAAATCCCTTACTGTGCGAGCTTCGGCGCAGCCCTGCGCGCGGTCGTCAACATCGACCAGGAATACATCGCCAGTGCCGTCCAGATCAGAGCGAAGGCGATGGCCTGGGTGGTGCCGAAAGGCTCATCGAAGATCAGCACGGCGATCAGGAACACCATGGTCGGCGCGATGTACTGCATGATGCCGATGGTGGAGAGGCGCAGCAGCTTGGCGCCGAAGGCGAACAACAGCAGCGGCACCGATGTGACCGGACCGCAGCCCATCAGCAATGCCGTATCGGCACCGCTGCTGGATACGATGTGGTCCTGTCCGGTCGCGATCAGATAGATGATGTAGCCAAGCGCCGGCACCGACAGCAAAAGCACTTCGAGCAGAAACCCCTGGCTGGGGCCGATCGGCAGCGTCTTGCGAAAGAAGCCGTAGGCGGCGAAGGAAAACGCCAAAGCCAGCGACACCCAGGGCAGCTTGCCGCCTTCGATGGTCAGTACCGCGACGGCGACCGCCGCCAGTACCACGGCTGCGATCTGCAGACGGTCAAGCCGCTCGCCAAGCAACAGCGCGCCGACGACGACGCTGACCAGCGGATTGATGTAATAGCCGAGCGCGGTTTCGACCGTGCGGTCGACCGCGATCGCCCAGACGTAGACGCCCCAGTTGACCGAGATCAGCGCCGCCGTCAGCGCGGCCATGGCGATGGTGTGGGGTGAGCGAAGTGCTGCCTTGAAATCCGCCGTGCGGCCGGCCCAGACCAGAACGGCGGCGGCGATCGGCACCGACCAGACGATGCGGTGGGCAATGACTTCGGCGAGCGGCAGATGCGCCACGGCCTTCATGTAGAAGGGCAGCATTCCCCACAGCAAATAAGCGCCCAGTGCAAGCAGGAAGCCGCGACGGGCCTTGGAATCAGCGTCCAGGGTAATTGCTTCAGTGGCCATGGGCCAACGCTATGGCCCAGCCACTTTGCCAAGACCATCGCAAAGTTCTGATGGATCAATGGACTTTCGCTGATGGTTCAACCCTATTCGGCAGCCACCAGTCCCGCCATTTCGCGGTTCTTCATCAGCTTGTAGACGATGGAATCCATCAGCGCCTGGAACGAGGCGTCGATGATGTTTTCGGACACGCCTACCGTCCACCAGCGCGCGCCGGTGCCGTCATGCGATTCGATCAGGACGCGGGTGATCGCCTCGGTGCCGCCATTGAGGATACGCACTTTGAAGTCGGCGAGCTCCATGTCGGCGATCTCGCCCTGGAACTTGCCGAGATCCTTGCGCAACGCGATGTCGAGTGCGTTGACCGGGCCATGCCCCTCGGCCACCGACATCTTCTCCTCGCCGTCGACCATCACCTTCACGATCGCTTCGGACACCGTCTTCAACTGACCGTTGGCGTCGAAGCGGCGCTCGACCATGCAGCGGAACGAGGTGACGTTGAAGAACTCAGGCAGGCCGTGCAGCATCTTGCGCGCCAGAAGCTCGAAGCTGGCGTCGGCGCCCTCATAGGCATAGCCCTCGGCCTCGCGTTCCTTGACTACCGATATCAGCGCGTCGAGCCGGTGATCGTCCTTCGGCACGTCGATGCCGCGCCGCTTCAGTTCGGCGAGGAAATTGGCCTTGCCGCCCTGGTCCGAAACCATGACGCGGCGGCGGTTGCCGACCGTTTCCGGAGGCACATGCTCATAGGTCGCCGGCTCCTTGGCCAGCGCCGAGGCGTGGATGCCGGCCTTGGTGGCGAAGGCGGAAGCGCCGACATAGGGCGCTTGCGCTTCCGGCGCGCGGTTCAAGAGTTCGTCGAAGGCGCGCGACAGGCGCGAAATGCCGGTCAGCGCTTCAGTCGAAATGCCCGTCTCAAAACGGTCGGCGAAGGCCGACTTCAGCGCCAGCGTCGGCACGATCGAGATCAGATTGGCGTTGCCACAGCGCTCGCCGATGCCGTTGAGCGTGCCCTGGATCTGGCGCACGCCGGCCTCGACCGCAGCCAGCGAATTGGCCACGGCCTGGCCAGTGTCGTCATGGGCATGGATGCCGAGATGATCGCCTGACATACCGGACGAAATAACCTTCTCGACGATGGAGCGGACTTCCGACGGCTGGGTGCCGCCATTGGTGTCGCACAGCACCACCCAGCGCGCGCCGGCATCATAAGCGGTCCTGGCACAGGCCAGCGCATAGTCGGGGTTGGCCTTGAAGCCGTCGAAGAAATGCTCGCAGTCGACCAATGCCTCCTTGCCAGCGGCGATCGCCGCCTCGACGGAGGTCTTGATGGCGTCGAGGTTCTCCTCGTTGGTGCAGCCGAGCGCGACGCGGACGTGATAATCCCAGCTCTTGGCGACGAAGCAGATAGCGTCCGACTTAGATTGCACCAGTGAGGCAAGTCCGGGATCGTTGGACGCTGATACCCCTGCCCGCTTGGTCATGCCGAACGCGACGAATTTGGCACGGGTCGTCCGCTTCTCCTGGAAGAAGGCGGTGTCGGTCGGGTTGGCGCCGGGATAGCCACCCTCGACATAGTCGAGGCCGAAGGCGTCAAGCAGCTTGGCGATGGCGATCTTGTCCTCGACGGAAAAGTCGATGCCCGGCGTCTGCTGGCCATCGCGCAATGTGGTGTCGAAGAGATAGAGGCGTTGCTTTTTCATAGTCCTGCGGGTGCGCGAGCACCCCCCTCTGGCCTACCGGCCATCTCCCCCTCAAGGGGGGAGATCGGCAGCTCGAATGCTCCGCCATCTCTTGCTGCGCCGAATATTTGCGAAAGCCGAAATGCAAGCCAATCTCCCCCCTTGAGGGGGAGATGTCCGGCAGGACAGAGGGGGGCGAATGGCACTGTCATTTCTTCCCCGCAAAACCATCCGTCGCGCGGATCAGCCGGTCGAGGATACCCGGCTCGGAATACGCATGACCGGCACCCTCGATCAGGTGGAAATCCGCCTTCGGCCAGGCCTTGTGCAGCGCCCAGGCATAACGCGCCGGGCACGGCATGTCGTAGCGGCCGTGGACGATGGTGCCGGGAATATCCGCAAGCTTGTGCGCGTCGCGCAGCAGCTGCCCTTCCTCGAGCCAGCCGGCATGGACGAAATAGTGGTTCTCTATACGGGCGAAGGCGACGGCATAGTCGTCCTGCCCAAACGGTCCGCTGGTCTCCGGCTCCGGCAACAGCGTGATGGTTTCGCCTTCCCACAGGCTCCACGCGCGCGCTGCCTCGATCTGGGCCTTGTGGTCACTGCCGACCAGCCGCTTGCGATAGGCGGCCATCATGTCGCCACGCTCGGCCTCGGGGATCGGCGACAGGAACCGCTCCCATTTGTCCGGGAACATTTCAGAGACGCCGAACTGATAGTACCATTCGAGTTCGGCGCGCGTCAGCGTGTAGATGCCGCGCACCACCAGTTCGCTGACCCGTTCAGGGTGCGTTTCGGCATAGGCCAACGCCAGGGTCGAGCCCCAGGAGCCGCCGAACACCAGCCATTGGTCGAACCCGGCCATTTCGCGCAGCCGTTCGATATCGGCAACCAGATGCCATGTCGTATTGGCTTCGAGCGAGGCATTGGGCGTCGATTTTCCGCAGCCGCGTTGGTCGAACAGGATGACGTCGTATAGGCTCGGGTCAAACAGTCGCCGGTGTTTTGGCGAGATGGTGCCGCCCGGCCCACCATGCAGAAATACCGCCGGCTTGGCGCCCTTGGTGCCGGAACGCTCCCAGTAGACCCGATGGCCGTCACCGACATCGAGCATGCCGGAATCGAACGCCTCGATTTCGGGGTAGAGGGTACGCAATTGACAGCTCATAGTTGCAAACCTTTGATCGGCCAGTCCGCTGTTTCATGGTCGGGGTGCTGGAAGGAGATGATCTGCTCCTGCCTCGCGTAGTAGTCGGGGTCTTGGTGAACGGGCTGGTCGAAGATCGTCTCCACCCAGGGCAGCCGCGCTGCGTAATTGACCTGGATCTGCGGTGCCAGGTCCGAACGATCGTCGAAGGCGCCGATGGCGATCTCCAGTCCACCAGGCTGCCGATAGGTAAGCGGCGTCCCGCAGCGGGCGCAGAAGCCACGATCGATGTTGACCGACGACTGGAAGTAACTCGGCTCTTCATGGGTCCATTCGACGCCATCCCTGGGCACCGTCACCAGCGCACCGAAGAACGAGCCGAACTGCTTCTGGCACATGCGGCAATGGCAGATCGAGGGACGGCCGAGCGCTCCATGAATGCGGAAACGCACGGCGCCGCACTGGCAACCGCCGGTTCTTACCTGATCGGTCATGACTTCTCCTTTGGCGGCCATTGTTCGGTGTCGTGGTCTGGGTGCTGATAGGAGACGAGATCGGCCAGATAGGGGGCCGCCGACATATCGGCCATTGTCTCCTCGCCCGGCAGTTCCGGGATCGTATCGACATAGGGCAGCTTTGCCTCCGTGCCCCACTGGATCAACGGCACGATCTCCGCCGGATTGTCGAACGCACCGATCGCCAGCCCGACACCATCCGGCGCGGTGAAGGTCAGCGGCGTGCCGCAATTGGCACAAAAACCACGATCGACATGGTTGGATGAGCGAAAATATTTCGGCTCACCGCGCGTCCAGTCGAGCTTCGCCCCGCGCACTGAAACAAGCGGCGCGTAGAACGAGCCAAACGCCTTCTGGCACATGCGGCAATGGCAGATCGAAGCGTCTCCCAACGCGCCTTCGACGCGAAAGCGCACCGCGCCGCACTGGCAGCCGCCGGTATAGATCGGCCGATTGTCGAGGCTCATCGCCGCTCACTCCGTGGCATGGCAGACGGCCTCGACATTGTTGCCGTCGGGATCGAGGACAAAGGCGGCGTAGTAGTCCAGGTGATAGTGTGGTCTCAGGCCCGGCCCGCCATTGTCCTTGCCGCCGGCGGCAAGTGCCGCGGCATGGAAGGCTTCGACCTCGGCGCGGCTGCGCGCGGTGAAAGCGACGTGCTGGCGGTCCCTCGGCTTGTCCTTGCCGGTACTCAGCCAGAACACCGGGCGGTCACGGCCGTAGCCACCGACCTTGGCGCCGCCGGTGTATTCGAGCGGCACCATGTAAAGCAGCGAGGCCCCAAGCGGCGCCATCGCCTTGTCATAGAAAGCCTTCGAAGCGTCGAAATCGGCAACAGTGATGCCGAGATGGTCGATCATGAAATTGCCTCCCTTGCTCGTTCGCCCGCCGGCATTTCGGCGCCGGCAAGGCCGGCCTCGATCACGATGTGCTGGCAGACATTGTCGATATCGCGAATGACGTCGTCGTTCCAGAAGCGCAGGATGGTCCAGCCGCTACTCTTCAAATATGCGCTGCGCTCTGAATCGCGCTCGAAGTGCTCAGCGTCTGCGTGCTGGCTACCATCAACCTCAATGATCAGCTTTTTGTCCGAGCAGGCAAAATCGACGATATAAGGGCCGATTGGCACCTGCCGGCGGAAGCTTAAGCCCATTAGCCGATGCGCGCGAAGCTCGTTCCAGAGCTTCAGCTCGGCGTCGGTCATCACACGACGCATGGATTTTGCGTTCTTGCGCTGGCGTGATGGGACGAGGTCGTGACCCATCAGGCACCTTCGTACGAGAAGGGCTGCTAAACGTTGCAGAACAGGTCTACTCGGTGGAGCTGCCAATCTCCCCCCTTGCGCAGGACTGTCCGGGGAAAGTTATTCATATATGAAGGCCATCTGATTGAGGCAGGATCGGTCTCTTGGTCGGTTCGGATTGACC
>NZ_JAMYSC010000020.1:0-118065 GCF_040321755.1 Mesorhizobium sp. M0276 | reverse complement strand
TCGAGACTTCGCCGCAGGCGGCCGCCGTATCCCCCGACAGCATCCGCACCGACACCCCGGCATCCTTCAATCGCTCGATCGCTGCTCTGGCGTCGGCACGCGGCGCATCCTCGAAATCGAAGGTCGCGACGATGATCCCGTCTTTCGTCAGAACCGTCCCGCCATAGCCATGTCGGCCTTCGCCGCCGGTGCGGGCTTTCCATCCAGCCCATCCGCGTCGACCCAGCCGCCAGATGTTTCCGGCGGCAGCGGCTTCGATGCCGAATCCCGGCTGCTCGGTGACGGCATCGAATTTGCGCTGCCCGCCAGGCGCGGCAAAGCCGGCTATGGCCTTTGAAAACGGGTGGCGCGAATGCGCTGCCATGTCGGCTGCAATGGCCAGCATGGCCGGATCGATCGACGATGCATTGACGAGCCGCGGTTTTCCGAGCGTGAGCGTTCCGGTCTTGTCGAACACCGCGGCATCGATCGTCGCCAGGCGCTCCATGGCCGAACCGTCCTTGACCATGATGCCGTTCTCGAACAGGCGCCTCGCGGCGACCACCTGAACGATCGGCACGGCGAGGCCGAGCGCGCATGGGCATGTGATGATGAGAACGGCAATGGCGATGGTCATCGCCCGATGCCAGTCGCCGGTCGCCGCCATCCAGCCGAGGAATGTCACGAAGGCGGTAAGATGAACCACCGGGGCATAAAGCGCTGAAACGCGATCGGCGATCCGGCGATAATTTGCCCGGCCGCCCTCGGCAGCTTCCATCAGCCGAACCATTTCCGCAAGGAACGAATCCTTCGCGGCGGCTGTCGCCTTGATCGTCAGCGAGCCGGTAAGGTTGAGCACGCCAGCCTGCACGGGTTCGCCTGGCGCTACGTTTCGGGGCGTGCTCTCGCCGGAAACCAGCGAGCAGTCGAGATCCGACGCCCCTTGGACGATCTCGCCGTCGACGGGTATCCTATCGCCTGCCGCGATCAGCAGCAGCATTCCCGGTTCGATCTCGCCAACCGGCAGGTAGTCGCGCGCGCCGTCGGCGCGCAGCACCATGGCGCCACGCGCGGCCAGCTGCGACAGGCCCTTCACGGCGGTGCGGGCGCGCTCCCGCATGACGTGATCCAGCGTCCGGCCGATCAACAGGAAGAACAGCAGCGACACCGACGCGTCGAAATAGGCGTGATCGCCATGGTTGATCGTCTCGTAGAGGCTCATTGCGTAGGCGAGCGAGACGCCGACCGCGATCGGCACGTCCATGTTCATGCGGCCGTGGCGCAATGCATTCCAGGCCGAGCGGAAGAAGATGCCGCCGGCGAAGGCGAGCGCGGGGATGGCTATCAGCGCTGAGACCCAGTGGAACAGGTCGCGTGTCGCGCCTTCGGCACCGGACCAGACCGAGACCGAAAGCAGCATGATGTTACCCGCCGCGAAGCCCGCAACAGCGACGGCGCGGATAAGCTCCGAGAGCGTCTTGTCCTTTGCATCGATCTCGGTCTCGAACAGGTGAGCTTGATAACCTAGCCTCTCAAGCACGGTGACGAACGGTGGAACCTCGTCCCCGCGCCACCGGACCGAAACCCGCTTCGTTGACAGGTTGACGCGAGCGGCCTCGACGTGATCGAGTTTCCCCAACGCCGTCTCTATGGTCTGGATGCAGGCGCCGCAGTGAACAGTCGGTACGGAAAGGTCGGTCTGACGAAGATCATCGCCAAGCGATCGGCTCGCCAGCTTGATTTCCTGGCCGGATGGCAGGACCGAGCTGGCGCCGACCAGATCCAGCGCCATTTCGGCGCCCGGCGCACAGCAGCTCATTGCAGCGCTCCATGGGAAATCATGATCCTGCGCACGTCGCGATAAGGTTCCTTCAGGCCGGCATCGGCGTCGACTTCGACGATCCAGACACCATCCTTCGGCGTGTGCAGGGCGGCGAATTCCTGACCCGAGGCGAGGGCGAGCTTGATGGCCTCATCCTCCTTCTCGTAAGCGGGATGGCGAAACAGCACCCTGACGCGATGCAAGGGAACCGGCTTGCCGGCGGCGTCGGTGAGGCTGTAGCGGACTTCGCCCCATGCGATGGTCAGCTTGCCGGTCCAGCCGAGGGCTGCCTGCGCGCGTCCTTCCTCGGCCTTCCTGTTGAATTCCTGGCTCGCCACATAGGTGTTTTCGACGACCAGGCCGGTCCAGCTCGTGTTGGCAAGCGTCGCCATCGTCAGATTGACCGCGATGACCACCCCGAAGAAGGCAAGGATAATCGCCAACATGTGCCTGCCGGTGAATTCGCGGGACTTTCGCGTGGTGACGCTCATCTGGCGATCTCCGGCGCGTTGAAGGTGGCGGTGTATTCGTTCGACTCGAAACTCGCTTTGTCTTCGACCTGAAGAGTGAAGGTCTGCGCTTCGCCATGGATCTGCTCGGCAGGCAGGCGCACAAAAACCTTTAACACCTTGAGCCGGTCTGGTTCGACCTGGATCGCAAAAGAGCGATCGGCAGGAAGGTCGACACCGACGATGCTCATCTCTGCGCCTGGCAAGCCTGCCATTGTGACGACGACCGTTCTTGGTTCGGGGATCATGTTCAGCAGCTTGACGGTATAGCCATTGCGGATGGAGCCGTCGGACAGCGTCACGAATTGCGGATTGCGATCGTGCAGGACATTGATCTCGAGCCGGTCGCGCGTCAGCAGCGAATAGAGCAGGCCCAGACCGATCAGCGACCACATGGCCATGTACACGTAGGTGCGCGGGCGAAAGATCTTGCGGATATGGAAATGAGCCACCCTGTCTGAAAACAGGCCGTCATCCGTTCTGACGAGCGACGGATTGACTGAACCGGAGCCGCCCGCAGTCGCCAACATCATGTTGGCGTTGTAGTCGGAGAGGGTTGCGTAGGAGATCAACCCGCGCTCCTTGCCGAGCTTGTCCATGACGCCGTCGCAGGCGTCGATGCAGAGCGCGCAGGTGATGCATTCGAGCTGCTGGCCATCGCGAATGTCGATCCCCATCGGGCAGACAGCGACGCAGGCATTGCAGTCGACGCAATCCCCGACCGGCTGTCCGGCGGCCTGGACCTTCTTGGCATGACGCGTGCGCGGTTCGCCGCGCCAGTCATTGTAGGTGACGGTGAGCGAACTTTCGTCGAGCATGGCTGCCTGGATGCGCGGCCACGGGCACATATACGTGCAGACCTGCTCGCGCATCAGCCCGCCGAACGTGTAGGTCGTCGCCGTCAGCACGGCGACGGTGATGTAGGCGACAGGAGCCGCCGTGCCAGTGAAGAGTTCGCCGAGCAGGGTCGGCGCATCGGCGAAATAGAAGATCCAGGCGCCGCCGGTCGCCGCACCTATGATCAGCCAGATGGCGTGTTTCGATACCCGCAGTGCGAGCTTGCGGGGGCTCCAGGAAGCGGCATCGAGCTTGATGCGTGCATTCCGATCGCCCTCGATGGCCCGCTCGACCACCAGAAACAGATCGACCCATACTGTCTGCGGGCATGCGTAGCCGCACCAGGCACGACCGACAGTCGACGTGATCAGGAAAAGACCGACGCCAGCCATGACCAGAAGGCCTGCCACATAGTAGAATTCTTGCGGCCATATCTCGATGAAGAAGAAGTAGAAACGCCTGTTGGCGACATCGAGCAGCACTGCCTGGTCGGGGGCAAACGGGCCACGGTCCCAGCGCAGCCACGGCGTTAGATAATAAATACCAAGCGTGACCGCCATCACCAGCCATTTGAACTGGCGAAAATTCCCCGTGGCCCGCTTCGGAAATATCTTCTTGCGCGCGGCATACATCGGCTGTCGCACTTTGGCGGAGTTGACCGCCTCCGCTTCGAGCCGTTCTACCTGCGTATTGTCCAGCACTGGTTTCTCCCGTCGCGCGGCTCGTGATTTCGCCGGGCAACTGTCCTGACTGGGCGCAGGCAGATGCGCGAAATACATCGTCGACCGTATTGTGCCGCCCACCGGATTGCGCCGCGTTGATGCAGGTCAATCGCCGGGGCAGACGAAAACAAATCGAGGCCCGGCAGAGCCGGGCCTCGTCGCTTGGGCGGTGAGGGCCGGAGAATAGCCCCCCGTTCCTATTCTCCACCGCCGAGCGAATGCACGTAGACCGCCAGTTCCTTGACCCTCGTTTCGCCCAGGCGCGCGCCCCAGGCCGGCATCACGGCTTGTTTCGGCGCTGTGACCTGGGCGGCGATGGCCGCTTCGCCCGATCCGTAGAGCCAGATGGCATCGGTCAGATCCGGGGCGCCGAGTTCCTTGTTGCCCTTTGCATTGTCACCGTGACAGGCCACGCAGTTTTCCGCAAAAACCTTGGCGCCAGGCGCCAACATCGATTGATCGCCAACGGTTTCGGACAGGCTGGCCACATAGGCGCTGACCTGTTTGATCTGGTCGGCGGTGATGATGTCGCCAAAGGCCGGCATTTCCGAAAGGCGCGTATCCGGATCGGAAGCGAAGCGGATGCCATGCGTGACCGTCTGTTGGATCTGATCCGCCTTACCGCCCCACAGCCAGTCGTCGTCATTGAGGTTGGGGAAGCCCTTGGAGCCCTGGGCGCCGGAACCATGGCACTGGACGCAATTGACCCTGAACGCGGCGCCACCTGCGGCGACGGCGAATTCGCGTAGCGTATCGTCTGCCGCGATCTCCGAAACACTCTTCGATTCTATCGCGGCGACATATTTTCCCTTCGCCGCGTCAGCCGCCGACAGCTCGTTCTTGACTTCGTTGCGGCTCGAATAGCCGAGAACGCCCTTCGTTGCCGAATGCAGCAAAGGCCATGCCGGATAGGCGACGGTGTATCCAATCGCCCAGACAATCGTGATGTAGAACGTTATCACCCACCAGCGCGGAAGCGGGTTGTTCAACTCACGGATGCCATCCCATTCGTGGCCGGTGGTCGAAACGCCAGAGATTTCATCGATGTGCTCGTCGCTCATGATCACTCGTCCTCAAGGGGAATCCGGGCAGCTTCGTCGGCAAGCTTGCGGCTGCCGGGGCGTAGGGCAAAGGCGATCGCGCCGACAAAGAAAAGGGCCATGGCGACCAGCCCCCAGCTGTCGGCGAACTCTCGCATCAAATTGTAATCCATGGATAAAACTCCTCAGCGGTAGCCGGCGGCTTCGTCATAATTCTTGAAATCGACCAGCGTGCCGAGCATCTGCAGGTAGGCGACCAGCGCGTCCATCTCCGTCACCTGTTGCGGGTTGCCGTCGAAGTCGCCGGTCTTGGCTTTTGGGTAGCGGGCCTCGAGGCCGGACGTGTCGGCGTTGGGATCGGACTGCGCCATCAGATCGGCGTTCGCGTGTGCGACCATGTCATCGCTGTAGGGGACGCCGACATACCTGTTGGCGACCAGGTGCGTCGAGAAGTCCTTCACCTTGATCGGCGTGTCTTTCAGGAACGCATAGCTCGGCATGATCGATTCAGGCACCACGGAACGAGGGTCCGTGAGGTGCTCGACATGCCAACGATTGGAGTAGCGGTCGCCAACCCGGGCGAGGTCCGGACCGGTACGCTTCGATCCCCACTGGAAGGGATGGTCATACATCGACTCGGCCGCCAGGCTGTAATGCCCATAGCGCTCGACCTCGTCACGGAACGGGCGGATCATCTGGCTATGGCAGAGATAGCATCCCTCACGCACATAGATGTTGCGCCCGACGAGCTCGAGCGGCGAGTAGGGCCGCATGCCTTCGACCTTCTCGATCGTATTGTCGAGGTAGAAGAGAGGTGCGATCTCGACGATGCCACCCACGGTGACGACGAGAAGTGAACCTACGAGAAGAAGCGTGGCGTTCTTCTCGATCAGCGCGTGTTTGTCCATCAAGCCCATTTTCTGGCTCCTTATTCGGCAGGCTGAAGGGCGGGAACGGAGCCGGGCATCGGCTCCTCCTCGCGCTGGTATCCAAGGATGGTCATGGCGATATTCCAGGCCATGATCAGGGCGCCGGAGAGGTACATGGCTCCACCGATTGCGCGCATCACATAGTAGGGGTGCATGGCGGCGACCGTTTCGGCGAAGGAGTAGACCAGGAAGCCCTGCTCGTCGTATTCGCGCCACATCAGGCCCTGCATGATGCCCGACACCCACATGACCGAGGCGTAGACGACGATCCCGAGTGTCGCCAGCCAGAAGTGCCAGGTGACCAGCCGCAGCGAATAGAGACGGTTACGGTTCCAGAGCTTCGGCACCATGTAATAGAGCGCGCCGAATGAGATCATGCCAACCCAGCCGAGTGCGCCCGAATGGACGTGTCCGATTGTCCAGTCGGTATAATGCGACAGCGAGTTGACCGCCTTGATCGACATCATCGGACCTTCGAAGGTCGACATTCCGTAGAAGGCAATGGCCATCACCATCATGCGGATGATCGGATCGGTGCGGAGCTTGTCCCAGGCGCCCGACAGCGTCATCAGGCCGTTGATCATGCCGCCCCATGACGGCATCCACAGCATGATCGAAAACACCATGCCGAGCGTCTGCGCCCAATCGGGCAGGGCGGTGTAGTGCAGGTGATGCGGTCCGGCCCAGATGTAGAGAAAGATGATTGCCCAGAAATGGACGATCGACAGGCGGTAGGAATAGACCGGCCTGTTTGCCTGCTTGGGCACGAAATAATACATCATGCCTAGGAAGCCGGCGGTCAGGAAGAAGCCAACGGCATTGTGGCCGTACCACCATTGCGTCAGGGCGTCCTGGACCCCGGAAAAGGCGGAGTAGCTCTTGGATCCCAGGAATGAGGCCGGCATCGACAGGTTGTTGACCACATGCAGCATCGCGATGGTGACGATGAAGGAGAGGTAAAACCAGTTGGCGACGTAGATATGCGGCTCCTTGCGTTTCAGGATCGTGCCCAGGAACAGGATCAGATAGGCGACCCAGACGATGGTCAGCCAGATATCCACATACCATTCGGGCTCGGCGTATTCGCGGCTCTCGGTGATGCCGAGCAGGTAGCCGGTCGCGGCCATAACGATGAAGAGCTGGTAGCCCCAAAACACGAACCAACCGAGATCGCCGCCGAATAGGCGGGCGCGGCAGGTGCGCTGGACGACATAGAGGGACGTGCAGAGCAGCGCATTGCCGCCGAAGGCGAAGACGACGCCCGACGTATGCAATGGCCGCAGACGGCCGAAGTTGAACCAGGGCTGAATGTTGAGATCGGGGTAGGCAAGCTGCAACGCAATGACGACGCCGACCAGCATACCGACGACACCCCAGAACATGGTGGCGATGGCGCCATAGCGGATTGGCCCATCCATATAGGCGGACGGGTCGATCGGAGCGGCGACCTTGAAATTCGTGTTGCGGATGAGGATGGCGACAAAGCCGAGCAGCACAAAAAACAGCACCCACATATGCTGCCGGAATGGCTCGTCCGCACCGAACCCGGCTGCCACAAGAGCCCCGAATGTGAACAGGCCCAAAGCGAAGATTTGCGTGCCGAACTTCATGACCTGTCCCCGACCTCCGATACCGATGCGCGGACGCCAATCCGCTTGACACCAATTCAGCAGTCGCGTTGTCGCCGCCTTGATCCATGTCAAAGCCATTTGTTTTTGGATTGGGCAGCGTTGCTCGCGCAAACGATCAGGAGACTGTTATTGAACAGGGAGAGGGAGCCGGGATCGACGCTGTTCGAAACGAGCCGCGACGGCTCGATACTGACAGTTCGATCTGACAGAGAAGCGGTCCCGGCGACGCTGATGAAACGTGCGCATCAGGAAAAGCTGCAGCTCTGCGATGCCTTGGAAAGAATAGCCGACACCCTGCCCAGGGTCGACTGCCTGTCATGTCTGGCTGCAGCCAATGCGATCGTTCCGCTATTACGCAACGTTCACCAATACGAAGAGACGGTCATCTTTCCGGTCTACGAGGCTGCTTCGACCAGCAGCGATGCCAACCGTGCTTCAATTCGTCGATTGCGTGCCGAACATGTCGAGGACGAATGCTTTGCCGGCGAGGTGACTGAAATCCTGCTGGCCATCGGCCATGGCGAGACAGTCGAGAATGCCGAGGCTATCGGCTTCATGTTGCGTGGCTTCTTCGAAGGCTTGCGCCGGCATATCGCCTTCGAACGCGAGCACGTCCTGCCGCTGATCGGGGTCGTCGATGCCGGTTAGGCGCCGGAGCGGCGTTCCAGCCGGCTCATGTTCTCCACAGTCACGTGCCGGTTGTTGTCGATCCGAATTACGCTGTCTGTTCGCAGCCTGGTCAGTTGGCGGCTGACCGTCTCGATCGTCAAGCCGAGGAAATCGGCGATGTCGGCGCGTGTCAGCGGCAGGTCAAAGCTTGTCGACTCGGCCGCCGCGTCAACTGCGGGATCGATATTTTTGGCGATCATCAGGAGAAAGCTCGCCACCTTTTCCGATGCACTCTTGCGCCCCAGCGTCACCATCCAGTCGCGTGCTTCGTCCAGTTCATTGAGCGTCTGCTTGAAGAGACGATGCTCGAGCTCTGGCGATTCCTTCATCATGCGCTCGATGGCGGCCTTTGGAAAAGAACACAAGGAAACGGTGGTTGCGGCCTCGGCGTTGATCGCACTTTCCGTCTTGAAGGGCCTGCCGAGGAAATCGGGGGCGAACTGCAGGCCAACAATCTGCTGGCGTCCATCCGAAAGGCTCTTGGTGAGCTTCACCACGCCGGAAAGCACATTGGAATAGCAGTCGACAGTCTCTGCATCACCGATCAACTCGATGCCCGGTTTGACCTGTTGTTTGGACGAAGTCTTGGCGAGCCCCACCAATTGCTCGGGATCGAGTGCGCCGCAAACGCCGCGATGCCGTGCCTCGCACGACTGGCAAAGCACTGGAATGCCGGCACTGTGAACGTCCTGGCGCACCGTCATCCTGATCGTCCAATGGTTTCCATGTGCCGACAACGTAGCATCGGCGGAGAAAAAAGCCTTGCGGCAGTTTGTCTGCAGGGGGCTTTGACCGAAATCAAGGCCGCCGGCGACCAAAGTGACCAATGTCGCGCATGCAAAGAGGATCGGATAGCGACATGCGGCCAGAATTCGTTGCCAGGCTCGGTGAGAACGTTCCACGCTACACCAGCTACCCGACCGCGCCGCATTTTCATCCAGGCATCGATGCCGCCGTCTGTCGTGGCTGGATGCAGGCACTCGACGGTGGTGACGAGATCTCGCTCTATTTGCACATTCCGTACTGCGATAAGCTTTGCTGGTTCTGTGCCTGCCATACGAAGCAGACCCGCCACTACGAACCGGTGAGGATCTATCTCCGCTCACTGCATGCCGAGATCGCCACAGTCGCCAGTCTTGTCGCAGGCAAAGGCCGCGTGCGGGCAGTTCATTTCGGCGGCGGCTCGCCGACGATGCTCAAGCCAGACGACATGGTGGCGCTGGCAAACCTCTTGCGTAACAGCTTCGATTTTCTTCCCGACGCCAAGATCAGTGTCGAAATCGAACCCAATGACATGGACGAAGCACGCCTCGATGCACTCGCCGAAATAGGCATGACGCGAGCGAGTCTCGGCGTGCAGGATTTCGAACCGAAAGTGCAGAAAGCGATCAACCGCGAGCAAAGCTTCCTGCAGACCAAGGCGGTCGTCGACGGCGTTCGTTCGCGCGGCGTCGAATCGGTCAATCTGGACCTGCTTTACGGTTTGCCGCATCAGACCAGGGAAAGCGTCTGTTCCACCGTGGCGCAGGCGCTGACTTTGGAACCGGACAGAATGGCACTCTTTGGCTACGCGCATGTGCCCTGGTTCAAGAAACACCAAACGATGATCGATGAGGCGTGGCTGCCAGGTCCCGCGGAGCGGTTTGCTCAATCGCAACTGGCGGCACGGGCGATCGTGGACCGGGGATACGAAGCAATCGGCCTCGACCATTTCGCCAAACCCGGCGATGCGTTGGCGCTTGCAGCCCGCGCAGGAACTCTGCGCCGAAACTTCCAGGGTTACACGGAGGATCGCTGCGAAACATTGATCGGGCTCGGCCCGTCATCCATCAGCCAGTTTCGGCAGGGCTACGCACAGAACATGCCTTCGACCAGCGAATATGGACGCATGGTTGAAGCGGGAGGGCTGTCCGCTGTGCGGGGTATCGAGCTTTCCGACGACGACCGCGTTCGCGGCTGGGTAATCGAGCGGCTGATGTGTGACTTCGCCTTCTCGGCGATCGAGTTGGTGGAGCGCTTCGGCCAAGCCGGCCAAGGCCTTCTCAGCAAGGCAAGTACAACAGCCCTCCATGATCCTGCGCGGTTGCTCGAGCTTGATGGCGACAGTTTCGTCGTGCCGGCGGAAAGTCGCCCCTTTGTCAGAAGCATCGCGGCGAAGTTCGATAAATATTTCGAAGCCGGCAAAGCCAAGCATTCGGCAGCGGTCTGAATTATCGCCTCAAGTCAGAAATGCTCGCCGGCCTTGAACGGACCGATGCGGGTGCCTGCCGCAATAAGATAGGCAGTCGACCAGCCGATAAGCAGAAATCCGTTCACGCCTTCGAGCGCCGCCAGGACACGCCACGCGTGAGCAGGCACGATGTCGCCATAGCCGACGGTCGAAAAGGTAATGGTCGAAAAATACAGTGCGGTTTCGAAATCGGCGAAGATATCAAGCAGCCTGTATAACCCCGCCCAGAGCCAGACCTCCGCGGTCATGACGGCAAAGAGCCCCATCACCACGCTGATCATTGCGACGATACGGCTGCGGCGTCCGTGCATACGAAATCTGGCGACCAGGTGCCTCATCGCATGGGTAACGGCCATCAGGCCAAATGTGTGAACCAGGACTGTCAGGCTTATGACGATCGTGCCGACGAAGAGATTGAGAGCCATGCAAGGAAATTACGAATTCCGAGGACAATTTCCTTGCGCAAAATCAAACCCGGCACTGTGCTTTGAAGTGCCGGCCCTGTTTCGCCAAAACCAGCCTATTGGCTGCCGTCGGTCGCGGCGGGGGTGAGGCGAAAGAACATCGCGAGCTTCAAGCTTGTCGCTATCCGTTCGGCGCGATCGACAAACACCGCCGCCGTTTCGGGGGCAAAGAGGTCGGCTGCCGTCCGGCCGAACAGGGCCAGCCAGATCTCGAAGTCGGCCTCGGTAACATCCTTGAGCTTGAGGTGCGCCGGCACCGGCCGTCCGTGATAGTCGCCGCTTTTCAGGATGACCGAACTCCAGAAGTCCGTCATTTTCTCCAGGTGGGGCTCCCAGTCGCCGGTGATCTCGCGTGCGAAAATCGGCCCGAGCCGCTCGTTGCTCCTGATCTTGGCATAGAACTCGCGGACTAGTTTTCCAATTGACCCCCGATCGACGCCAGCATGGTCCAAAGGCTGTTCCGCGACGGGGCGCGCCCGATCTGTCAAAGCTGATTTCGATGTCATCATGGCTCTTGTCTATGTTGTCAGGATAATCCGAGGCGCCGAAGGGTAGCTTGCACAAGACTGGGCCGATCGCGGACCAGCCGGAAACCCAGATTGTCGGGCGGGGTTCCAACCGCGCAGCCGCCCCTCTTGCCGTCGCGGATGAAGTTCGACATGTAAGTGCGGTGGAAGCCTTCCACAACATGCACTCCGCAATTGTCGATCGAACTCGCAATGCCCGCGCCGTCGCTGGCCATGGTTGCATGGATGTAGCACGTCGACGTCCATTCCCAGATGTTGCCGGCAACGTCCGCCACTCCCTTGGAGTTGATACCAAAGTCCCCCTGGACCCTTGGTTCAGGATCCGGCTTGCGCCCGAGCGCCGTTTCGGTGCGGTATTGAGCGAGCCAGCGCAGCGCCGGGTTGTTCGGGTCGCTTTCATCACTCTCTACGTCGCCCCGGAACCGTTCGCCTGCGGCATAGGCCCACTCGACGTCCGTCGGCAGCCGCCATGTCTCGCCCGTGCGGGCTGAAAGCCACGTCGCATAGGCTTCGGCATCGATGTGGCTGACGCCTGTGACCGGAACGTTGCCGATCCTGCGCGGGTCGGCCGGCTTGCAGGCGCCGTCCGCCACGCAGTGCTCATAGTCCGGCAGGCTCACCTGGTATTTCATGATCTCCAGTCGAGCATTGATGGACTCCCGCGCGACAGGCGCCGCGACGGGGTGGTTCTTCTTGAGGAATTCGCCCGGCTGTGGATGATCGAACGTGCCGGGCCCGAGGACCACCACGTCGCTCATGGCTACCGATGGCGGGACCTCCAAGGAATTGTCGAGCGCATGGTTCATGCCGAGGCCTATCAGCGCAGCAGCCCCAATTGTTCCGAAGGTGAACACAGGATCGAAGGACATGGCATCAAGTCCGCCGCGAGTGCAACCCTTTGGCTTTGCCGAAGGATTGCACCGAGGATCGGATCTCCGTCTACGAGGCAATTGCCTTGGGCGCTTCGACCTGCATCATCAAATCGTCGTCCCAGGTTCCTTCGACCGTGAAGTGCGCGGTCGCTCCGAGTTCGACTGCCTCGATCAGATTGTGGTTTACATAGGCATAGATGCCCGGCTGCAGGAAGGTGTAGAGTGCCGAACCTGCCGACCCGCCACGGATGAACCAGGTTTCCAGATCCTTGGACGGCGGGTTCGCGAATTTGCCCTGTTCCCAGACATAGTCGCCATGACCGCCGATCAGGTGCGGTCGGGTATCGCGATTGGCCTGGGAATGGACGATCAGAACGGTTTCGCCGACCTTGGATTTCATGGCGTTCGCGCCGGTCAGCGATCCTGCCTTGCCGTTGAACACGACATGGGTCGGGATCAGCCCGCGCATGACCTTGACGGTGTCGTCGTAATTGTCGCCGGCCGAGTCGTACTTCTTGAATTTTCCCTGCTCGTCGCGCGGGATGTAGAAGTCGTTTTCGCCGATGTAGTAGATGTGGTCATAGCGGATAGGCTCGCCCTTGTCGTTCTTGAGGCCGCCCCGAGGCAGTACCATCACCGCACCGCTCATCCCCGACACGACGTGCCACGGGATCATCGCGCCGCCGGGCGCGCAATGGTAGACGAACGTGCCGGTGCGGGTGGCCTTGAAGCGCAGCGTGACCTGCTCGCCGGGATTGATCAGCGTCAGCCCGCCGCCGCCGAGTGCGCCGGTAGCTGCGTGAAAGTCGATGTTGTGGGCAAGCGTGTTCGTGTCGGGGTTGATTAGCGTGAGCTCGATATAGTCGTCTTGATGCACAACCATCAGAGGGCCGGGAATTGAGCCATTATAGGTCATGGCATTGAGCTGCGTTCCATCGGCATCGATGACGATCGGCTTTTCTTCGATCGTCATGGTGAATTCGACGACTTTTGGACCACCCTTGGCCACCTGCTCGTGAGCGTGGACAAATGGCGGCGCCACCAGGGTGACCTTTTCGCGCGGCAATCCCGCGACTTCCTTCGAGCTCGCCACTGCCGGCATTGCGACAACGGCCGCGGCAGCGGCGGCGGTAAGGACAGATCCTAACAAAGCTTCGCGTCTCGTGAGCATTTCCATCTCCTTGGCTATCGCTACTTGATGGGCTCAGAATAAACTGCGTACTGGCCAAGTCTTTGCGTTAGCGCAAATCCAATGTCTTTCGCAGGTTTCTAGTTTGGAGACGCTGTGCGGCGAAGCGACGCCGCGGCGCGCAGTGCCAAATAAAACAGGCCGGACAGACCGCTCCCCGGTCCGTCCGGCCTCTGCTCCGGAACATTGCGAACCGGAGCGGCATCCATGAAGACCAGGTCAGTTAGCAGTGACCTTGGTTGCTTCGGCGAACAGGTCGGCGAATACAGGTTTGGCTTTTCCGATCTGCTTCACGGCTTCCGCCGCCTCAAGATTGACGGGCTTGCCGACGACGATCAGCGCAACCATGCCCATGCCGTAGTGCGGAGCGCATTTGACACCGTAGACCCCTTCCTTGGTAAGGGTGACCGTTATTTCCTCACTGGCTTTCCCCTTGAACGCTTCAGCACCGTCCGGGATCATTCCCTTAATGATCTCGGCATTGTGGGACTTGTCGGTCGGCACGAACTTGATCGTGTCTCCAGGCATCGCCCGGATAAAGGCAGGCTGGAACACCATCGAGCCTTTCTCTCCCTTGTTCAGCATTTGCACCACGTGTTCTTCGGCATTTGCGGAGCCGGCTATGGTAAGCAGGGCGATGGCCGCGGCAATCAGAGGCAGTTTCATAAGGGAAGTCCTTTCTTGAGTTCGTCACGGTATCGACCGTGCCCTTTCTAAGCCGCCGGACGATCTGGCGATTTGCGCTGGCGCAAACTCTTGAGCAAAAAAAACTGCGCTTGGGTTCCCATGCGTCGCGCATGCACGTCACAATGCACGTGCCCCTTGCCGCCCGCCTGTCGCCATGGGAACACTCTCGACCAGACCGGTTGGGTGCCTTGCAGATAGTTGGATTCGGGGAGGGGAAAGAGTTGGCTAACCTCGATCGCTCGCTGATTGCCGGGCTTTCTGCCTTTGAGGGCGTGGCCGTCACGGATCTCGACCGCATAGTCGGACAGGCCAGATCGCTCCGGATTGCCAAGGACCAACCTGTATTCGAGCAGGAGCAGGAAGCACATTCGTTTTTCCTGCTGCTCGACGGACATGTGCGCGTCGTGAGGTCGATGCCTGACGGCCAGGAGGTTATTGTACGCTACATCAGTCCGGGTGAGTTGATGGGTATCGCCCACGCGCTGGGCCGCACCACCTATCCGGCAAATGCGATCGCTGCCGTCGACTGCGTGGCTCTTGCCTGGCCAAGCCAGCTATGGCCGACATTCGCAATGGATTTCCCGAGCTTCAGCGCCAACACTTACAAGACCGTCGGCAGCAGGTTGCAGGACGCTCATACCCGGGTCATCGAGATGTCGACCGAGCAGGTGGATCAGCGCGTCGCCCATGCCCTGCTCAAGCTGGTCAAGCAGACGGGCAGGAAGACCGAGGAAGGGATTCTGATCGACTTCCCGATCTCACGCCAGGACATAGCCGAGATGACGGGAACGACGCTCCATACGGTGAGCCGGCTGCTCTCGGCGTGGGAGGAGCAGGGATTGGTCAAAAGCGGGCGCCAGAAGGTGACCGTGGTCGAACCTCACCGGCTCCTGCTGATCGCCGAAGGCCGCATAGAGAAAAGCTAGCCTCAGTCGGTGTTTTCGATCGCGGTCTGCAAATCGCTGCTGAGTTGTTCCTCGTTCAGATGATGCTCCCGTGCCGCGTCGGAAACGGTGTGGAATGAGGCGATCGGGCAGCCGACGCAAAGCATGCCGTGCTGGAGCACGACGCGGATGGCCGCTGGAAAATCGTGCATTATTTCGTCCATCGTCGCGTCGTCGGTGAGTTTGCGTTTCATGACGCTTTGCCCGCGTTTGCAAGCGGACATGTTGCATCGGCTTTGCGAGATGCTCGTTGCGCCAGGACAAACAGCGAGCAGCCCAATCACATCGGAACGGCGCAGATAGTCGACCGCGTCAGGAACCGCCTCTCCCGTCCATTGTCGAGTGAGAACATGCCGCCGCGGCCAGGCACAACGTCGATGATGAGATCTGTATGCTTCCAGGCTTCGAATTGCGGAGCGCCGATATAGAAGGGCGCATTGCCGATCTCGCCGAGCAGCACATCCTGGTCGCCGACGATGAACCCCGCACGCGGATAGCACATGGGCGAAGAGCCGTCACAGCAGCCGCCGGATTGATGAAACAGCACCGGGCCGTGGTCGGCGACGATTTCGGCGATCAGTTCAAGGGCTGCCGGTGTCGCGGTGACCTTCGCTCGCATGGTGATTTCCGATTTCCTTTGGCGCGGCCCGTCACGGAGCCGCGCCAGTGAGTCAAAGCGCCGATCAGAAGAAGCCGAGCTTTTTCGGGCTGTAGCTAACCAGCATGTTCTTGGTCTGCTGGTAGTGATCGAGCATCATCTTGTGCGTCTCGCGGCCGATGCCGGACTGCTTGTAGCCGCCAAAGGCCGCATGCGCGGGATAGGCGTGGTAGCAGTTGGTCCAGACCCGGCCGGCCTGGATCGCGCGCCCGAACCGGTAGGCCCGGTTGCTGTCACGGGTCCAGACACCGGCGCCGAGGCCGTAGAGCGTGTCGTTGGCAATTGCCAGCGCTTCGTCGTCATCCTTGAAGGTGGTGACCGAAACCACGGGCCCGAAGATCTCTTCCTGGAAGATGCGCATCTTGTTGTGACCCTTGAACACCGTCGGCTTGACGTAGTAGCCGCCGGCCAGATCACCAGGCAGAACGTTGCGCTCGCCGCCGGTCAGTAGTTCGGCGCCTTCCTGGCGGCCGATGTCGATGTAGGACAGGATCTTTTCCAACTGCTCGGACGAGGCCTGGGCACCGATCATCGTTGCCGGATCGAGCGGATCGCCCTGCACGATCGCCTCGACGCGCTTGAGGGCACGTTCCATGAAGATATCGTAGATCGATTCATGGATGAGCGCGCGGCTTGGACAGGTGCAGACTTCGCCCTGGTTCAGCGCGAACATGACGAAGCCTTCGATCGCCTTGTCGAAGAAGTCGTCATCTTCGGCGACAACGTCCTTGAAGAAGATATTGGGCGACTTCCCACCCAGTTCGAGTGTGACGGGGATCAGGTTCTGGCTGGCATATTGCATGATCAGCCGGCCCGTCGTGGTCTCGCCGGTAAAGGCGATCTTGGCAATGCGCGGCGAGGACGCGAGCGGCTTGCCGGCCTCGAGGCCGAAGCCGTTGACGATGTTGAGCACGCCCGGAGGCAGTAGATCGCCGACAAGATCGGCCCACAGCAAGATGGCTGCCGGTGTCTGTTCGGCAGGCTTCAGGATCACGCAGTTTCCGGCGGCAAGTGCAGGAGCAAGCTTCCAGCACGCCATCAGCAGCGGGAAGTTCCAGGGGATGATCTGGCCGACCACGCCGAGCGGCTCGTGGAAATGATAGGCGACGGTGTCATCGTCGATTTGCGAAAGGCTGCCTTCCTGTCCGCGCACGGCGCCGGCGAAATAGCGGAAATGATCAATGGCGAGCGGCAGGTCGGCGGCAGTCGTTTCGCGGATCGGCTTGCCGTTGTCCCAGGTTTCGGCGCATGCGAGGAGATCGAGGTTCTCTTCCATACGGTCGGCGATGCGGTTGAGGATAAGCGAGCGCTCTGCCACGCTGGTGCGCCCCCAGGCGTCCTTGGCGGCATGGGCCGCGTCCAGGGCCGCCTCGATGTCGTGGGCATCTGATCGCGCCACCTCGCACAGCAGCTGACCGTTCACCGGTGAGAAGTTCTCGAAGTAGCGGCCGGAGTGCGGCTCGGCCCATTTGCCGCCGATGAAATTGCCGTAGCGCTTGTCGAAGGGCGCCTTTACCGGACGTGAAAATTCAACCTTGTTCATGTGTCTTCCTCCCGAAGCTGACGTCGCGGGTTGCGACGCTTGGAAAGAGACTTGCGATCTCCCACCGCCATTGTCACTGCGTCGGGGACGGTGGGCGGACGGGATGTGTCGCAGAATTGCGACACTCACGCGAGGATTCGAATGGTCAGTGAGACCTGTGGACGTCCAGGCGGTTGAGCTTGCGGTGAAACGTCGCGCGGCTGATGCCGAGCGCCTGGGCCGCGGCCGAGACATTTCCGTCCGCCCGCGCCAGCGCACGCTGCAGGACGCCACGCTCCGCCTCGGCGAGGACTTCGGGGCCGTTCTCGGCCCAGCCGAGCAGATCGGCTGCGGGCATCGGCTTGTCGAAACACCGTTGCGTAATTCCAAGCGCCAGGCGAGCCGAACGTGTCGCACCGACCACGAGGCCGTCCGCGTCAACGGCGATCAACGCGCCGGAACCCTTGTCGGGCACCGGCGCCAGAACGATTCGTGCCTTGGGGAATGCCATCTTGAAGGTCTCCGCCTCGATCCGACGCGCGGCATCGACCACGGCCATCGAAATAAGATTGGCAAAGGCTTCAGTGAGGTCGGCCCGGCAGGAGGACACGTCAAGCGCGGCTGCAAGCTCTCCCTGGTGATCGTAGATTGGGGCGGTGCAGCAACTCAGCCCGGTGTTGCGCGTATGAAAATGTTGGTCGCGGTGGATCGTCAGCGCACGCTGTTCAACCAGGCAGGTGCCGATACCATTGGTGCCCTGGCTTTCCTCGTTCCAGACGGAACCAGTCCACAGACCCCAGGAATGAAACGTCTCGTCATCCACGGGCGCGCCGCGCCGTTCGACCGGAACGCCGTCGCGATGGGCGAGCAGGACGCAGCATCCAACGCCGCCCACCGCAAGATAGAGCCGGTCCAGACTTGATTGAGCAGCTCGGACGAGTGGCTCGATGTGTTGCCGGACCTCTCCCAATTCCGCCTCTGTCAGATAGCGTGGGGGGCTGCAATCGGTCGGATTTAGCCGATGCAAGCTGGAAGACCGTCGCCAGGAGGCGACCAGCGCGGACTTCGCCGCCGTGTCCGACGCGATCGCAGCCTGAATGCGGTCGGCATGATGACCGGATAGTTCCTCGCCCATCCTTATCCTCCCAGAACCCCGACTGCTCCGTCACATCCCAGACCAGTGTCGCGCCAGGTTCCGCTTTCAATCAGCGCACTGTCAATTCGACGGAAGGAGCAGAAAGGGGGAAGAACATCCTTCCATGTTCCCCTCTCTGTCAGCGACATTTAGCCAATCGACAGTCGTCTTCGCCGAAGCATTCTCTCGCATGCACCCCTCGGTCGATGCTCCCAAAGCCTAGCGACATGCACTAAGCATTCTTTGATCGAAAGCAAAGTCCGCGCGGATTTTACCGACTCGTGGCCGGGGTAAGCTGAGCAGCACTTATCGGCGCGATATTAAAAGCTGCCGCCTGCGGAAAGCCTTTCGGTGGCCCCGTGGGCGGATGGCTCTCGAGATCTCGCAAGCGGGCATGCAGGCACCCGTGCCCTATGTGCGCAGTGGAAACTTCGTGATAACCAGTGGCTTTCAGTTACGGCGATGCAATCGTAAAATGCCCGACGTTTGGACGGGTGGCTTTTCCCACCTAGCTGCCCAAGACCAAAAAAGACAATGACATTAATATGATATACAGCAAACTTGCCGTGGCACCCATGATGGACTGGACGGACCGGCATTGCCGGTTCTTGCACCGTCAGTTGACGCACCGTGCGCTGCTCTACACCGAGATGGTGGTGGCCGACGCCGTCATCCATGGTGCGCGTGAGCGACTTCTCGGCTTCGATGAGACGGAACATCCGGTTGCGTTGCAGCTCGGCGGCTCCGATCCGCAAAAGCTTGCCGAGGCGGCGCGCATCGGCGAGGCCTTTGGTTATGACGAGATCAACCTCAATGTCGGCTGTCCGTCGGACCGTGTTCAGTCGGGTACGTTCGGCGCCTGCCTGATGAAGGTGCCTGACCTCGTCGCCGACTGCGTCGCTGCGATGAAAGCAGCGGTGACAGTTCCCGTCACCGTCAAATGCCGCATTGGCGTCGACGAGCAGGACCCGGAGCCGGCGCTCGACGCGCTGACGGATGGTGTTTTCGATGCTGGCGCCGACGCGCTGTGGGTGCATGCGCGCAAGGCGTGGCTCGAAGGTCTGAGCCCCAAGGAAAACCGCGACGTTCCGCCGCTCGACTATGACAGGGTCTATCGGCTTAAGGCCAAAAAACAGAACAAATTCATTGGCATCAATGGCGGAATTCAGTCGATTGAAGAGGCACAGGCGCATCTCCGTCATGTCGACGGCGCAATGCTTGGCCGCGCCGCCTACCACACGCCCGGCATTCTGGCCGGCGTGGACGCCGCCTTCTACGGCGCCAAGCCCGAGACGTTCGACTTCGCCGCGCTGATCGACGTCATGGCGGACTATGCGGCACGTCATATCGAGCAGGGCGGGCGGCTTGGCCATGTCACACGTCATATGGTCGGACTGTTCCACGGATTGCCCGGGGCGCGCCGCTACCGCCAGATCCTGTCCACCGAGGCGAACCGCCCCGGGGCCGGACCGGACGTGCTGAAGACGGCTTTTGTGGCTGTCGAGCTCAGTGGAGTGGAGGCCGAAGCGGCCTGAGTCTGGGAGCCGGAGCTCAATCCCTGAGGATCATGCGGTCGCCGCGTACATCGAAGCCCGACAGCGAGCCGATGAAATTCATGCCAAGCAGGCTCTGGCTCAGCATGCCGGGTGCGGCGATCATCACCGGCATGTCCTTGCGCGTGATGCCGCCGATCGCAATCTGATCGGTTCTCACGGCCGCGGCACGCGCCACGCCGTTGGCCGTCGAGACCGAAATGGTGTAGTTGAGCGCAGCTGGATTGAATCCGGCGGCTTGCGCGTCTTCCGACGTCAGCACGGTGCTGGTCGCGCCGGTATCGACAATGGCTCGAACCGGATTGCCGTTGACCAGGATACGCGCTTCGAAATGGCCGTTGTCCGCCTTGTCGAGCGTCACCGTGGCGTGACCGTCTTCGACGCCGAGCGCCAGCGGGCTGCCGGGGACCAGGCCTGCCGTCACGCGGCTGGCGACATCCTGCAGTTCATAGCGGTATTGATAGCCGGCGATCAGCGCGAGCACGATGGCCGCCCAGGCGCCGAGGTTGCGGGCCATGGCGCCCAACGGCCGGCCCGAGCGAAGCAGGCCGGCGCCGATCAGGACGCCGAAGGCGCCAAGCCAGATCAGCCGGCTGAAATCGTAGTTCTCGACGCCGAGCGTACTGCCGGCAGAATCGTTGAGCATGAGCAGGACTGCTCCCACCCCGATCGCTGCCATCAGGATCCAGAAAAACCGGCTCATTAGCACCTCACGAAAGCGCGTCGCGTTCGCGCGCCATGCGGCTGCGGCGCGTTTCCCGGCGCGGTCGGCGCTCGATCGTTTCCAGCCGGGCCGGCAATTCGGCCATGACGCTGCGGCGCGTTTCCGGAGTCATCCCGATCCAGGCACCGATTTCCTCACGCGTGCGACCGCACCCGAAACAGAAGCCGGTTTTCATGTCGATCGAACAGACCAGGATGCACGGGGATTCTATGGCCGTCATAACTTTCTCTTGAGGTTTCCATCCGGAATCCTCGTTCCATCTCCACATGGTGCAACCGCAGAGCCAATGCAAGCCCTTGCGATGGCGCCCTTGGCGGCCAGCTTTGCGACAAATTCAGGACCATGATCCAGGAGGTTGTGCCGACGACGCAAGGCGGCTATGCCGCTCACCTACTCCAGGGAATGATCGCCAACGAGATGACCAGCGCGCTGCCTTTCGACGATTTTCGCAACCTGTTGGCCAATCTGCCGGCGGCCGACACGACAGCCGAGGCCCGCGTGCGCACGCTGTTCGCCAAGGCCGACAAACCAGGCAATTCGCTCGGCCGCATCGAGGATATCGCCGCGTGGCTGGCCGCCTGGAGCGGGCGGGTTCCGCCAGCCGTGACAAGACCGTTGATGGCGGTCTTTGCCGGCAATCACGGCGCCACACGCCACGGCATTTCGCCACGCCCGGTGGCGGCGACCGCCAACGCGGTCGAACTTTGCGCGGCCGGAGGTGCGGCGATCAACCAGATCTGCATTGCCAACGATCTCGGGCTGAAGGTCTTCGATCTTGCCCTGCACATTCCGACAGCAGATATCACCTGTGATGCCGCGCTTGACGAGCGCGGCTGCGCCGCCACCATGGCTTTCGGCATGGAAGCGATCGCCGGCGGCACCGATCTTTTGTGCCTCGGCGATCTCGGCGTCGGCAACTCCACGGTCGCTGCAGCTCTGTTTGCGGCGCTGTTCGGGGGCAGGGGGATCGACTGGGTCGGCCCGGGGTCGGGCGCCGATGCGACGATGCAGGCTCGCAAGGCAGACGTGGTCGATGCCGCGCTGGCCTTTCACGGTGGCCATCTCGGCGACCCGCTCGAGGTGCTGCGCCGGGTCGGCGGCCGTGAGTTCGCAGCGATTGCCGGCGCCATCCTTGCCGCGCGCATGCAGAAGATCCCAGTGCTGCTCGACGGACTTGCCGCGATGGCCGCCGCAGCGGTGCTACATACCGCCAACCCCGCCGCGCTCGGCCATTGCCTGCTTGCCAGCCTGTCGCCAGAGCCCGCACACGCCCGGGCTGCTCAACGCCTCGGCCTGCGCCCGTTGCTTGATCTTGGCATCAGTTATGGCGAAGGGGCAGGGGCCGCCCTTGCCGCGGGTCTGGTCAAGGCCGCCGCGCTGACCAGTTCGGGCATGGCGGCTGCGATGCGCGGCTAGAGACTTGAACTTAGCGCCGAAAATTGGGGATGCGGTAGACGACTGCGGTATATTTTGGATTGGAGCGGCTGCCGATTATTACGCCGCCAAGGCGTTCCGCGACCTTTCTGCTGGCCACGTTGCTTTCGGCAACCGGATATTCGAAGCAATCCGGATCGAGTATCTCGGAGGCCCACCCGGCAACAGCAGCAATTGCCTCTCTGCCAATACCGTTTCCTTGAGCGTCTTCTCTAATCCAGATGCCGAGCTCTGGACATGCGGTCTTCGCCGCATGAAGGCCGACAAGTCCCAGACAGCGATTGCTTGCCAATGCCCGCACAACGAAGTTCAAGTCCGATCCGTCATGGATTGGCGCCAGCCAGGATTGCCATACCTCGGCAAAGGCCACGAGTGATTGAGGTGGCTCCCACTGCATAAAACGGGTGATGGCAGGGGTGATGGCGGCAAAGAGGTCTTCGGCATCGTCGGCTGTAAACAGCTTCAAGCGAAGGCGCTCAGAGTTGATCTCGATGCCTCCGGCATGCCAGTCACCTGCTGCCATTGTGGAGTGCCATCCTTCTTCCGTCGGCCGAGGTCGACGGTTGCTTATCGCCGCCGAGCTGCTACCGCCGCGGTCGGCAGCGCCGGCAATTCTTCCATTACCCGGCTCAGCGGGAAGATGGCTATCGCCTCTGTCCCTTCGCGCAGCCTGGAATGAAGTTCGAACTCTCCGCCATGCATGGCAAGCAGGCCTTGCACGATCGGCAGGCCAAGGCCGGTTCCTTGCTCGGCGCTCTTGATGGCGATCGAGCCCTGGCCGAAGGCGGAAAGCACAATCGGAATCTCGTCTTCCGGTATGCCTGGCCCATTGTCCTTGATCGAAATGTACTGCCCGCCGCCCGCCGTCCAGCCGACGCGGACACGAATCTCGCCTCCGGTGGCGGTGAACTTGATGGCATTCGACAGAAGGTTGAGCGCGATCTGCCGCACCGCCCGCTCATCGGCGAACAAGCGTGGCAATTCATGCTCGAAATCCTGGACGATGCGTATATCCTTATTGCGCGCCCTCAGCTCCATCATGTGGCAGCAATCCTCGACGATACCGAGCAGCATCACGGGCTCTTCATTGAGCTGGTAGCGGCCAGCTTCGATGCGCGACAGGTCGAGGATCTCATTGATCAGGTCGAGCAGATGCTGGCCGGATTCGTGCACGTCGTGGGCGTAGTCGCGATAGGTGGGGTTGCTCATCGGTCCCAGCACCTCGTTCGACATCACCTCGGAAAAACCGAGAATGGCATTGAGCGGTGTGCGCAGTTCATGGCTCATCGAGGCGAGGAACCGTGATTTCGCCAGATTGGCATCTTCGGCCCGCCGCCGCGCCTCGTCCGACATTGATTTCGCCGTCTCCAGTTCGGCGATCAGCGCGTCCTTTTCGGAGCGGAACGACAACAACATCAGGGACGAGCGGTTGAGGTGACGGGCGACATAGGCGAAGAAGGGCAGCGACACGACCAGCAGCCCGGCCATGATTACCTCGATCGGGATCCATAGCTTGACGCCGCCATAAGCGTAGAGTGCCACCGGGACGGCAAATGTCGCCAACAGCGCTCCGCCCAGGGACGAGGTCATCACCGCGGTCGCCGCCATGGCGAACAACAGCACCACGGCCTTGACGACGTGGAACGGGTCGACCGCGCAGACGCTGCAGCCAAGCCGGACGAACCATGCCCAGCCGAGACCGCACAGGAAATGACCGATCAGGAATTCCCGTCGTGTTTGCAAAGGGTTGAGCTCGGAAGCTTCAGTGCGCTCGATGCGCCGCGCCATGAAGGCGACGATGGTGTAGCAGGTCAGCATGAACAGGGCCCAGAGGCCGATCTCGTTGCCGACGCCGGCCAGCCGGCTACCCGCCGCGATCACCAGAACGAGAAGCGGGACGGCGATTGCGCCGCTGGTCATCGCCCGGGCGTGGAGTTTCAGAAGTTCGCGATCGAAATCGGGATTGCCCGCCTGCTGCGAAAGACGGTCACGCGTCTTGCGCACCGCGCGTGCCACATCGCTGTTGCGATGAGGTTTCCTGCGGTCCACAATGAACTTGTCCGCTGTGTTCGAGCGTTGCAAGGGCATCAAAACTTCAATTATGCGAGCAGCGGTTTCAAAGTGTTAAGCTACGTTCGAATGATTAACCAACCGTTTGCCATATGAGCCGTTCATGGTCGCCAAGGCGGCGCCGACCATACTTTGCGCGACCCCGAAGCCTGTGGCGCCGGCTGGTCGATTACGGGCTTACCGCCATCATTCTCGGGCTGTTGATCCTGCTGGCGGCCCGCCTCGACCGCGTGGAGACCCGCAGGACGGAAGGTGCGGTTATCGTCAATGACGGCGATTCGATCACGCTCGGTGCCGAGCGCATCCGTATGCGCGGCATCGATGCTCCGGAATATACGCAGACCTGCCGCAGGAACGGCTCCGACTATCCCTGCGGCACGCTTGCGCGCCAGTCGCTGGTGCGCCTGATCGGCGGCCAGCCCGTCTCCTGTACCGGCTGGCAGCGTGACCGCTATGGCCGGCTTCTCGGCAACTGCAACGCCGGCGGCAAGGACCTCAACCGGGCGCAGGTCGAGGCGGGTTGGGCGGTTGCCTATGGCGACTTCGAGAGCGAGGAAGCCACGGCCCGTGCGGGAAAGGCCGGCATCTGGGCCGGAACGTTCGAACAGCCGCAGGACTGGCGCGATAGCCATCACGGCCAAGTCGTCGAGAGAAAGCATGGCGCACTGGCATCGATTGGCGACGCCGCGCGCGAGATTTTTCGCTTCTGGTGATCCGCATCGTGTAATTGGACCGCGAACGAATGGGAGGATGGAGATGAAGCTCTTCGACGGTGGCCGGGCGCCCAATCCACGACGGGTCCGCGTTTTCCTCGCCGAAAAAGGCATCACGGTTCCGCAGGTAGCCGTCGACATGGGTGCTCTCGAGCACAGGCAACAGGCGATCAGCTCTCGCAATCCTTTGCAACGCCTGCCGGTGCTGGAGCTCGACGACGGCACCATCATCACCGAATCCGTCGCCATCTGCCGCTATTTCGAGGAACTGCATCCCGAACCAGCCCTGTTCGGCCGTGGCGCACTCGGCAAGGCGCAGGTCGAGATGTGGCAGCGACGGATGGAGTTCAACTTGCTCAGCTGCGTCACGCAGGCGTTTCGCCACATCCATCCGGCCATGAAGGAATGGGAAATCCCGCAGATCCCCGAATGGGGCGAGGCCAACAAGCCGAAGGCCGTGCAGTTCCTCAAGCTGTTGGATGTTGAGCTGGGCAATCGAGAATTCATCGCCGGTGACAGCTATTCGATCGCCGATATCACCGGCCTGATCGCCGTCGATTTCATGAAGCCGGCACGCATCAAGATGCCGGATGAATGCACAAATGTGCTGCGTTGGCACCAAGCCGTCTCCAGTCGTCCGAGCGCATCAGCCTGAAAATGACTGTCGAACTCGACAGGCTCACTGCCAAGATTCGCGCTTGCCGCATCTGCGTGGAGAATCCTGTCGGCAAGCCGTTGCCGCACGAACCGCGTCCGGTGCTGCGACCCTCGTCCAGCGCCCGCATCCTTATCGCCAGCCAGGCGCCGGGGACCAAGGTGCATCTGTCGGGCATGCCGTTCACCGATGCTTCCGGCGACCGCTTGCGCAGTTGGCTGGGCGTGACAAGCGATGAATTCTACGACATCGAGAAATTCGCGATCGTGCCGATGGGCTTCTGCTTTCCCGGCCAGGATGCCAAGGGCGGAGACCTGCCGCCACGGCGTGAATGCGCACCGACCTGGCGCGCGCCCTTGATCACTCTGATGCCACGGATCGACCTGGTGCTGACGATCGGCATCTATGCACAGTCCTGGCACATGGGTGCCGAGCGCCGGCCCTCATTGACGCAAACGGTGATGGACTGGCGCGCGCTCTGGGAGAATTCCGTCGGCCCGAAAGTGCTGCCGCTGCCCCATCCGTCGTGGCGAAACACCGGCTGGCTCAAGAGGAATCCCTGGTTTGAAATGGATTTGCTGCCTTTCCTGCGGTCGGAAATCCGCTATCGCCTTGGTTAATCTTTCAGCAAGAAATCACTCGCTTTTTGCCCGATTGGCAGAATTTCTTTCTTGTGAAAGGTCGAAATAAGGGGGAGTATAGCCAAACTATTCCCAAAGCGCGTCGCGCCCGAGGGCACGCGACGCGCTTTGAGTTTATTGTTTTACGCATGTCGTTGTCCCAAACCGCTTCACACTTTGGGCGACATGCACCCAGGGAGCACGCAATGGATCGCCTCGATAGAAAAATTCTCCGCCTGTTGCAGGAGGATGCGACACTCGCGGTCGCCGATGTCGCCAAGAAAGTCGGGCTGTCGACGACGCCTTGCTGGCGGCGCATCCAGAAGCTCGAGGAAGAGGGCGTCATCAAGCGGCGCGTCGCCATTCTCGACCATGAAAAGATCAATGTGCGCGTCACCGTCTTCGTGTCGATCCGCACCAATTCGCATAGCCATGAGTGGCTGAGGCGCTTCTCGGAAGTCATCCAGGAGTTTCCCGAAGTGGTCGAGTTCTACCGGATGAGCGGCGACGTCGACTATCTCTTGCGCGTCGTGGTTCCGGACATCGCCGCCTATGACGCGTTCTACAAACGGCTGATCGCCAAGATCGAGATTCGCGACGTGTCGTCGTCCTTCGCCATGGAGCAGATCAAGTACACCACGGAAATCCCGCTTGACTACATGGTGCTGGACAAGGAGTCGGGCGCCAACGCTGCCTGAGCTGACCCTTGCGCAAGGTTTTCCCGCTTAATCTTTCTTTTTGTTGAGGAAACTCCAGGGAGAATTTACTGGCAGCGTGACTGTGTCCGGCACGCTGTCGGCATCGACGACCTCTGCCTTGCGGACGCTGTAGCCCGACTGGATGACGCTGACGCCGTCGAGAATGAACAGCTGGCTCTTCTCCATCTCCGGCTTCAGCGCACCGGTGACAGCGACCGGCTGATAAGCTTCCGACATCTTGTAGGGGTGAGCAGGTGTGACCAGTACGATCTGGTTGGGCGGTGGCGTCGGCATGTGGCTGCATGCGCCAGTCCACGGCACCAGCAGGAACTGATAGACAAAGTCGCCGTCGCGATCGACGGGCAATGCATAGCCGGCCAACTGAATGCTTTTGTCCTGCAGATCGAGGGATAGCGTCTCGCCGTGGTCCGGCAATTTTGCCGCGATCATCGGCAACCCGACGTTTTCAGCGGCCGCTTGCGCAGCAGGGCGCAGATCCTTCCAGAATATGTGCGCGGTCTCCGCCGAGGCATCGCCGATGGAAACAGCAAATGCCACAGCCAGGACCGCAACTGATTTGAGGCGATTGTTCATGGACTCCATTCTTCGCCAAGCTGCTGCCCGCATCGAGTCAAACCGTCGTGATTCGAGCGCATTTTTGCAGATCCCGGATCGCGCTGCGCCATCAATCCACATTCTCGCTCGCAATTCGATCGCCGTTGTGGGGTAGCGCTATCGGGGCCTTGCCAGCGACCTCGCGGGAAACGGGACACGAATAAATTGCTTGGGAAAGAGCCGAAAATGGCTTGCCCGGTCGCGACTGCGGAGCAGAAAATAGATCGGCCATAGGATGCAAACCGTGCGCGTCCGTGTCCACCGACCTCGCCAGAACATGGAGAAGTACCATGCCAGCCAGCGATGATCTCAAGGGGCTGATGAAATTCCTTACCCGTGAGCAATGGCGCGAATGTTTCGAAGAGGTGCTCGACGACCATTTCGGCCCAGTTCTCGAAGCCTACGACATGGATTTCGAAGACCTCACCGAAATCCTCGGCGAGGTTTGGGCAATGACCGTTTGGGGCTGCGCCTTCGAGGACTTTCTGAGCCTGGACTTCGAGGGTGAACCCGGCAACATCGTCGATGACTATGTCAAGCGTCGAGGCTGGAAGGAAAATGCGCAATCCAAGGCTTATATGATGGCGTTACGGACGTCCGTCATGAGCCTGTATGAAGTAAGCAACGTCGTGCCTGGACAATCTCTTGTGGCGCGTGACCTTATCCGCGGAGGTGAACCTATCAACGTTAGCGAGGGCACCGCCACGAAGATGTTGAAACAGTGGGATAAGATCGCTGCACGGGTCGTGCCTGTCATGGGCAAAAACGTCCTTGCGGGCGGTGTCTTGCCGTTCACGCCGCAGGCTACGGAAGCATTGTTCGACGGACTGCGCGGCGCGTTCGGGAAAAGAAATGCAAAGAAGCTGCCCGCGTTGAGGAATGAAGAGCTGCAGGCGGCGGCATCCATGTTCACACTGTCATGGTTGTTTGACACCCTCAATAGGATGATGGAGAGGCCGACGCTACGAAATAGCGATGGCGATGACATCGTATTCCATGATGTCCGCTTTCCCTTGGCATCGGGCGTGGCGCCGGAAGAGATTGCTTCTCGATTGAACACCATTCGGGGATGTCACAAGAAAACGCGAACTTCTGGAACTGGCTGGAAGAGACACCACAAGGCAGAGACAAGCCAAAAGCGGCGAAGGCACCTACAATCGACATCACGGCGGATAGCGGTTCGTGTGTGCTGGGCAATGCCGAACTGAAGGGGCGCTTCCTCCATCTGTCCACCAACTCCGCAGAGCGAGCTGCAAGAGGGACGGCCTTGGTTCGCCAAGCCCTCGGCGATCTAGCGCGGACCCCCCTCACTGAAATCCGCACTGTCGAGCAGATGTTGGCCGAACGATCTGGCAAGCATGTCGAAACGCCGTCATCGAGTGCGCCACCAGAAATCGCCGAACAGGGCGTTCACGAGTTCTTGGATCGGCATTATCTGGAAACTCTTGATCAGCCCGTCGCAATGTTGGGGAACAAAACACCGCGTCAGGCCGCCAAAACCCCGGCCGGCCGCCGAAAGGTCGCCGATTGGCTGAAGTATCTCGAAAACCAGACAGCCAAACAACCAGACCCTGTCAATCCGATGGCTACCTATAGTTTTGAATGGATTTGGAAAGAGCTCGGCCTTCGGGACCTGCGTCAATAGTGCGCTGCCATATGCTCATCCATCGATGCACCATCGGCGCGAACTGATCGCGTCACGCGTCAGCCTTTCTTGGCGATCCGCTCGAACGTCTTGGCATTGGAAAGTTCGTTGACAGCGTCCTTGCCGATCCAGCGCGCGGTCCTATCGGTCGACTGCGCCAGTCGTTCGGCGACGGCAAGCGCGGCGCCGTGCATAGCCATCGATCGTTTGCCGATCGATCGAAGCGCCCAGTTCACGGCTTTCTTCACGAAATTGCGGCTGTCGGTGGCATGCGCTTCGATGATCGGCAGGAAGGCGAGGAAGCTTGTCTCTGGTTCTTTCTTCCGGTGAACGGCAGACCATGCCATCATCGCAAAGGCCGTGCGCCGAACGAATTCCCGTTCGTCGGCCGCGAACTCGCCGATCAGTTCCTTCCAGGCGTCCGTATCGACAAAGAGATCCGAGACGCCATCGACGATGTCCCATGAGTCGAAACTGGCCGCCCATCTTCTTGCATCTCCAGCAGAAAACCGTTTCGGATCAGCCGTGACGGAAGCGATGAACTGCGCCTCCACGATACCCGTCTCCCACAGCTCGAAGGCGCGCTCGTGGTTGCGTTTGATCTTCCTGGCGATCTGCCGCTGTACGCCATGCGTTATGCCAAGGGCGCGGTCGATCCTGATGCCGTAGCGCAACATGCCGAGGCGGTTCTCCTGCGAGCCAATGGCGCGCAGATGGTCGACAATTTCCGCGGCACTGGATTGAGGCGAGAGTTCCGCCATCGCAGAAACCTATTTTTCCAGCCGCGCCAGCAGCGAGGACGTGTCCCAGCGCTTGCCGCCCATTGCCTGCACATCCTTGTAGAACTGATCGACAAGCGCGGTCACCGGCAATTTGGCACCGTTGCGGTCGGCTTCCGCCAGGCAGATGCCAAGGTCCTTACGCATCCAATCGACGGCGAAGCCGAAATCATACTTGCCGGCATTCATCGTCTTATGCCGGTTCTCCATCTGCCAGGAACCAGCCGCACCCTTGGAGATGACCTCGATCACCTTCTCGATATCGAGCCCGGCCTTCTTACCGAAATGGATGCCTTCGGCCAGCCCCTGCACGAGACCGGCGATGGCGATCTGGTTGATCATCTTGGTGAGCTGGCCAGCACCGGCCGACCCCATCAAGCCAACCATGCGGGCAAAGGCATCTATGACGGGCCTGGCTCTGTCGAAAGCGTCCTGCTCGCCACCGACCATGACGGTCAGGAGGCCATTCTCGGCGCCGGCCTGGCCACCGGAGACCGGCGCGTCGAGGAACGAAAAGCCGCGTGCTTGCGCCGCCGCCGCCAGTTCGCGTGCGACCTCGGCCGAGGCCGTGGTGTTGTCGATGAAGACCGAACCCTTCTTCATCGATTTGAAGGCGCCTTCGGGACCCGTCGTCACCGAACGCAAATCGTCGTCGTTTCCGACGCAGGAAAAGACAAAATCCTTGCCCTCGGCGGCCTGCGCCGGCGTCGCCGCAAGGCTGCCGCCGTGCTGGCCTACCCAATGCTCGGCCTTGGCCTTGGTGCGGTTGTAGACGGTGACGTCGTGCCCACCCTTGTTCCTCAAGTGCCCGGCCATTGGATAGCCCATCACGCCAAGACCGAGAAATGCAACGGATGCCATGAGCTTACCCTTCAGAATGGAAACGGAATTTGCTGCGAAAGCTCTAGGCCCTGCGCCCAATTCGTCAAGACGCGTGTGACCAGATCGACTGGTGCAGCCAGTTTGAAAATGGTCAGCGTTTCAGGTGAACGGTGATCCGGCGCTCGATCCATTCAACGCCATGGCGCAAGATCTCGACCATCACCAGATAGACGAGAGCGACCCAGATATAGGCCTGAATGTCGAACGAGTTGGCGAAGGCGAGCTTTGCATTGCCCATCAGATCATAGACCGTGATGATAGCGACGATGGCGGACGCCTTGACCATCAGGATCAGTTCATTGCCATAGGGCCGCAAGGCGACGATCAAGGCTTGGGGCAGGATGATCTTGCGCAATGTCTGCAGTTTGTGCAGGCCGAGCGATGCTGCCCCTTCCCATTGCCCACGAGGCACGCTCTCGATGGCGCCGCGTAGAATCTCGGCCTGGTAGGCGGCAGTGTTGAGCGAAAAGGCAAAGACGCCGCAATTGAACGCGTCCTTGAAAAAATCCCAGAGGCCAACCGACTGCAGTTCGACCCTGAACGAGCCTAATCCATAATAGACCAGATAGGTCTGAACCAGCAGCGGCGTGCCACGGAAGAAATAGACATAGCAATAGGCGAGGCCGGACAGAATCCGGTTGCTGGACATGCGCCCATAGGCGACAGGCACCGAAAGCATTGCGCCGAGCACCATCGATATGGAAACCAGCGCGAGCGTTACCCCAAGCCCTCGCAAATAGGCGGGCGCATATTTGGCGAAGAAATCGGCATTCCAGGCAATGACCAGATAGCTGACGATGCCAGCGCCGAATAGGATCCACAGGCAGACCAGCGCATAACCGGCGATACGCCTGCGCGGCCAACCCCGCGCCTGGGGCGGCGGCCGTTCGACCATGGCGGCTGTAGCGCTCATCGCTGCGCCTCCCGCCGGCCAAGCGAACGCAAAATTGCACCGGTGGCAAAGGACGACACGACGGCGAGGCCGAGAAACACCAGCGAGGCCACGCCGAAGAACAGGAAAGCGTGCTTGGTGACGCGGGCGGCAATGCTGGCATTGCGCAGCGTCTCGGCCAAGCCGACGACCGATACCAGGGACGTGTCCTTGAGTAGGCTTAGCCAGCAGTTCTCCAGTCCGGGAAACGCGATGCGCAGCAACTGCGGCACGATCACCTTGCGCATGGTCAGCCAGTTGGAAAGCCCGATGGCGTAGCCGCCCTCATATTGGCCCTTCGGTATGGCGCGGAAGGCCGAGAGGAAAACCTCGCTGGCATAGGACGAGAAGATCAGCGCGAGCACGATCATGCCGGCGACGAAGCTGTTGACGTCGATGGTGGCGTCCGGCCGGAAATACCTGACGAGATGCTGCAGCAGGATCGGCATGCCGAAGAAGAACAGGAAAAGCGTCACCAGTTCCGGCAGGCCGCGAAAGACCGTGGTGTAGATGTTGGCGGCAAGGCGCAGCGATGGTTCTTCGGACTGCTTGGCAAGAGCAATGAAAAAGCCGATCGTCAATCCGATTGGCAACGTGGCAAGGGCAAGCGCAACGGTGATCAGTGCGCCATAGGCGATATCGTCAAGCCAGCCATCGGGTCCCCAACTGAGAAGTGTCCATATGCTCTGGGATGGCATCGACAGGTCTTATCTCCACGGCGTTCCCGAACGAATAGAAAGACGGCGAAGAAGTTCCCCGCCGTCTTCACCTAGTTTATCAGGACTCGGCGCCGTAGACGTCGAACTTAAAGTACTTGTCGTTGATTTCCTTGTATTTTCCATTGGCGCGGATGGCGTCGATGGCCGCGTTGAGCTTGTTGACCAGGTCGGTCTCGCCCTTGCGCACGGCAATGCCGGCGCCTGGCCCGAAGATCTCGACTGGTTGCGGCGACGGCTGGCCGAGGATCTTGCAGCATGCGCCATCGGGCGAATCCAGCCACTGCTGCAGCACGACGATATCGTCCTCGATTGCGTCGAGACGACCATTGGCAAGATCTGCCTGCTCCTCGGGGCTGCTCGGATAGCCCTTGACGGTGCTGTCGGTGTAGGTCTTCGAGGCATAGTTGAAATGCGTGGTGGTGGTGGCCACGCCGACGGTCTTGCCGGCGAGATCTTCCTTGGTCACGCCCTTCAGCGTGCTGTCCTTCGGCACGGCGAGCGCCGACGGCGTGTTGTAGTATTTGTGCGAGAAGTCGACCTTCTCCAACCGCTCCGGCGTGATCGACATCGAAGCGACGATGGCGTCGAATTTGCCGGCCTGAAGAGCGGGAATGATGCCGTCCCAATCCTGGGCGACGAAGGTGCATTTGACCTTCATCTCGTCACAAAGCGCCTTGGCGATGTCGATGTCGAAGCCGACGAGCTGGCCATCGGCGGTGAGGTTGTTGAATGGCGGGTAGGCGCCTTCGGTGCCGATCCTCAGGGTCTTTTCCTGGGCCTGGGCTACGCCGAGCGTCAACAGCGCGGCCGAAGCGGCGAGCGCGATACGCAGTGCAATACGCATGATAATCCTCTCTTTATGGTCCCGGCCGTCGTTCCAAACGGCTCTGTGGGGCGGTGCTTTTGGCCGCCCGCTGGCGCGATACTCCCACTCTTTCCAAGAAAAAAGCAACTGCAAAACCGCAAAAACGGGGAAGGCTATTCTGCCGCTGCGTCAGCGCTCAAGCAACGAGCCCAGTGGTGCGCTCGATGAAGTCGGCTATCGACTTTGCATCGTCGAGATCGAACACCGGCAGGGGACCGCCTTCAGCCGCAAAATCGGCGGCGACGGCGACGATGTTGGGATCACTTGCCGAAAGCGGCGTGCGGTCTTTCGCGTCCAGCCGGCGGGCTTCGATCTTGCGGTGGGCCTCGCGCTTGTAACCCTCGACCAGCACCAGGTCGCAAGGCGCGAGCCGTGATAGAATTACCTCCAGCGTCGGCTCATCCTCACCGCGCAGTTCGTGCATCAGCGCCCAGCGGGTTCCCGACACGATCGCGACTTCCGTGGCGCCCGCCTGCCTATGGCGGTAGCTGTCGGCACCCGGCTTGTCGATGTCGAAATCGTGGTGCGCGTGTTTCACCGTCGACACTTTCCAGCCGCGCCGAACAAGTTCGGTGACCAGCTTTTCGGTCAATGTCGTCTTGCCGGAGTTTTTCCAACCGGTGATGCCGAAGACGCGTCTGTTCATGATTTCATGCTGCAACAGACCTTCGGCAGCGACAAGATCATCAGGCTGGTTGATGTTGAAGAAAGGGTCGACCGGGTGGCCCGCCGATTGAAGAAGCGGGAATTCCACCTCGACGAAGCCGTGCCGGTCGATGAAAGCCGAAACCCGCCTGATATCTTCATCGACCAGAAAATGCCGCAGGGCGTCGCGACAGTCCGTCGGCCAGAGCGCGAAGGTGGGGTGCCGCTTGCCGCCCGAGCAAGCGACGGCAATCGAAGCTGGACTTTGATCGGTGGCGGCCGCCAGTCGCTCGACAAGATCCAGCGGCAGGAAGGGCGTGTCGCCGGCAGCGGTAACGATCGCCTTGCAAGCCGTGTTGGCCGCGGTCCATTCGAGGCCAGTCAGAATACCGGCAAGCGGCCCGGCAAAGCCGGTCACCGTGTCGGCAAGCACCGGCAGCCCAAAGCGCGAGAACCGCGCCGGATCGCCGTTGGCGCTAAGCGCGAGGGGGCCGATCTGCGGGCCAAAGCGCGAGATGACCTGGTCGAGCACGCGGCCGCTGCCAAGCGGCAACAGGCTCTTGTCGCCACCGCCCATCCGTCTCGACTGGCCGCCGGCCAGAATGATCCCCGCAACATCTCGCTTCATGCCATCGAGCCTGTACGCCTGCCGCCGAAAATCACAAGAACCTTCAAATGGCTTGGCTAGATTCCGTCGGGAACCATGGCCGGTCCGGTGCTTTCGGCGACGATCTTTCGCTTGCCGACCACTCGTTCGCGGTAAAGCGCATAGAGGCCGGAGCCGATGATGATGGTGGCGCCGACGATCATCGGCAGATCTGGAATATCGGCGAAGATGAACAGGCCGAGCAGGATCGACCAGATCAGGGCCGTATAGCGGAACGGCGCGATGAAGGAGATGTCGCCCGAGCGCATCGCCATGATGATGAACTGGTAACCGATGAGCACCAGCACGGCAGCCAGGGCCAACAGGGCGGTGCTGTTGCCCGTCATCGGTGTCCAGCCCCCCATCGGCGACAACAGCGCCCCGCCGACGACAGTCATGGCAAGCGCGGTCGCGGTCGACACCAGCAGGGTGGGAATAGCCTTGGGAATCCGCTTGGTGCTGAGATCGCGTACCGTACAACAAGCGACGCTGGCCAGTGCCGACAGTGAGTAGATGCTGAAGCCTTCGAAGCCAGGCCGCACGATGATCAGCACGCCACCAAATCCGATGGCGATGGCCAGCCAGCGCCGCCAGCCGACAGCCTCGCCGAAGACGAGTGCCGCGCTCATCGTCACCGCCAGCGGCAGCGCCTGTAGCACCGCCGAAACATTGGCGATCGGCAAATGGGCGAGGGCGACGAGAAAACTCACCGTTGCGCCGGCTTCGCTGATCACGCGCATGGCCACCAGCGGCTGCAGCATCGACCCGGGGCGGGCAAGCGCGCCGCGCTGCCAGGCGAGCAAGCCGACGAAGAGCGAAGCGAACGCACCGCGGATCAACATGACTTGCGCCATGTTCATCGATTGCGACGAGTATTTGGTGATGGCGTCGTTGAGGGTGAAGCCGGCCATCGCCACCACCATGAACAACGCGCCGCGAAGATTTGGAGACAGGGGCAAGACGACTACCGGTTCTGTTTTGCAGCAAGCCTGTAACAGCCGGGCATGAAACAGCAATAACAAAGGGCTGGGCCACAGCCTCGTTTGTGGCCCTGGAGATCGCCTGCAATGGCGGCAGAACTTACTTCTTCGGCGTCAGCACCTCGGTGCCATTGCCTTCCTTGCCGGCGATCGTCCACAGGCCGTGCAGGGAGCCGTCGTCCATCACCTTGTAGACGACAAGGCCGATATCCTTGTCCATGACATAGCCGGCGGAGAAGGCGTCATCGTTGCGCATGCAGATGCCGTCGGAAGACGAGCCGCCCGTCTCCCAGTGGATCGTGCAGGTCGTTCCGCTGGTCAGCGCGATGGTTGCCTCGCCGCCATAGGCCGAGCCGTCGAAGTTGGTGCCGGCGACCGTATAGGTGCCGCCGATCGACTGGGCGGCCGCTGGCACGGAAGCGAGGCCAAGCAATGCAAGAGAGAGAAGGAGTTTGCCCATGGTCTATTCCCCCTGTTGGATGAAACCGTCCCAAGCGGAAGGCTAGGCCGGAACGGACCATCGGTAAATCAGCAGAGCATTCGCGGGTAAAGATTTGTTCGCGGTGTGGCCGAAATGCTCACGGTCACGAAACGCTCATGGCCCCTTGAGACTGCCGGCGATGGCACCCACCAGCGGGTCGTATTTCGACTTGAGGGCCGGCGGGTAGTCGATCCAGACCGTGCGGATGATGCCATCCCTGCCGAACAGGCGCCGCTCGTAAAAGATCTTTCCGTCCTTCATCCCAGACAGCACCGCCCAGTCCTTGCCGGACTTGCTGTAGGTGACCTTGTAGCCGGCTTCATCGCTGGCCTTCTCGGCAGCCACAAAACCCTTCGGCGTTTCATCGTCGATGTTGCGGATGCCCGAGCAGATCAGGCTGGCGCCATCCGTGCTCAGCCATACCTGTCCGTCGCCATTGTCCGGCTCGGGCTGGCGATCGGTGAAAATCTCACCGGGAAAGGTGCAGACGGTGCCGAAGCGCTCGTTCACATAGGTGGACGGTGCGGCGACCGCACTGGTCGCCGCACCTGCCATGACAAACGCCGGGAATAAATAACGCCGTTGCATGTCGCGCCTCGAAGCAAATGACCTCGGAAGCGATCTTGCCTGAATTTCACGAAAAGATCAGCCGCCGGTGACGCTCATATGGCGTGACACCGATGGGCGGCTGGTGCGGCGGTCGATGATGAAATCATGGCCTTTCGGCTTGCGGCCGATCGCTTCGTCGATGGCCTCGGCGACCAGTTCGTTGCCTTCGGAGGCCCGCAAGGGCGCGCGCAGGTCGGCGGCGTCCTCCTGGCCGAGGCACATATAGAGCGTGCCGGTGCAGGTCAGCCGGACGCGGTTGCAACTCTCGCAGAAATTATGCGTCATCGGCGTGATGAAGCCGAGGCGTCCGCCGGTTTCGGCGACATGGACGTAACGAGCCGGCCCGCCGGTCTTGAAGGGAATGTCGGTCAGCGTGAACTGGCGTTCCAGCGACGCGCGCAGCAGCGACAGCGGTAAATACTGATCGGTGCGGTCGGCGTCGATCTCGCCCATCGGCATGGTCTCGATGACCGTCAAATCCATGCCACGGCCATGCGCCCAGCGCATCATCTCGGGCAACTCGGCGTCGTTGAAATCCTTCAGCGCCACCGCGTTGAGCTTGACCTTCAGCCCGGCCGCCTGCGCGGCATCGATGCCTTGCATGACCTTGTCGAGGTGGCCCCAGCGGGTGATCTTGTGGAACTTGTCGGCGTCGAGTGTGTCCAGCGACACATTGATGCGCTTGACGCCGCAATCAGCGAGTTCGGCGGCAAAGCGCGAAAGTTGCGAGCCATTGGTGGTCAGCGTCAGTTCTTCCAGCGCGCCGCTTTCGAGATGCCGCGACAACTGGCGCACCAGATGCATGATGTTCTTGCGCACCAGCGGCTCACCGCCAGTGAGCCGCAATCTCCTGACGCCCTTTTCGATGAAGACGCTGCACAGCCGGTCGAGTTCTTCCAGCGACAGCAGGTCCTTCTTCGGCAGGAAGGCCATGTCCTCGGCCATGCAATAGGTGCAGCGGAAATCGCAGCGGTCGGTAACCGACACCCTGAGATAGCTGATCGTGCGACCGAATGGGTCGATCATGTCCATGCTTCGAGCGCTTCCCGTGGCCGTGAGCGGCATCGTTATATACCGCTATGTGATACGATCCAGCCTGTCATTCAAGATAGCGGTTGTTGATCTTTCGCAACATCCCTGCGCCGACATAGCATGTCGGTCGGCATCAAACAGCCTTTTCCCGTTTGACGAAGCGGCGTAGGGAAGGATGGATAATACGGATCGAACAGCATGACCGCACCGAAAGAACTCCGGGTTTCGAAGGACCGCAAAGTGCTGTCCGTCACCTTTCCCGATCATAGGCCGTTCGAACTGCCGGCGGAGTTGTTGCGCGTCGCCTCGCCATCGGCCGAGGTGCAGGGCCACTCGCCCGAACAGCGTGTGACGGTTCCCGGCAAGCGCAATGTCAAGATCCTCAAGATCGAGCCGGTCGGCAACTACGCCGTGCGCATCACCTTCGACGATTTCCACGACACCGGTATCTTTACCTGGAACTACCTGCACACGCTCGGCCACGAGAAGGATGCACGCTGGGACGCCTATCTGGCAGAGCTTGCGGAAAAGGGCTTGAGCCGGGACCGCTAGAGGCGAAGAGATCGAGCAAGATGTCGTCCGAAAACCGCCCACACTGTTCGGAATCGTGCTCCTGTCGTTGTCGTCAAAGCGTCATCGAAATGGAGTAGCGCCGGCGAAGGTTTGGAGACGAAAAAGATGTCCGTCATCACCACAGTCGAGCAGATCGAGGCGCTCTATGGCGTTCCTGGCGAGGCCTCCCTGGTCAAGGAACTCGACCGTGTCATTCCAGAATACGCCGCTTTCATCGAGTCCTCACCGTTTGTCGCATTGGCGACCAGCGGGCCGGAGGGGCTTGACTGCTCGCCGCGCGGCGATCTCGCCGGCTTCGTGCGCATCCACGATCCGAAAACCCTGATGATGCCGGACCGTCGCGGCAACAACCGCGCCGATTCGCTTCGAAACATCATCCGCGATCCGCGAGTCGGCCTGCTGTTCCTGGTGCCGGGCTCCGGCACGACGCTGCGCGTCAATGGTCGCGCTCATATCACCACGGATACAACGCTGTGCGCGTCGTTCGCGGTTGAAGGCAAGGCGGCGCGATCGGTAACCGTTGTCGACATCGATTCGGTCTACTTCCAATGCGCCCGCGCCATCGTCCGCTCCGAACTCTGGAATCCGGCGAGGCATGTCGACCCGAAGTCGTTGCCGACGCCCGGACAGATCCTGGAAATCACCAGCCGCAAGAACATCGATGGCGACACCTACGACAAGGAATGGCCGGAGCGGGCGAAGAAGACGATGTGGTAAGTTTGGGCTGAGGGGCGGTCACGCCTCCTTCAGCACCTCATAGATCTTGCGCATCTGCTCGCCGATCATGTCGCATTGTTCCGGCGTCGACTGGCTCATCGCCTTCTCGATCAGCGCCATGTGCACTTTCAGCGCCTGCATCAGCAGCGCCTCGCCGGCCTCGGTGAGCGCGAGCCGCAGGATGCGCTTGTCCTTGTCGTCGCCTTCGCGGCGCAGCAGGCCACGCGCCTCCAGCTGCGGCAGAAGCATGGTGATGTTGGAGCGACCGACGAGCAGCTTGCGGGCAAGGTCGTGCTGCGACATGCCGGGATGGCGGTAGAGGTTCATCAGCACATCGAGCTGAGCCGGCTTCAGGTCGAGCGGCCCCAGCTTCACCGCCAGCGTGCGCTCAAGCACATGGCAGGCGCGCGCTACCGCGACCCAGTTGCGAAAGCGCGGGTTGTCCCAAGGTAGCTCTTGTTTATTGTTCATCTTTGAACTATTATGTTCATGCTTGAACGTATGGATGGATTCTCACTATGGCATCATTCGGGCTGAAGGTCATCCGGGGCGTGTTTGGTGCGGCCGAGCGTGTCGCGCCGCGCCTGACCGGGCGCGCGGCGTTCGAATTGTTCTGCCGCACACCGAACGTCAAGGCGCTCAGCGACGGCGAACGGCGCGCAGTCGATCGCGCTGCCGAGTTCATGACCGAGGCGCGCCATCACCGGCTCAAGACCGCGACCCGCTGCGTCATGGTGCACGAGTTCCGGCCGGAGCCGGGCGGGGCAGCCGTTGGCACGGTGCTTGTCGTGCATGGCTGGCGCTCGCGCACCGAATATATGCGCGCGTTGATCGAAGGCTATCGCGCCGCCGGTTACAGGGTGGTTTCCATTGATCTGCCGGGCCACGGCCAGTCGCAGGGCAGGCGGCTGAACATGGTCAATGCCGTTGATGCGGTGCGGGTTGCCGGTGAGTGGTTCGGCCCGTTCGTGGCAGCGGTCGGTCACTCCTTCGGCGGTGCCGTCGCCGCCAATGCCGTCGCCGGTTCGGTCAAGAACATCCCGCCGCTGGCGGCCGGACGTCTGGTGCTGATCGCGGCGCCAAGTTCCCTGCCGGCGATCTTCGCCGACTTCAGCCGCATGCTCAATGTCGGTCCGCGCTCGCAAGCCGCAATGGCGGATCGTGTCCAACATCTTTCCGGTCGGCCGTTGCACGAATTCACCGGCGACCGTCAGCTCGCCCAGGCGCCGGTCCCGACCCTGGTCATCCACGCACCGGACGACCGTGAGGTTTCGGCCGATCACGCAAGGCGCTATGCCGGCGCCGGCGGTCATGTGCGGCTCTACTGGGCAGACGGGCTCGGCCATCGCCGCATTCTTGCGGACAAGGGTGTGATCGAAAGCGCGGTCGGCTTCGTGGCGCATCGCGAGCCGTCGCTGCTGCATTGACCGGCGATCGAAATTATTTCTTCTTCTCGCCGGGTTCGACCGGCAGTCCGGCCGCCTTCCAGGCGGTGTAGCCGCCAAGGATATGCTTTACCGGCGCAAGCCCCATGTCCTGCGCCGTCTTGGTGGCCAGCGCCGAGCGCCAGCCGCCTGCGCAGAAGAAGACGAAGCTCTTTCCCGAGGCGAAGAACGGCTTGTGGTAGGGGCTTTCGGGGTCGATCCAGAATTCCAGCATGCCGCGCGTGACATGTTTGGCGCCGGGAATCCGGCCGTCGCGCTCCACTTCGCGCGGATCGCGCAGATCGACGAAGATGGTGTCTTCATCGTCGAGCAGCCCGGCTGCTTCCTCGGGCGAAACCACCTCGATCTCGGCGTTCGCCTCGTCCAGCAGTTCGCGATAACCTTTCTTCACGCCTTCATACCTCCCGGCTCGCTGGCGAATTTCGAGCACACCAGCCGCCGTTTGTCACGCCGCATCGGTTGCCGCCATTGTCTTCCAGGCCGCCATGGCCCCGGCCACCGTTGCCAGCAAGGCATCGTGCGAGGCGCCGTCGCGGGCCTGGATCGACATGCCGTGCTGAACCGTGGCGAAGAAAGTCGCGGCGACGCCGCAGTCGAAATCCGCCGACCGACACCGACATGAACCCGGCCGATGGTCCGCATGCCGAGCACCAGCGCCAGAAGATGGCGACGCCGCGATTCGGCAGGGCCGAGGACATCGCCGGCATGGTTGCCTGGCTGGCGGGCCCGGAAGGCCGATTCGTCACCGGCGCCGCGCTGACCATCGATGGCGGCGCCAACGCCTGATCTGCAATGGATTTCCCGGCTGGACGCAAACACCCCGCTCCAGCCGTCACGACGTTGTGAAACCGTTCTGCAACAGACGTTCCAAAATTTATGAAAGCTTAACGAAATCGGTATGAATCAGCATAGTCGCGCCTTACATCCGCCATGCGGTGAGCGAGACGATCTACGTGCGGAACGGGAACCGGTTGCGGCCGGAAGCGGGTGATCCATGAAATTCCTCGGAAACAAGGCAGCTGCGGTGCCGCTGATGGCGATCACGGCAACGCTCGCTTTCGGTATCCCGCAAGCAGGCGCGCAGGGGCTGTTCGACATGCTTTTCGGCGGCGGCGTCAAGCACGCGCCGCAAGGCGAGTTTCCGCCGCCGCCGAAGAACAAGCCGAAAGTGCCGGGCGGCGGTGGCAGCGTGAGAATCAGCGGCCCGTCCTATTACACCTACAAGGCCGATCGGCTGGTCCGCGTCGACTTCTCGGCGCTGGCGGCGAAGCCAGAGCCGGCGGTGCCGCAGGATGCGGCTTTCGTGCCGTCAGTGACCGTCGCTGCGTTTCGCGATGCCGTTGCCAGCTTGAATGATTACGAACTTTATGCCGAGCCCGATATCGCCAAGGCGCTGATCGCCTATTACTCGGCCAATCCGGATTTCATCTGGGTAACAGGGACCAGCCTCAACAGCCGAGCACAGGATGCTGTTCGGGTGCTTGGCGAAGCTTCAAGCTACGGCCTCACGCCGGCCGACTATACGGTCGAAGTGCCCGCCGTAGCTACGTCGACGACCGACCCCAATGCCCAATTGAAAGAACTCGTCCGTTTCGAGATGACGCTGTCGGCGCGCGTGCTTCGCTATGCTCATGACGCCCAGAACGGCCGCGTCGAGCCCAACCGCATGACCGGCTACTATGATTTCCCGGCCAAGCCGCTCGACTTGCAAGGCGTGCTGAAAACGCTGGCGCATACCCAGGAAGTGCGCACCTATCTCGAATCGCGGCATCCGCAGAATGCGGAATACCAGGCGCTGCGCGTCGAACTGGAATCCCTGCAGGCAAGTGCTGAAAACGACATCGTCGTCGACCCCAAGCTGTTGCTGAAGCCGGGCGAAACCAGCCCCGAATTGCCGAAGCTGCTGACTTTGATCGCGCGCAATCTCGATGACGAGACGGGCGGCGCCTATGGCGAGATCCTGTCCCGACTGGCCACCAGCGAAGTCTATGACCCGGAACTCATTCCGATCATCAAGGCCGTGCAGCAAAAGGCCGGCATGAAGGGCGATGGCGTCATCGGCCCGCGCACCGTTGCGTCGCTCGCGGGGACATCCAAGGCCGACAAGCTGCTGAAGGTGGAAGTGGCACTGGAGGAACTGCGCTGGCTGCCTTCCGATCTCGGCAGCCCGCGTGTCTTCATCAACCAGCCGGCCTTCACGGCGAGCTATATCGACAACGGGGAGGAAAAGCTGAAGACGCGCGTGGTCGTCGGCCGGACCACCAACCAGACCGCCTTCTTCTACGACCAGATCAAGCAGGTCGACTTCCATCCTTATTGGGGCGTGCCGCAGTCGATCATCGTCAACGAAATGCTGCCCAGGTTGCGCAACGATCCCGGCTATCTCGACCGGGCCGGCTACGAAGTGACGGATTCGCAGGGCAATCGTATTCCTTCGTCGGCGGTCGACTGGGGCGCCTATGGCGCGAACATCCCCTACAGCGTGCGCCAGCAGCCGAGCGAGGCCAATGCGCTGGGCGAACTGAAGATCCTGTTCCCCAACAAGCACGCCATCTACATGCACGACACGCCGCAGAAATCCTTCTTCGAGCGTGACATGCGCGCGCTCAGCCATGGCTGCGTGCGGTTGCAGGACCCGCGTGGCATGGCGGCGGCAGTGCTCGGCACGTCGGTGGACTATATCGCCGAGAAGTTGAAGCACGGCCACGCGACCGAGAATGTGACACGCAATATCCCGGTCTATGTCGCCTATTTCACCGCATGGCCTGACCTGTCCGGCAAGGTCGAATATTTCGACGACGTCTACGACCGCGACTCGCGGCTGAAGCAGGCCCTGGACGCCACCGAGGCGGTACGCTCGCCGTCGAGCTGATTTTTAGTGCTCCAGCAGCGGTCGCCGGAAGCCGGCGTCCCGCCCGGCGATCAGCCAATAGAGCAGCCCGGCGACGAGGCCTGCGGCGGCGATGATGCCGATGTCGACCCAGCGTTGCGGATCCATGTCCTCCGGTACGCTTGGCCAGATCAGGGCGAAGCCGGCGACCGCGGCACCGGCGCCGAAAACCATGTGCAGCAGGACATTGCGCAACGAGAAGAACTCGGCGATCAGCGCGAAGATCAGCGTCTGTAGCGCGGTCACCACAATCGTCAGGAAATAAACGAACATGCCGAGCGGCGGCACCACCAGAACCGCAATCGGCGAGACGCCCATGACGTCGAAATAGTTCGGCGAGTTGGGCAAGGAACTGAGCACGGCATAGATCGCCGCGATTGAGATCAAGCCCACCAGCACCGCCACGAGATAGCCGGCCAGCATCATCAATATGCGCTTCATCACGTGCTTCGCCGTCGCCATGCCCATCCCCCAATGCGGCTCAGTCAACCGCCATAGTCAGCCATCAAAGACGATCTGGCGCAAGGGCAGGGCAATCGCCTCAGGCCAGCAACCGTTTCCAACTCGTGGTGGATGTCAATTGTCGAAGCCGGCGCCGCCCCTCATTGTCCTGCCAGACATTTAGTGCGGGGAGAAAGGGGCTGGCCGCAATGCCCGTACCATCGTTGCAACGTTGGTGATTGGCGAAATCGTCTGCGAGCGTCCCTCTCCCCGTCACTATACGGGGAGAGGATGCCGGCAGGCAGGTGAGGGGCTGCGCCAGCATGGAAAGGCCGATGGGAACGGCCAATGAATTCGCGTCCGAACGGCCTTCGACGACAGCCGTTACTTCGGCTCGGCCGTCACGGGATCATAGTTGATCTCGACCTTCGCCTTATCCGCCGTGTAGTAGGTGACGGTGTAGGCGCCGCTGTCCCAGTCGACCTCCTTCACATAGAGAAAGCCGTCGCGCTTTTCGACCTTGGCGAGAATCTCCGACAGTTTCTTGGCATTGGGTGGCGGCAGCGGCGTATCGTCCGCGGCAAAGGCCGGCCCGCCGGCAAGAAGAACGGCGACGCTTGTCATCAGAAGTAATCTGGACATGGCTTTCCCTCAATTTTCCTCGCACAGAAACTCGCTGGCGTGCCGGTTTGTTCCGCTGCCGGAATGCATGACCATCTAGTCCGCTGATTTGCAGTTAACCGGAAGAAAAAAGCCATGCGCCAAAAAACTACGATGCGCCACTTCACAGTTCGTGGCCATAGGATGTTGGCGGTTCATTGGGGGGCTATATGCGCACGCGTCATTTCGTTGCCCCCGACGATGTCCCAACTGATGTGGAGCGCATCACGCTGAGCCCTTGCTACCTGTTCGAGGCGCCGCCGCCCGCTTGACTTACGCGGCGCGTCGTTGAGCGGGGTGGAGACCTGAACGGGTTCGACGAGGGTCGACGGCGGTCACGATGCCGTGGTGGTGATTGCAATAGACGCGATCCTGCGAAGTTGGCCCGGCACAAAAACGATAACCGCCGGGTACTGACGCGTCTTCGCTCACCGGGAAGCGGCACTGATAGACGCCTAGCTGAATGAGGGGGACGTCTCTCGAAGTTGGTCTGATATTTTCAGGCATGGTTTTTCAGGTTCCTAGTTCATAGCCATTTTCGGCTGACGGCCGCAGTGCGACCGCGTCAGGGCGAGCTTCTCTCGTTTTGGAGGGCTGTGGATCACCATATGGTGTTGGTCGCGGCGTCAATGAAGCCCGACGTCCTGCTTTGGGAAGCCAGTTATTGCGACTTAAGGCCACACATGCCGCTGGGGTGCGGGTCGCTTGCCGGCCCCCACGCGCTACGCGCTTTTCGGTTTTCAGGGCCCTCAACCGGCCAGCCCCAGGATGGCGAGCTGCGGGAGCGAAGACTTTTTGTCAGCAGACAGTGTGGTCGCGTCCCAGAGCATCTCTCCGAACTGTTGCGCCGGTGCTATGGTGTGCCTGCATGATCAGACAGCAGGGATATGAGGCATGCCCGAAGTCACCCGCCGTACACTTCTTGCGTTCACCGCCGTGGCCTCGGTCGTTGAACCGACGTTTGCTGAAGGGGAAGGTGCCTCACCCGAATTGCGGGCGCTGATCGGAGCCCATGAAGCCACCTATGTCGGGCTTCACAGGGTTGTTCATCAAGCGGGCAGTAGCAGCCACGAACGCAAGACGGCAGACCGAATTGAACAGGAATCATTGCTGGCCATCTGCTCCTATCCTGCGATCAGCCGAGGCGATCGCCGGGCCAAGGCCGATTACCTGTTGACCATTGAGGCACGGGGTGAACTCGACCTGGAAGAGCACATGCAGGCCATCCTGCACTCGATGAAGCACTGATCGCGGCTCGACCGGCGCAGTGCAGAGCTTGGACCCATCGACAGGAGTTCGTGCGCGAACTCTCCGGCCACCTTCCATTACTGCGACTACGCATCAGTGGCTAACGTACGAAGCAGTCAGCGACCTGTCGGGCAAATGGCAGGTGAGCCGACTGTTCGATGAAGCCCCGTCCCGTGCAGCCAGGGCGCTGGAACCCTGAACGCTACGCTACACGGTCTATTGCGCCAACGACCACATCGAGGTTTCGTTCTGGGATCTCGAACAGATGAAGGTGCGGCGCGGCTCCGACGTCTGTCAGTTCCAGAGCTACACGAGCTACAGCAGCGCCTTGAATTTCGCCCAGAAGAATTTTGGTGGGGAAGGGGCGGGGTGTAGCTTCTGACGCTGGTTTGGAGTGCGGCATTCAGGAAAATCGATGGTGGGCGATGCAAGGGCACCCGCTAGGGTCAAAACTCAATCAGCATGCGGTCGCCAATGGCAGAAGAGCCCGGTTCGGCTGGAGTGTAGCCATTCGTCTCGTCGATCCGAACGAGCAACTAGCGCCATCTGCGGAAGTTCGAGGCATCGCCGATGAACGGCAGCCGTCGGGCCCGTTCCAGAAGTTGGGGTGCGAGCGCACCATGGCGCAGGTCGGCCCCATTGCCGACTTTCCGCACCCACCATTTCCTTTCGAACGATGATCCTGCTTTGAGGGCGACCACCGCCGCAACACAAAGGCTTCAACGGTTCTATGCGGCCAATCGGACTTCTGCCGGGCCGCAAACGGACAGCCGTTCACTCCGGCAACCCCGCGAACCGCATCTGCTTGATCCAGCGGTCGAGGCTTCCGGGTGCGGTCCAAATCTTGTCCCACTCCCTGCGTTCTTTACTGATGGATTCACTGGGAGTGTTCTGGAGGAACACCGCAAGCGCTTCCTTTGCCTCTCGCTTGTTTCCTAGACAAGCGTGGATCCCCGCAAGCATGCGCTGTGCGCCGCTCGGGATTCTGGACATTTTCCGCATCGCCGCCAGCGCCGCCCCGCAATCATTCTTTTCCCAGAGCGCCCAGCCCATCTGCCAGTGGAACCAGTCAGGGTGGAAGGGATCGATGCCCTTGGCCTGCTCGATCCGATCGATCGCTTCGTCGGCGCGGCCAACATACAGCAGCACGTTCGTACTCATGACGAGGATATGCGAGTCGCTGGGGTTCAAGGCGATCGCCTGATTGTACTGGGCAAGGGCCTGCTCGACCTCTCCGGCTTCGGTATGGATTTCGGCGCGGACCTCATGCGCTCCAGCGTTATCAGGAGCGAGCAGGATGGCCTTGTCGGCGTATTCGGCAGCGAGTTTCAACGCCTCGTCCCGGTTGTGTTCCTGCGCGTGCCACCCGAATACCGCGTCATTGCGATAGGACCAGGCCAGCCCGATATAGCCGAACTGGGAGTTCGGATCCGCTTCCATCGCCTTGAGGCTGAACTGCCTTAACAGCTCGGTCCCCTCGGCTGAGATATCCTCTCCGATCTTGGCCCTCCCTATCAGGTAATAGCGGAGCGCGCTGACCTGCGCGGCATCGCTCTGTGGCAAGGGTCGCTCGATCCTTACTCCGACCCGATCCGCAAGCGTGCGGATGATTTCCTCCTGGACGACGAAAAGATCGCCAATCTCCCGGTTGTAGGAGTTGGCCCAGACATGTGATCCGTCATGCGCATTCAGCAACTGGGCGGACACTTTCAGCCGGTCTCCGATCTTCTGCTGGCTGCCTTCGAGCACGTAATCGACGCTGAGTTCATCGCCGATCTGTCTAATGTCAACCGGCTGGCCGCGGTACCTGAAGCTCGAGTTCCGGGCGATGACGGCATAAGTCTTGCTCCGCGCCAGCTCGGTGATGATCCCCTCGGCAACGGCATCGCTGAGATATCCCTTGTCCGCACCGGCACTCATGTCGTCGAAGGGAAGGATCGCAATCCTGGGCATGTCGCTCGAACGAACGGGAGCGGCTTGCCATGCTTCCGCGCCGTAGTAGGCGCCGATCGCTGCCGCGACGAGAACGAGTGCAGCAAGAATGAAGCCGCGTTGCGAGAATCGCGTCTTGGCACGTTCCGTGCCGGCTGCGGCGTTTGTGTACGCCGCGTTCGACGGATCGGCGTTCAGTCGGTAGCCTCTTCGAGGGACGGTTTCCACGATCACGTGCGCGTCGTCCGCCAATGCGCGGCGAATATCGGCAATGCATTGAGTGAGGCTGTCTTCGGTCACGAAGGTATCGGGCCAAACCGCCTGCATAATCGCATCCTTGGACACGATTTCGCCCGGTCGCGCCGCGAGGACGGAGAGCACCTCGACGGACTGACTGCGAAGATTGACCGCTTTGCCTTCCATGGTTCGGAGTTCGTTGCTGTTCGCAAGAAAAACAAAACCGCGGAACGTGACCGTTTCAGCAGATTTCAGGTCAATTTCAGGGGCCGTTCGGGACATTTCACCCTCTTGGCGCGCTTCCTAGCATAGCCCAATCGGCCGTCGCTTCCAAGCGATCCCCCGGCAGCACCGGATGAAACGGAGGACGACATGAATCGCACCAAGCTCATCGTCGCTCTCGCTTTTCTTCTGGCAGCGCAAACGGCTGCAAAAGCGGATTCCCGCATCGCCAGATTCTGTGGCCCCGACCATGCCAACGAGGTTGACTCAGGCGACGTCCGTCCCAACCCCGGCGGTTATTGTGTCGCCAGCCTTAAGTCGATGGATGACCGGGCCATGTTCACCGCCATCGCTGTCACAATCTTTCTGACCAAACAGGGGGAGCTAATCAAGCTCCCCCAGGTGAAATCCATGACCTCCATGGCCGAGTGCAGAGCTTGGACCCATCAACAGGAGTTCATGCCCGGACTCCCCGACTATCTCGCCACCTTCCATTACTGCGACTACGCATCAGTGGCAAACGTACGAAGCAGTCAGCGACCTGTCGGGCAAATGGCAGGTGAGGCTCGATGAAGTCCCGTCCCGTGAAGCAAGCCAGGGCGCTGGAACCGGAGCGCAACACGGTCTACTGCGCCAATGACCACATCGAGGTTTCGTTCTGGGAACTCGAGCAGATGAAGGTCCGAAGCGGCTCCGAAGTGTGCCAGTTCCTATGAGCAAAGATTTGACGGTTGAAGAAGCAATGCGACAGAGGGAGCAAAGAGAGGTCGCCGCCGCCATGCAGAAGCAGTGCGAGGATCGGAGCGGCAGCAAAGGCCGGCCCGCCGGCAAGAAGAACGGCGACGCTGGTCGCCGGCAGAAGTCTGGACATGGCTTTCCCTCAAAGGTTGCGACGGAAGGAAACTCGCTGGTGCCTTGGTTTGTTCCCTGGCGGGAATGAATGACGATCCAGCCTGCCGATTAACAGCTGCCCAACTGGTGGTCCGAAACTGCGCAGGTGCTTTGCAAACAGTGACATTTTAGAAATAGAGATGGCAATCTACTTTATCCCGGATTGCCAGCCGTAGCCATTGCGGAAAGCGGGCAGTGTAAAACCTGGCAACCCACCGGTCCGTGCCTCCATCACGCCGAACAATTCCGGGGATAGCGCTTGCGTTTCTGTCGGAATCTTCACGCATTGCGCCGCAATGGCAAATTGGAGGCCGCTAAAACCGGAATCGAAGAGCATCCACACAGATTACACAATGGATATGCATAATTGCTGCTCGGAAGACGACGCTTTGTTGTTGGCCGACCGCGTCTTCTGCCGTCCCGGTGGACATTCCATGGAGGCATCAATGCAGTTGTATATCAGTACTCCAGGTGAATTGAGTTTCGATCGCGCCGTTCAATGTGCTGACGTTTCGATCAGCCCGTTCGGCGAGCGCTGTCACGTCCGAGCCAGCGGCTCGGGAGGCACTTATTCAATCTTCGACTATCGGGCGCCGCCCGGGTTCGGTCCCGCCAAGCATCTGCATCATCGCGAAGACGAAATCATTGAGGTGCTGGACGGCAGGATTGCGGTGTGGACCCCAGAACGGACTTTCTCTTTGGCCGCCGGAGACACGGTTCTACTGCCGAAATCCATTCCGCATACCTGGCGCGGCTTTGGGCCCGATGTCGTGCATCTCACTATCAGCGTGGTGCCAGGGGGGTTCGAACGGTTCTTTTCGATGGTCGAGGAACGCCAGCTCACGACCGACGACCATGACGGTCTCGGCGCCGTTGCGCGGGAACTTGGGCTCGATGTACTGGGGCCGCCATTGTCCGACGAAGAGGTGGCGGCAATCGTCGGCCCGACGGATTGAGGCGGATGCAGGTGGTTGCCGCTCCGATCATCTTCAGCGACGGCCTTGCGGGCACAGCCTTGCGGTGACGGTGTGGACGGCTCGCTTTTTGATGACAGCAATTTCAGTAAGGAAAAATGGTGGGCGATGCAGGGATTGAACCTGCGACCCCACCCGTGTGAAGGGTGTGCTCTCCCGCTGAGCTAATCGCCCGCTCGTGCCCGAAGGCCAAGCGAGCCGCGATATAAGGGAGGCGGGTGCGGGAAGTCAAGGCGGTGTCCGGTGTTCCGGCAAGGATTGATATATTGCCCCGCCCACCCTGTTTTCGACAAGACGCCGGCCGCCTCCCCGAGGGGATCGCATATGGATTCTTGCGAAGAAGGACCCCCGCCCTAACCCTCCCCACAAGGGGGAGGGAAGCTGCCGCGCGCTCTTCATCTTTGCGGTCAAAACGTCGGCAATTTTGCAGAGATCAGCGCCGACGGAATCTCCCTCCACCTTTGTGGACCTTGGTGGGGAGGGGTGGGGTATTCCTAGGGCGCACGCCTTCGCCCCTTTGCGATTGCCTTGGCGGCTTCCCCCTCACTGTCCGGCAGCGGCGATCAGCTTTTGCGCCAGATCGAGTGTCAGGGCGTCGAAATGCGAGATCACAGCCGACGGTTCGAATTCGCGCACGTGGCGGTCGGTGTAGCCGAAATCGACCGCAACCACCGGAATGCCGGCCGCTTTTGCGGTGTCGATGTCGGTCTGCGAATCGCCAACCATCAGCGCGCGGTGGGGATCGCCCCCGGCCAGCTTGATGGTCTCGGTGAGGTGGCGCGGGTCGGGTTTGCGGAAGGCGAATGTGTCCTGTCCGGCGATGGCCGCGAAATGCCTGGTCATGCCGAGCGCCTCGATCAGTGCCAGCGAGTTGGCTTCGTATTTGTTGGTGCAGATGGCCAGGATATAGCCGGCTTCCTCGAAGCGCGCGATGGCTTCGACGACGCCGGGGTAGGGGCGTGATTTGCCGGGGATGTTGAGGGTGTAGTGATCGAGGAAAAGCTTGAGCAGCCGGTCGTGCTCCTCGACATCAAGCGATCGCCGCTGGGCGGCGTGCGCCCGTTCGATCATCACGCGGCCGCCGTGGCCGACAAAGCGTCTGAAGCCGGCCTCGTCGACCGCCGAGATCTGGCTGGCGGCAAGGCTGTGGTTCAGGCTGTCGAGCAGGTCCGGCGCCGTATCGATCAGCGTACCGTCAAGGTCGAACACGATGATCGGGCGAGTCATGGTCTGTCCTGGGCCAAGTTCATGCAATGGGCAGGCGATAGCGGCTGCGGCGCGTCAAGGCAAGCTCACTGGGCAAAGCTCACCGGGCCAGCGCACGGGGCCAGCTTGGTCAGGGAGATATCGGGCGGAGCATTTCGCGGCGAGCCGCCAGAAACGGAAAACCCGCCACGGCGGCGGGTTTTTGGCGCAAATCAGCACCATAGGCAAATATGTAGCACAGCTGCCGTCACCGGGTCAAGAGTTGCAGGAAATAATTCCTAATATCCATCGCCCGTGCGTCGCCCGCTGACCGCGCATGCACAACATCGAATGCGATGCTGCACATCATCGGGGCACGCAGCGGCCAGGGCTTTGACCGGACCGGCAAAGATGCTACGAGCCCCCAAACGTCAGGGTTCCGGGGCAGCAAGCGACATGGATGCAAGGCAATTGAAGGTCGAAGCCGCACGGGCGGCACTCGCCCATGTGAGCGACGGCATGCGGCTCGGCATCGGCACCGGCACCACGGCCGAAGAGTTCGTGCGGCTGCTTGCCGACAAGGTCGCCGGCGGCATGACCGTCATCGGCGTGCCGACTTCGGAGCGCACCGCCGTGCTTTGCCGCGAGCTTGGCGTGCCGCTGTCGACACTGGAGGAAACGCCCGAACTCGATCTCACCGTCGACGGCGCCGACGAGGTCGACCCGGAACTGACCTTGATCAAGGGCGGCGGCGGGGCGCTGCTGCGCGAGAAGATCGTCGCCGCGGCGTCGCAGCGCATGATCGTCATTGCCGACCGCTCGAAGATGGTCGCCACCCTCGGCCGTTTTCCCCTGCCGATCGAAGTCAATCCGTTCGGCCTTCGCGCAACCGAAATCGCGATCGGCGCCGCGGCTGAGAAGCTCGGTCTTTCCGGTCCGGTCACATTGAGGATGACGGGGGAGCAGGCTTTTGTTACAGACGGCGGCCATTTTATCCTCGATGCATCTTTTGGCCGCATTCCGGATACAAGAGCGCTTTCGAATGCTCTCCACGCCATTCCGGGCGTGGTCGAGCACGGTCTTTTCATCGGGCTGGCGTCAGCGGCCATCATCGCCGGCGGCGACGGTATCGAAACTGTCCATGCCGCCCGAAAACCAGGGAGTTCTACCGATCATGATGTTGCATAACCGGGTTCGCAGCCTTTCCATCCTTCTGGCGGCCTCAGCCGTTTTCGCCTTCTCGTCGCCAGCGTTTTCGCAGGATGTGACGGAATCGCACCTGAAGGCCGCCCGTGCCGCGGTAGCCGCGATCCACGCGACCGACCCGTTCGACAACATCTTGCCGCAAGCAGCCGCCGCGCTTGAATCGCAGCTCATCCAGAAGAATCCGGACATGCAGGAACTGATCGGCAAGACGATCAGCGAGAAGGCTCTGGCGCTTGCTTCGCGCCGCGCCGACCTCGAGAAGGAAGCAGCACTCGCCTACGCAAAAGTGTTCTCCGAAAAGGAACTGACCGACATCGCCAACTTCTACAATTCCGATTCGGGCAAGAAGCTGCTCGATAGCGGCCCGACGGTGACACGCGACCTGGTCAAGGCAGCCGACATCTGGCAGAACGGTGTCGGCCGCGACCTCGCCCAGCAGGTCGGCGAGACATTGGCTGCGGCCGCCAAGGCAAAGGCGCCTGCAGCGCCTGCCGCGCCCGCGGACGGAGCCGCGCCGGCGGATGATGCCGCACCCGCCGATGGTGCGGCGCCCGCGGACAACAACTGACCCCACCTTCAAACGGCCTTTCGGCCATCAGCAAAGCCCGGCTTGTCCGGGCTTTTCTTTTGGCGTTTTGCGGCCTACCTGTCTCTCAAATTTCCGAAGCTCGAGGAGCCGTCATGGCCGGTTACGACTACGATCTTTTCGTCATCGGCGGCGGCTCCGGCGGAGTGCGCGCGGCTCGCGTGGCGGCGGCACTCGGCAAGCGGGTCGGTATTGCCGAGGAATACCGTTTCGGCGGCACCTGCGTCATCAGGGGCTGCGTGCCGAAAAAACTCTATGTCTATGCCTCGCAATTCCCCGAGCATTTTGCTGACGCCGCCGGCTATGGCTGGACGGTGCCGCAAGCCAGTTTCGACTGGCAGACGCTGGTCGCCAACAAGGATCGCGAGATCAGCCGGCTGGAGGCGATCTACAAGCGGAATGTCGAAGGCCCCGGCGGCGAGACCTTCCATTCGCGCGCCACGATCGTCGACCCGCATGTCGTGCATCTTCTCGGCGAAGACCGTACCGTCACATCAGACCAGATCCTGATCGCAACTGGTGGCCGCCCGGCTGCGCATCCGGCGTTGCCTGGCCACGAACATTGCATCTTTTCCAATGAGGCCTTCGAGCTCAAGGAGTTGCCGAAGGCGATCATGATTGAAGGCGGCGGCTACATCGCAGTCGAGTTCGCCAACATCTTCCACGGTCTCGGCGTCGACACCACGCTGGTCTATCGCGGCAAGGAGATCCTCAGCCGATTCGACATGGACCTGCGGCGCATGCTGCACGAGACGATGGAAAAGAAGGGAATAAGGATCCTCTGCCATTCCGTGTCCGAATGGGTGCGCAAGCGGCCGGACGGCCGGCTCGATGCACTTCTCAGCAGCGGCGAGGTGCTGACGGTCGACCAGGTGATGCTGGCCATCGGCCGCATTCCCAACACCGAGAATATGGGGCTGGAAGGCATCGGCCTGGAGATGACCAAGACCGGTGCGATCGCCGTCGACCGATACTCGCGCACCAATTTCGACAACATCTGGGCGATCGGCGACGTCACCAACCGCGTGCAGCTGACGCCGGTTGCGATCCATGAGGCGATGTGCTTCATCGAATCCGCCTTCAAGGGAAATCCGACCGCGCCCGACCACGACGCGATCGCCACGGCCGTGTTTTCGCAGCCCGAGATCGGCACCGTCGGCCTGTCGGAGGACGATGCGGTCAAGCGGTTCCCCGACATCGAAATCTACCGCGCGACATTCCGGCCGATGCGGCACACGCTGTCCGGTCGTGACGAGAAGATGCTGATGAAGCTGGTGGTCGATGGCGCGTCGAAGAAAGTGCTCGGCGCCCACATATTAGGGCCGGACGCCGGCGAGATGGCGCAGCTTCTCGCCATTCCGCTGAAGGCCGGCCTGACCAAGGACGATTTCGACCGCACGATGGCGGTGCATCCGACCGCGGCGGAAGAGCTGGTCACCATGTACAAGCCGATCTATCGCGTGAAGGGCGGCGAGCGGGTGGATTGACGGGCAAACCCCGGGCTTGAGGAACTCCGCCGCGGCACGGTCACGGCGGAGTTCAGGAAGCCGCTACAGCAGCGTGCCGCGCAGGATCACCAGCGCCACCGAGAAATAAATCACCAGCCCGGTGACATCGACCAACGTGGCGACGAACGGGGCCGATGCGCTGGCCGGATCGAAGCCGATGCGTTTCAAGGCGAACGGCAGCATCGACCCCGACAATGAGCCGAAGGTGACGATGCCGACCAGGGCCGCGCCGACCGTGGTCGCGATCAGCGGCCAATGCGGGCCGTAATCGTAGAAGCCCATGTATTGCCAGAGCGCGATGCGGCAGATGCCAACCACGCCGAGCACGGCGCCGAGCACGAGACCGGTGGGCAGTTCGCGCAGGGCCACCCGCCACCAGTCGCCAAGACCGATCTCGCGCAATGCCAGCGCCCGGATGACGAGCGATGTCGCCTGCGAGCCGGAATTGCCGCCCGAGCTCATGATCAGCGGGATGAACAGCGTCAGCACGATCGCCTTCTCCAACTCGCCCTCATAGCTCTGCATGGCGTTGGCGGTCAGCATCTCGCTGATGAACAGCGCGCACAGCCAGCCGCCGCGCTTCCTGATCATGGCGAGGAAGCTCATCTTCATGTACGGCTCGTCCAGCGCTTCCATGCCGCCGAAACGGTGCGCGTCTTCGGTCGTCTCCTCGATCATCGTATCGATGATGTCGTCGATGGTGACGATGCCGAGGATCTTGCCGTGGTCGACGACCGGGACGGCCAGCAAATCGTATTTGGAGATCGTCTGCGCCAGGGTTTCGCGATCGGTAAGCGGGGTGACCGTCACCGGCGCACGATCCGGCGCCACCGTCATGATCGAATCGTCCGGCTCGCCGGTAATCAGCCGGCGCAGGCCGGTCGACCGCACGAGCAGGTGCGTTTGCGGATCGACGATATAGATCGCGTAGACGGTCTCGCGCGTCCGCTCGACCTTGCGGATGTAGTCTAGCGTGCGCCCGACGGTCCAGTCCGAGGGCACGCTGACGAACTCCGTCGTCATGATCGATGCGGCGCTGCCTTCAGGATAGCCGAGAATGGCCAGCAGCGTGGCGCGCAGGGGCGGCGCAAGCCCGCCGAGCAGTTCGGAACGGGCCGGCTCGTCGAGCTCGCGCAGGATATCGGCGGCGCGGTCAACCGACATGGCGGTAAGCAGCCTGCCCGCCTTGGCGCGCGGCAGCGCCTCCATGAGTTCGGAGGCGCCGTCGAGTTCGGGCTGATCGAAGATCTCGACAAGCCGCTCGAACGTAACTTCACAAAGCAGTTCCGTCGCGGTTTCCCGCGGCTCCCTGTTCAGGGCCTCGACGATGTCGGCGACGTGATCATTGGCTAGGATACGGGCGATCGCGACGGCCTCGTCGCTCGCCACCGTGGCAAATTCGTTCATGGCTCACTCCTTGCCGTCCGGCAGGACATGAACCATTGGAGGTCACGTCTAGGCGGACGGCGGTTGCGTTCGACTGTGACTGTCGCCAGGCATGGCGCGGTGACCTTTCTGCTTGCGGGTTCGCGTTTGACTGTCTGCAAGCGGGCGCAACATAGAAGCGCGCCTTGCCGTGTCAATCGCGGTGAGGAAGGATAATGCCGGCGAGCGGCCGAGATCGCGCGACTGTGATCGTCGGCAGCCGCATTGCGGCCAACTCAAGCCGCTGGGGCGCTATTTCTGCTTCAGCCGGCGCGAGAAGCGTAGCCATTTGTCCTCGACCGGCCTTGGCTGTGCGAGAATGGTTGTGAGCTCGACGGGCAAGGTCGGAACCAGCGGCTTCTTGGTGGCGACACCGTCGGCGATGGCGACGATGCTGTGATAGAATTCGCTGCCGGTGATCGATCGCGGCGCCACCGCCTCGTGCATGACGCTGATCACCGTGACATCGGGGCAGTTGTCCTTAATGGCCTGGTGGAAGGCAACCTTGCCATCGGGGTCGAGCGCTCCGGTCGCCTCGTCGAGGAACAGCAACCCCGGCTGCTGCAGCACGATGCGGGCCACCACCAGCTTCTGTTTCTGGCCGCCCGACAGGACCTGATCCCAGCTTTTGCCTTCGCGGTTTTCGTCGGCCATGTGCTCGATGAAATCGCCAAGCCCGGCCTTGTGCAGCGCCGACGCGACCTGCGCGTCGCCATGGTCGCGCTCGGAGCCGGGCAGGCAGGCCAGCTGTTTCAGCGACACCGGCTGCAGCTTGACCTCCTGGGCGGCAAAGAAACTCTTGACGCCTTCCGGGAAGACGATGGTGCCGCGGCCATAGGGCCACAGGCCGTTGATCGCCTTGATCAGCGAGGTCTTGCCGCAACCGGATTCGCCTTTCAGGAAGGTCCATTCGCCGCGCCGGAAGCGCAGATTGGCGGCGCTGAGGAACGGCGTGGCATCCTCGCCCTGATGCGCCAGCTCCAATTTCTGGATGGTCAGGCCGAAAACCGCGTTCTGGCTGGCATACTGGAAGTCGGAGCGGCCGGTCTGGCTGTAGAATTCCTGCGGATGCTGGACATTCTCGATCGCGTTGGCCAATTCGGTGACACGCTGGCTGTTGGCGCGCAATGTGGCGATGGCGGGCATGACATGGATGAACCAAGAACACTGGCCGATCAGCGAATTGACCAGTTCGGAACCGGTTATGTAGCCCTTGAGGTCGAGGCCGTTGTGGATGAACGGCACCAGGCCAGGTCCGTAGGCGACAATGCGGGCGCCGATGAAATTGTAGATCAGTTCGAACGACATGTAGACCGTGTTGACGATGTTCAGCCGCGTCCAGGTGCCGTCGATATCGACATAGAGCCGGCCATGCATGGTCCTCTGTACGCCTTCGCCCTGGGACGCCGCGACATGGAAGCTGCGGCGCAGGAACGTCGTCAGCTCGCCGCGATAGCTGCCTTCCGCCTGCTGCATCCTGACGTTGAGGCGCTCGAGCAGGCTGCCGAGCTTGACCGCGATCCATGTGTTCAGCGGCACGTAGGTAGCGACGCCCAGGAAGGCGAGGACGGCGCTGCCATAGTTGCCGAGGAACTCCAGGCCTTTCACCTCGACGGAGTTTTCGAGCAGCTTCTGGCCGACGAAATAGAGCGAAGTGGCGACGCCAAGCACCCCCATGGCGAGGCCGATGGCGCCGCCGGTCATGTCCTTGATGGATTCCTGGATGCGTTGGTCGATGTTGTCGGGGGCCGGTGCGCCGCTGCCGGTTGCCGCATGCTGGGCATGGAAATGGGTATGATTGCCATCCAGCAACGCTTCATTGAAGCGACTGTCCAGCCAGCCGCGCCATTTGCGGTGCAATGTCGCCGAGACAAGATTGCGGATGCCGGTAAAGCCGGCGTCCTTGAGCAAGACCAGCAGCACGAGGATGCCGGCATTGACCAGCAGCGAGCGAAGCGGCGTAGTGTTGGCGGCGTCATGGAAGAATGCGATCGAGTTGACCAGTTCGCCGGACGCTTCGGCGAACCAGACACCGGCCTTGCTGGACAGCGCCGTGAGCAGCGCGATCACCAGCGTCAGTGTCCAGGCTTCCTTCCAGCGGTCCGAGACCCAGTAGGCCCGCATCAGGCCCCAGAAGCTGCGCATCGACGATACCGGCGTCAGAAGCGATCGCCCTGAGGCATCGCGAGGTGTTTTTTCCGGTACTGACTCTTGCGATGGTCTACCGACCCGAATCACGATCCCGCCCAAACCTTTTTTCTTTTGTTACGGATGGTAACACCAATTGATCATTTTCCATTAATTTAAAACCCGGCCGACTGGATTACCCCGGCAGCCGTTGCCGTGAGGCAACAGAGTGCACGCTGAAATACGACGGCAACGGTCGGCAGAAATCAGGAGATAGTGATTGATTTCAAGGAATTGACCTGCAGCGACCAGCTGTCACGGCAGCTTCCCCAAGGGAAGGCAATCACACGGTTTTGTGAACTTGAAATCATGGCAACCGACCGATTTTCTCCCTGCGGGTTGACCTCAGCACCCGAAAACTTGCCGTTCGTGATCTCGCCGGGCACGCCGTCCCCATCCTTTCCTGAGGCAGGAAGTGACCGGAACCATTTCAGAGCACGCGTCCCTGCTGTCGAGGAGGCAGGGGGAACTGCGTTTGACAATTCATCGTTCAGAATTGAACCTTGCCTGGCATTGTCGACACCCATGCATGTCCGGTTCTCCAACAAGGAAGTTCGCAATGCTTGCACGCGCAGCCGTAATCCTGTCCCTCTTCGCCGGGCTGCCTCTGTTTGCCTGGGTACCTCCGGCGCACGCCGCCTCGCAGGGCATCCCGTCAAGCGCCGAAGGCCAGATCGAGTTCAACACGCCGTCCGGCAACATCGGCTGCATCTACACACCGAAGGGCGGCACCGGCACCTATGAGCCGCGGGACGGCGGCCCGGAGCTAAGCTGCTCGCGCATCGAACCGAGCTATATCACCATCATCCTCGGACCGAAGGGGCCGGCCACGCTGATCAAGAACCCGGGCGAGCAGGGTTGCTGCAGCGACGTCGACAAGCTTGGCTACGGCAACAGCTGGAGTGCGGGGCCGTTCTCGTGCCAGTCGTCAACTAAGGGACTGACCTGCACGGCCACGAACGGACATGGATTTTTTATCAGCAAGGCCAAGGCGACGGTGAAGTAACGCTGGCTTTTTCGGGAAGGCGAGGGGTGGCCGGCCTCAGCCGACCTTCTCCAATTCGCCACGCGCCTTGGCAGCCGCCACCTGACGAATGGCATCAGCCAGGGTATCGGCATCCTGCGCGCCCATGACCGCGTATCTGTCTTCGAGCAGAAAACACGGCACGCCAGTTATGCCCATGCGCGATGCCGTGGCGATCTCTGTTCGAACCGCCTCTACATCGGCGTCGGTCGGCAAAAGCGTGGCAACCACCGATGCGTCGATGCCGGCTTCGCCTGCGGCTTCGGTCAACACGGCATGGTCGCCGATATTGGCGCCTTCCTCGAAATTCAGCTGGAACAGCCGGAGCACAAGCCTGTTCTGCACGGCTTCGCCGGCAGCACCGGCCCAGCGGATCAGGCGGTGCGCATCGAGCGTATTCGGCGCCACCTTGATGGCGTCGAAGGCGAAGGAAATGCCTTCGGCTTCGCCCAACGGCTCAATGCGGGCATGAATCTCGCGGATGCGTTCGTCGCTGCCGAACTTGGCCAGCATGTAGTCGTGGCGATCCTTGCCCTGCGCCGGAATGGTCGGATCGAGCTGGAACGGCCGCCAGCGGACATGCACGTCGACATCGCCGACAGCGGCAATCGCCTTGTCGAGCCGCTTCTGACCGATGAAGCACCATGGGCAGACGACGTCGGACACCACATCGACGGTGATGGCGTTCGGTTCGCTCATCTCGTTCTCCTGAATTTCAGTTCGGCTTGCGCCACCAGGTCGGCAGTTGATACCCAAATATGGGCGTCTTTTGCGGATGTTCCAGGTAGTTCCAGTAGGCAATCCATTGCTGCGTGTTGTGCTGCATCGGCACCATGTAGTTGCCGGAGATCAGCAGCCGGTCGAGAACACGAACGGCAGCGACATAATCCTCCTTCGAGCGGGCGCGCAGCATCGCTTCGATTGCCGCGTCCACCGCCGGATCGGCCACGCCGGCAAGATTGAACGAGCCTTCCGTCCTGGCTGCGGCCGAACTCCAACGCCCGGTCTGTTCGATGCCGGGCGACAGCGAATTGTTGAAGCCGCTCGATCCGACCAGGACCTCGAAATCGAAGCGCTGCTTACGCGACTGGATCTGATCGCCATCGAGGCTGCGAATGGTGAGGTCGATGCCGATCTTCTCCAGCGTGCGCTGGTAGATGCCGGCAAGGCGCTCCTCGTCCTGCGAGGCGGTCAGGATCTCGAAGCCGAAAGGTTTGCCCTCGGCATCGAGCATTGTTCCATTCTGCACGTGGTAGCCGGCACTTTTCAGCAGGTCGAAAGCTGCCTTCAACACGCGGCGGTCCTGGCCGGATCCGTCGGTCACCGGTGGCCGGTAAGTGCCGTCCATGACATCGGCCGGCACGCGGCCGGGGTAGGGCGCCAGAAGCGCCTTCTCCCTGTCGTCGGCCGGATGACCGAGCGCAGAAAGCTCGGAATTCTGCCAGTAACTCATCGTGCGTGTGTATTTGCCGCCGAACAGGTTCTTGTTGGCCCATTCGAAGTCATAGAGCATGCCGAGCGCACGCCGCACGACCGGGTTGGAAAACTTCTGCAGCCTCGTGTTGAACAGGAAACCGGTCACCACGGGCGGAATCCCGGTGTCGAAGGTTTCCGCCACCACGTCTCCTTTGTGGAAGGCGGGAAAATCGAGATCGCGCTCGCGTTTCACCGGATCGCCGTCGTCGTCGATGGCGCAAAGGCCCTTCTTGAATGCTTCGAGCTTGGCGTTGGCGTTGAGGAAATACTCGATGGTGATCTGGTCGTAATTGTCGAAACCGCGCTTGGCCGGGATATCCTTGCCCCAGTAGTCCGGATTGCGCTTGAAGACGATGCGCTGGCCGGGCTGTACCTGCGCGATCGTATAGGGACCACTGCCGATCACCGGCTTCAGCGTCGTCTTGTCGAAGGTTTCCTTGTCGAAGGCGTGCTTCGGGATGATCGGCGTCAGCGCGATGATCAGCGGGAATTCGCGATCGGCCTTGTCGTTGAAGGTGAAACGCACGCTATGGTCGCCGGTCTTTTCGAGCTTGGCGACCCTGGCCATGCGGTCGCTGTAAGGGGGTCGCCCTTTCTCGGTATAGACTTCATAGCTGAAGAGCACGTCCTCCGGCGTTACCGCCTGACCGTCCGACCACTTGGCCTTCGGGTTCAGATGGAATTCGATGCTCCGGCGCTCCGGGTCCATGTCGGCCGTGTCGGCGAGCAGCCCGTAAAGCGTGAAAGCCTCGTCGGCATTGCGCTGCATCAGCGGCTCGAAGACGAGATTGCCGTAGATCGTATCCATCATGCCGCGCGCCGTCGTGCGCAGGCTCTTGAGGATGAAAGGGTTGAGATTGTCGAAGCTGCCGACGACGCAGTAGGTGATGTTGCCACCTTTGGGCGCATCAGGATTGACATAGTTGAAATGCGTGTAGTCGGGCGGCAGCGCCGGCTCGCCCTGCATGGCGATGGCGTGCTTCGGCTCGGATGCGGCCGGCTGATGCGAAAGTGCGAGAAACGATATCGCGGTGATCAGCCAAACAAGAACGCGGCCCATGACCGTCTCCTTAATGGGTCGGCTTGATGATTCGGTGCGCACCCTAGCATGACGCAGCCGCGCACCGGCCAATCGTGCTTTCAACAATTGCTGACATCGGGCTGGATTCGACACCGCTTGCAGTGTAACACGCCCTCCGAAGTCATTCTGTTGCCTCATTTCGGCAACAGGTAGCTGGACCACACGGCACGAAGAAGCCGGTTCCGGGATCATTTGAGAGGAAGTGCACGACATGACGAGCCTGAACAGCAACGCGTACCGCCTGTCGGTCATGGCCGCTGGCGTGGTCGGCTTTCTCTGCGCAGGACTTCCCGCTGCTTCCGCACAGCAGCAACAGCAGATTCCGCAAGGCTGGTTCAAGGCCTGTACCAAGCAGGAAGACGTCGACATCTGCAATGTCCAGAACATCACCACCGCCGGCAACGGCCAGTTGGTCACCGGCGTCAGCCTGATCGAACTGAAGGGCAAGGTGAACCGCAAGGTGTTCCAGGTCACGGTCCCGACCGGTCGTCTGGTGCCTCCCGGCATCGGCCTGCAGATCGACACCGGCAAGGCGCAGAAGCTCGACTATGTAATCTGCTTTCCGGATCGTTGCGTGGCGGAAGTGCCGCTGACCGATCAGCTCGTCGCCGCGTTCAAGAAAGGCCAGGCGATTACGCTGACCTCCGTCAATTTCCAGAACCAGCCCAACCCGATCAAGGTCGCCCTGCAGGGCTTCAGCGGCGCCTATGACGGCCCGGCGCTGCAGCAGTCGGATATCGAGGACCGGCAGAAGAAGCTTCAGGATTTTGTCGCCAAGAACAACCAGGATTTCGCCAAGAAGCTCAAGGAAGAGCAGGACAAGGCGAAGACCGCCAACTGACCGGCCGATATCGTCGGACCAAACAAAGAAGCGGGGTCATGCCCCGCTTTTTTTTGTGACCGTCGGTTAATGCCTGGACTGCCGTTTCGGCTGGTAGCCCCCATCCGGCTTCTTGTCGAACATCTCCTTGATCTGTGGATGCCGGACGGGTTCGCCCGACTGATCCTCGAGCAGATTCTGCTCGGAGACATAGGCGACGTACTCAGTCTCCGAATTCTCGGCGAGCAAATGGTAGAAAGGCTGATCCTTGCGCGGCCGCACGTCGGCAGGAATGGCTTCGTACCATTCGTCGGTGTTGGCGAATTGCGGATCGACGTCGAAAATGATGCCCCTGAATGGAAACAGCCGGTGGCGAACCACCTGTCCGATTGCGAATTTGGCTGTTTTCATCGTACTCACCACTGAATTCCTTGGCTTTATTTGGCGCAGACTGGGCCTCAATTCAATCCCGAAGCGCTTCAGCGCGCTCCGAAGCTACGCAAGACGAGGCGCAAAGGTTTTACCGCATGCGGCCGATGTCGATGATCGTCGATGACGCAGCTTGTCGGAAACGGGAAGATCGCTGTCAGCGTGTCGGCCTTCGCCGACCGCCGGCCAGCGCCGCGAAGCCGCTGCCGGGACGAAGGCCCTCGCGCATGAAAAAAGCGCGGAGCGGCGCGAAGCCGCCAAGCGCGCCGAGCCCGGCAACGCGGGCCATCTGTGCCGGCAGCATGCCGGAAAGCAGCGACATGTTGAGCAGATTGACCGCGCTGCTGCGCGCCAGAATATCGGGCCGACGCTTGAAATCATATGCCGCCAGGGCCTTGGCAGCTCCCGGGTCACTACGATTTTCACACGCGATTCCAATTAGATCTTCGACATCCCTGATACCGAGATTGAGGCCCTGCGCGCCGATCGGGGGAAACACGTGGGCGGCTTCGCCGATCAACGCTATCCGGTTTCGCGCAAAACGCAGCGGCGTCACAGCCGAAAGCGGGTAGATCTGCCGGCCCGGCTCGACCGTCACCCGACCCAGCATCGACTGCATCTGCTGTTCGATCCGCATCGAAAGCGTTGCATCGTCCAACGCCGCGAGTTCGGCCGCGGTCTCGGGTTTCACCACCCAGACCAGACTTGAGCGATTGCCGGGCAGGGGAACCTGCGTGAACGGACCGGTTTCGGTATGGAATTCCGTCGAAGTGAAGGCATGGTCGCCGCTGTGGCGGAAATTGAGGACAAGGGCTGCCTGCGGATAGGAGCGAGCCGAGGTCGAGATGCCGGCGGCCTGGCGCGCCGGCGACAAGCGTCCGTCGGCCGCGACCGCCAGTGATGCGTCCACCGTGCTGCCATCGGCCAGGACGGCACGGACGTGTTGGGCATCGAGATGCCAGTTCGCCACCATAACCCTGTGCCATTCGATGCCGGCATGCGTGGCGACGGCACTGGCGAGTGCCGGATTGAGGACGCTGTTGGGCAGGTTTAGCCCGAACTGGTCCTCGTCTATCTCGCTGGCGCGGAAGGTGACGACCGGACTGCGGATCAACCGACTGGTCGCGTCGACGATGCGCATCACCTTCAAGGGCGCCGCCTTGGGCTTGATCCCTTCGAGCACGCCCAGCCGCTCAAGCATTTTCACGGCAGGGTTCATCAGCGCCGTCGTGCGACCATCGGGGGCAGAGGCCTCGGGGCCGACCAGCGTCACCGGGAAACCGGCAGCGGCAAAACCGAGCGCCGCGATCAGTCCCGCCGGCCCCGTGCCAGCAACCAGTATCCGCGCAGTTCGCTCATGCTCCAAGATCGGCTTCCGGCTTGCAATGCGAGGCGGCCACCCGGCCTGCCTGTCGATGAGCATATAGGGCAGATCATGCCGCTTGATCAACGCGGCGATTCGGCCATTCGGATGACATGACCGGCCAGCAGGACGACTTCAGCCACCTCGATCGCGCCGGCCGCGCAACGGCCACCATCGCGCGCAATCCTCGCGTCACGGTAAACGTCGCTGTCGGCGCTTGTATCCTGCTCGCCTGGCTATTGCTTGCCGCGATGGCAATCCGCGGCGCCGAAGCCGGGATTGCAAGCGTCAGCGCCCCCGGCGACACGATCCTGCGCAAGCTGCCGCAACCGCCGCTGCCCGATTTCCTGGAACGGTTCTTTGCGCTTTGCCTGTCGCCGGCGCCGCTGGATGCAAGCCTCGCCCTGCAGGCCGGTGGGCTCGTTTCGATGTGGTTCCTGATGGCGATCGCGACGATGCTGCCTTCAGCCGCGCCGATGATCCGGACTTACTGCGAAATCGCCGATACGGCACGCATCAAGGGCGAGCCGGCCGTCCATCCGCTGGTGCTGGTCGCCGGCTACCTCAGTGTCTGGCTCGGCGCCTCTGTGACGTTTGCCGCACCGACCTTGGCCGCCCACGCATTCGGCTCGCCAGACGGGATGCTGGACCCGGTCGTCGGCATTGCCGGTGCGCTGGCGCTTCTGACTGCCGGCCTCTACCAGTTCAGCGGCTTGAAAGAAGCCTGCCTGACAAAGTGCAAGAACCCGTTCTCGATCCTTTTCGCGAACTGGAGCGCAAGGCCGGTCGGCATCTTCCGGCTTGGGGTCAAGCAAGGCCTCTGGTGCCTCGGCTGCTGCTGGGCGCTGATGATGGTGATGTTCGCTGTCGGCGTCATGAACGTCTTCTGGATGGCGTTGATCGGGCTGTTCACCCTGATCGAAAAACAAACAGCGAGCAGGGTTCCAACCCGGCTGGCCGGTGCGATACTGCTTGTCTGGGCAGCCGCGCTGCTAGTAGTCTCACTCTGAGTGGGGGAAAATCAATGGCAGATCAGGACTGGGCGATGAAAGGAGAGCTAGTACTCTCCTGTAATTGCACGGTTTTTTGCCCTTGCGTGTTGTCGCTCGGCAATCATCCGCCGACCGAAGGCTATTGTCAGACCTGGGCGGGGTTTCGCATCGATGCCGGCCATTTCGGGGACGTCGACCTATCCGGCCTCAATCTTGGGCTGGTCATGGAAATCCCAGGTTACATGAGCCGCGGCAACTGGACCGCCGGCCTGTTCATCGACAAGCGTGCCTCAGTCTATGCGGTCAAGGCGCTGACGAAGATCTTCACCGGCAAGGCAGGCGGAACCACATCGCTGCTCTCCATCCTCGTCGGCAAATTCCTCGGCGTCGAGCAAGTGCCTATCACCTATGAGACGCGTGACAAGACGCGTATCTTCCAGATACCGAAGATCATCGACGGTTCGGTGACACCCATCCCCGGCAAGGACCGCGACAAGGATACGGTGATCAGCAATTCGGAATACTGGATCGCGCCCGAGATCATCGTGGCCAGGTCCGACAAGAGCAAGATGCGGGCCTTCGGGCGCAACTGGAATTTTGCCGGCCGTTCGGCCGAAATCTGCAAGCTGGATTGGCGGGGCCCGTGAGCAAGAACACAACGGCCCGGAAAGCCGCCAAAAAGATCGCGGACCGGATTCCGCGGCCGAAGAAGAAGGTCACCTGGCCGCAGGCGAGGGCGTTCTCCGTCCATCTGCTGACCGCGTCGGGCTCGTTCCTGGCTTTCCTATCGCTGGTGGCGGCAAGCGAAGAGCGCTGGACCGCGATGTTCTGGTGGCTCGGGCTGGCGCTGTTCGTCGACGGCATCGATGGGCCGATCGCGCGCAAGCTCGAGGTCAAGGAAATCCTGCCGACATGGTCGGGCGAACTGCTCGACAACATCATCGACTACGTGACCTACGTCCTGATCCCGGCCTTCGCGCTATATCAGCGCGGCTTCATGGGCGAGGGCCTGTCGTTCCTGTCGGCGGCGATCATCGTCGTCTCCAGCGCCATCTATTATGCCGACACCGGCATGAAGACGAAGGAGAATTTCTTCAAGGGATTCCCCGTGGTCTGGAACATGGTTGTGTTCACTCTGTTCGTCATCGAGCCCGGACAATGGGTTTCGTTCGCCGTGGTGGTTGTGGCCGGCATTCTGACTTTCGTTCCGATCAACTTCATCCATCCGGTGCGGGTGGTGCGGCTGCGCCGTATTAATCTTGCGATGACCCTCTTGTGGTGTGCTTTCGGCGCGCTTGCCCTTGCACAGGCGGCACTCGCCGCCTTCTACGATCAGATCGGTGTGCTGGGAGAACAAGTCGGCACCTTCACCAAGATCGGCATCACCATAACGGGGCTTTACCTCGCTAGCATTGGTGGCATCATGCAGTTCTTTCCCAATCTCGGTGCCAAGAAGGCCTGATCAGCCAGAGGAAGCCCAGCCCATGTCCAAAGCGATCCGCATCCACGCCCATGGTGGCCCGGAGGTCCTGACCTATGAGGACGCCGATCCAGGCCAGCCCGGAGCAGGGCAGATCCTGATCCGGCACACGGCGATCGGCCTCAATTTCATCGATGTCTATCATCGCTCGGGCCTTTACCCGCCGCCCGGCGGGTTCCCGCTTGTTCCTGGCGGCGAAGCCGCCGGCGTCGTGCTGGGGGTCGGCAAAGGCGTCGAGTGGCTGAAGCCCGGCGACCGGATCGCCTACGCCGTGACGACTGGAGCCTACGCGCAAGAGCGCGTCATCGACGCCAGCCGCGTCGTCAAGGTGCCGGATGGCATCAGCGACGAACAGGCCGCCGCGATGATGCTGAAAGGCATGACCGCTGAGTATCTGCTGCGCCGGACGTTCAAGGTGAAGGCGGGCGACACGATCCTATTCCATGCCGCTGCAGGCGGCGTCGGGCTGATCCTCGGCCAATGGGCAAGATATCTCGGCGCGACGGTCATCGGCACCGCCAGTTCGTCCGATAAGATCGAGCTCGCCAAGGAACACGGCTTCGACCATGTCATCAACTACAAGGAGCAGGATTTCGTCGCCGGGGTCGCCGCCATCACCGACGGCAGGAAGTGCGACGTCGTCTACGATTCGGTCGGCAACGACACGTTTCCGGCTTCGCTCGACTGTTTGAGGCCACTTGGCATGTTCGTCAGCTTCGGCCAGTCCTCGGGGCCGATCCCGCCATTCAGCATGTCGTTGCTGGCGCAGAAGGGCTCGTTGTTCGCAACCCGGCCGACGCTGTTCGTCTACAATGCAAAGCGCGAGGACCTCGAAGCCTCCGCCGCAGCCTTGTTCGAGGTCGTGCTCAGTGGCGCCGTCAAGATCAAGATCAATCAGCGCTACGCGCTGAAAGACGTGGGCAGGGCGCATTCCGACCTCGAGGGACGCAGGACAACGGGAACGACCATTCTCATTCCCTAGAGACCGATTACAAACTCTACTCTGTCGGCCAAAACAGTCCCTTAGTCCGTTCTTCCTTGCTATTGCTTGAATTTCCGCTGAAATTCTTGAAGCTCTTTCAAGACGCGTGCCGCTTTCCGATGGGAGCCGGCCGCGCCTACCATGCTTTCGGGAACACAGAACATGTCTGGCTAACCAGATGGGAGGCACTGTGAGTGCAAATCAGGACGGCACAAACCTGCTCGAGGTCCGTGGCCTCACCAAGATATTCGGCACGCTGACGGCGTGCGATCATATCGATCTCGACATCGCCAGGGGTGAAATCCACGCTTTGCTCGGCGAAAACGGCGCCGGCAAATCGACGCTGGTCAAGATGCTGTTCGGTTCGCTGGAGCCCAATTCCGGCGAGATCTTCTGGAACGGCCAGGCGGTCAGGATTTCCAGCCCCGGCGTGGCCAAAAAACTCGGCATCGGCATGGTGTTCCAGCATTTTTCGCTGTTCGAGGCGCTGACTGCGGCCGAGAACATTGCGCTATCGCTGGACGACGGTTCGCCGATCAGCAGCATTGCGGCGAAGGCGAGGGCGCTTTCTTTCAGCTATGGCCTGCCGCTCGATCCTGAATCGCTGGTCGGCGACCTGTCGGTGGGCGAGCGCCAGCGTATCGAGATCATCCGCTGCCTGCTGCAAACGCCGCAGCTCATCATCCTTGATGAGCCGACTTCGGTGCTGACGCCGCAGGAAGCCGACAAACTGTTCGAGACGCTGGATCGTCTGCGTTCGGAAGGCAAATCCATCCTCTACATTTCGCACCGGCTCGAAGAGGTCAAACGTATCTGTGACCGGGCCACCGTGCTGCGGCATGGCAAGGTCGTCGGCCACTGCAACCCACGTGCGGAAACCGCCTCATCTCTGGCGCGCATGATGGTCGGCAACGAGGTGCAGGCGGTGGTGCGAGCACCCGTCGAGGGCATCGCCACGGCACAGCCACTTCTCGAAATCCGCAACCTCAGCCGCAAGCCGGCGACGCCGTTCTCGATCCCCCTCAAGAGCATCGACCTGAATGTCCGGGCCGGCGAGGTGATCGGCATCGCGGGCGTCGCCGGCAACGGCCAGGGCGAGTTCTTTGAATCCGTCTCAGGCGAGGTGTTGCAGCAGGATGCCGCCTCGGTGCGGATCCGCGGCAAGAATGCAGGCAATCTCTCCATCACCGGACGGCGCCTGCTCGGCGCCGCTTTCGTCCCGGAAGAACGACTCGGCCACGGCGCCGCGCCGCGCATGAAGCTTTCGGAAAACCTGCTGCTGTCGCGCCATGCCACCGACGGCAAGGCCTTCGTCAGCAGCGGCGGAATGGTCAACAGCGCGGCCATCTACGCCGCCGCTCAACGCATCATCGAGGCGATGGACGTGCGCAAGAGCGCGCCGGATCCGGAGGCGGCGGCGCTTTCGGGCGGCAATCTGCAGAAGTTCATCGTCGGCCGCGAACTCGACCGCCGGCCAAGCGTCATGGTCGTGAACCAGCCGACCTGGGGCGTCGACGCAGGTGCCGCCGCCCACATCCGCCAAGCCTTGATCGAGTTGTCGCGCAGCGGATCGGCGGTGCTGGTGATCAGCCAGGATCTCGATGAGCTGTTCGAGATATCGGATGCGATCGCGGTCATGCACAATGGCGCGCTGTCCAAGCCGATGCCGATCGCCGAAGCGACCTTCGAGAAAGTCGGCTTGCTGATGGGCGGCGCCGAACCCGGTCACGCCGAACACACGATGGAGACGGCATGATGCGCCTCGAACTCGTCAAACGCCCGCAGCGCTCGGCGCTGTTTTCAGCCCTATCGCCGTTCATCGCCTTCGCGCTGACGATCATCGCCGGCGCCATCATGTTCGCACTGCTCGGCGTCAACCCGCTGACCGCGTTCAATATCTATTTCATCGAGCCGATCAGCCAGGTCTGGCAATTGCACGAGCTGGCGATCAAGGCAGCTCCGCTCATCCTGATCGCTGTCGGCCTGTCGGTCTGCTACAAGGCCAATGTCTGGAACATTGGTGCCGAAGGACAGTTCATCTTCGGCGCCATCTTCGGCTCAATCATTCCGGTGCTGTTTCCGCAATTCGAAGGGCCGCTGGTGCTGCCGTTGATGCTTTTGCTCGGCATGGTCGGCGGTGCGGTCTATGCGGCGATCCCCGCCTTCCTGAAGACCCGGTTCAATACCAACGAGATCCTGACCAGTCTGATGCTGGTCTATGTCGCCCAGCTTTTCCTCGACTGGCTGGTGCGCGGTCCTTGGCGCGATCCGCAAGGCCACGGTTTCCCGCAGACGATCCAGTTCGGCGACTCGGCCGTATTGCCGGAACTGCTGCCGGACGCCGGTCGGGCGAATTGGGGATTTGTCTTCGCGTTGGTCGCCGCGGTGCTGATCTGGATCCTGATGAGCCGCATGCTGAAGGGCTTCGAGGTGCGCGTGCTGGGCTCAAGCCCGCGGGCAGGGCGTTTCGCCGGCTTCGGCCTCAAACGCATGGTGTTCTTCGCCTTCCTGCTGTCGGGCGCGTTGGCAGGGCTTGCCGGCATCTCGGAAGTCTCGGGCGCTATCGGCCAGCTGCAGCCTGTCATTTCGCCCGGCTACGGCTTCACCGCCATCATCGTCGCGTTCCTCGGCCGCCTCAACCCGCTCGGCATCGTCGCCGCCGGCCTGGTGCTGGCGCTGACCTATCTCGGCGGTGAAGCGGTGCAGAGCGCACTCGGCATCTCAGACAAGGTGGCGCGGGTCTTCCAGGGCATGCTTTTGTTCTTCGTGCTCGGCTGCGACACGCTCATCCACTACCGCATCCGGCTGGTCGGCCTGGCGCTGACAAAACCGGAGGGTGCCGCGAAACTCGATCCGGAGCCCAAGCTGAAGGAAGCCCGTTGATGGACATCACCGTAAACATCCTTCTGACCATCGCCACGGCGGCAACGCCGCTGCTGATCGCAGCGATCGGTGAACTGGTGGTCGAGCGCTCCGGCGTGCTCAACCTGGGCGTCGAAGGCATGATGATCATGGGCGCCGTTGGCGGCTTTGGCGTCAGTTATCTCACGGGATCACCCTGGATCGGGCTGCTGGCGGCAATTGCCATGGGCGCCGTGTTCTCGCTGCTGTTTGCCGTCATGACGCTGTCCCTGGCCACCAACCAGGTGGCGACCGGCCTGTCGCTGACGCTGCTCGGGCTCGGCCTCTCCGGCATGATGGGGACGAGCTTCGTCGGTCAGCCCGGCGAACGGCTGCCCAACCTCGACATTCCCGGCCTGACCTCGATCCCGGTGATCGGCCGATTGCTGTTCGGCCAGGACCCGATCTTTTACATTTCGATTGCGCTCACAGCTGCCGTCACGTGGTTCTTGTTCAAGACCCGGACCGGGCTGACACTGCGCTCCATCGGCGACAGCCATACGTCGGCGCATGCGCTTGGCATCAAGGTCATTCGCTACCGCTATCTCTCCGTCATCTTCGGTGGCGCCTGCGCCGGTCTTGCCGGCGGCCATCTGTCGTTGGTCTACACGCCGCAATGGGTTGAGAATATGACTGCCGGCCGCGGCTGGATCGCGCTGGCACTGGTCGTGTTTGCCTCGTGGCGGCCATGGCGGGTGCTGGCCGGCGCCTATATCTTCGGCGCCATTTGGGTTGGCCAGCTTCACGTGCAGGCAATCAACCTCCAAGACTTCGTCGATGCTCCCTGGGTGATCTACAAGGTCATCGCTTTCCTAAAATCATTTCCGTCTCAACTGCTTTCTTCTCTGCCCTATCTGGCAACCGTCGTGGTTCTCGTTCTAATCTCGCGCAACAAGCGTCTGACGATGATGAACACGCCGGCTTCCTTGGGGCAGCCATTCGTTCCGGATCGTTGACAACAAAAACAAACGGGAAGCTCCAAGGCTTAACTCAGAGAGGTAACACAATGAAAAAACTGCTTATTGCCCTGATGACAACAACCGCCGCCCTATCGCTGGCGGCAACCGCCGAGGCTGCGGACAAGCTGAAGGCGTGCTGGGTCTATACCGGTCCTATCGGCGATTTCGGCTATTCCTACCAGCATGATCAGGGCCGTCTCGAGGTGGAGAAGGCGCTGGGCGACAAGGTCGAGACCGCTTATCTTGAAAACGTCTCCGAAGGCCCCGATGCCGACCGTGCTTTCGAGCGTCTGGCGCGCGAAGGCTGCAAGCTGATCTTCGGCACATCGTTCGGCTTCATGGACGCCGAAGTGAAGGTTGCCAAGAAATTCCCCAAGGTGATGTTCGAGCACGCGACCGGCTACAAGACCGGCGACAATCTCGGCATTTACAATGCGCGGTTCTACGAAGGCCGCTATGTGCTTGGCCAGATTGCCGCCAAGGAATCCAAGTCCGGCGTCGCCGGTTACATCGTTTCGTTCCCGATCCCCGAAGTGGTGATGGGCATCAACTCCTTCATGCTCGGCGCACAGTCGATCAACCCGAACTTCAAGGCCAAGATCGTCTGGGTGAACTCGTGGTTCGATCCGGGCAAGGAAGCCGATGCCGCCAAGGCGCTGTTCGACCAAGGCGCCGACATCATCGTCCAACACACCGATTCGACCGCTGCCCTGCAGGTGGCCGAGGAGCGCAAGCTGCACGGGTTCGGCCAATCCTCCGACATGATCAAGTTCGCGCCGAACGCGCAGCTGACCGCGCTGACCGACGAATGGGGTCCGTACTATATCAGCCGGGTCCAGGCAGCCCTCGACGGCACCTGGAAGCCCGACAATGTCTGGCTCGGCATCAAGGATGGCGCGGTCAAGCTCGCGCCTTTCACCAACATGCCCGACGACGTGAAGGCGATGGCGGAAGCCACCGAAAAGAAGATCGCCGGCGGCTGGAATCCCTTCACCGGACCGATCGCCAAGCAGGACGGCACGCCGTGGCTGAAGGATGGCGAAGTCGCCGATGACGGCACGCTGCTCGGCATGAACTTCTATGTGAAGGGTGTCGACGACAAGCTGCCGCAGTGAGCAGCGAGCGATACAAATGAGGAGGGCGCCGCGAGGCGCCCTTTTTCATTCGGCAGGTTGTGCACCGGCTTAGGTGTGACGAAATCTCGCGAGCCCGACATGGAAGGGGTCGGTTCCGGTAGGGGGCGAAATGGGGTTCACTTCGACACGAGCGGTTTGCTCATGTTGATTCCGGTTACCCGAAAGCCCGTGGCTTCATAAACATGCCTGGCGCGTTTGTTATCATCAGCCACTCGGAGCTTTATTTGTTGAAAACCTTTGCGTTTTAGGTCGTTTTCAAGAACTTCTAAGGCCTGCTTACCGAGGCCTTGACCCTGATAAGCAGGAAAGATGTGAAAATCGCTGATGAATGCCGTGCGCATCGTCGGATCCTGTTTGTACCATAGGTACCCAATAACCTTTTCAGGGGTTCCGGTCGGATCGATCAGGCACAGCAAGACGTGGCCGATCGTATCGACGCCGTCAGGTAAGTCAGATGCGATTTCCTGTTTCGCTTGTGCAAGAGACTCATTATCGGAAAGCCGGTAGTTCGAGGCGATCTCGGATGCGTAGTCAGGAATAAAATAGTCGAGATAAGCTAAAAACTCGCTGTCTCGCATTGGTCTTAACGAAATCATTGAGTAACTCCTTTATCGAATTTGCCGACTGTCTGGCTCGTGCAAGCGCCATGACTTTTCTGCGCTCAGCACGATCTAGCTTCGTCCCGGAGCCTGTCTCTTTGAGTATCGCGGCCACGTCGTAACCGATCAACCGCGAGGCCGAGCCAGATCCTGAGCAGCCGCTGAGCCGGTCGTTCGCAGGTGCGCCAGATCAGCCATGAAACAACCAGCATGAGCGCGATGCAGCCGAGGGCGGCAAACCATTTGCCGACCAGGGGTGCGGCGGCATTGATCGCGAGATAACCGATCTTCTGATGCAGCAGATAGAGCGGGTAGGTCAGGCCGCCCAGCGCCAGGGTGAGCGCCGACGGCCTGACACGGTTGCGCAACAGCACCGCGCCGATCAAGGCCGCGTGCATGACGACATTGGTGACGACGAGATTGGCCGATGAAACTGCGATGCCGTAGTGGCCCTGCATCCAGCGCTGCGTCACCGACAGTGTGCCGCAGGAGATCAGGAACGACGCGGCAAGCAGCAGCAAAGCCGGTAGTGAGCGGCCGTGTGCGTGGATGTGGTGGAACACCACGCCAGCGGCGAAGAACGGTCCGAACTCGGTGATGAACATCAGCCTTGCCGCGCCGCTGCCTACGAAAAACTCGTTCAACGCCGACACCGACAGCCAGACGAAAATCAGCTCCAGCTTGCGTTTCTGGAAGAGCCCGGTGAAAAGCGCCAGCGTCACCCAACCGTAGAAAACCAACTCAACCACGATCGACCAATAGACGCCGTCCATGAAGGGTTGGCCGAAGGCCGGTGCGAACATCGACAGATTGGCGGCATACTGACTGAAAGAGGCTGGAATCAGTGGTGTGCCGGCAAGGATGACCATCGTGAAGGTGAGCGTCATGCAGAGCAGGAAGCCCGGATAGAGGCGAACGAAACGTGCGACCGCAAACTCGCCCCATCTGCGGTTTTCCGCCGACCAGGCAATGACGAAACCGCTGATCAGAAAGAACAGATTGACGCCGAGATAGCCGTAGAGGGCGAACTGCGCTGCAAGCGGATAACCCTCGGCAAGAAAGCCTTCGGCGGCCGCGCCGCGAAAGAAATAGTGAAAGAGCACGACAGCAAGTGCTGCCGCCAGCCTGAGCAGGTCCAGCGTCGCGATATGATCCTGCCCCGCAGGTTTGGCGTCCATCCGCGTTTCCGTATTTAATTTATGGTGCGGAAACCCTACTGCGGATCGCGGTTGAACGGGTTAAGGGCCCTAACTATCGCAGGATGTAGTAAATAGCGCCCGTCAAACCGCCGAGCCATAGAGATCATAAGCATCGGCGCGGTCGATCTTGACGGTGACGATGTCACCTTGACGCAGTGGACGGCGCGACTGGATGTGCACGGAGCCGTCGATCTCGGGCGCGTCGTATTTGGTGCGGCCCTTTGCCGATGTGCCGTGCGCCTCGTCGATCAGCACCGGTAAGCGCTTGCCGACCTTTTTGGCAAGCTGCGTCGCTGAAATCTTCTGCTGGCGCTGCATGAAGCGGTGCCAGCGCGCCTCCTTGATTTCCTGCGGGACCTGTTCGAGGCCGAGCTCGTTGGAGCGGGCGCCCCGGACCGGCTCGTATTTGAAGCAGCCGGCGCGATCGATCTTGGCCTCGTCGAGCCAGTCGAGCAGCATCTCGAAATCGTCGTCGGTCTCGCCGGGGAAGCCGACGATGAAGGTCGAGCGGATGGCGAGATCGGGGCAGATCTCGCGCCAGCCGCGGATGCGCTCCAGCGTCTTTTCGCCATGTGCCGGCCGGCGCATGTTCTTCAGCACCTGCGGCGAAGCGTGCTGGAACGGAATATCGAGATAAGGCAGGATCTTGCCATCGGCCATCAGCGGGATGACGTCGGCGACATGCGGGTAGGGGTAGACATAGTGCATGCGCACCCAGATGCCGAGCTTGCCCAGCTCCTCGGAAAGGTCGAGGAATTTAGCGCGCACTTCGCGGTCGCCGAACATGCTGGTTTGGTACTTGATGTCGATGCCGTAGGCGCTGGTGTCCTGTGAGATGACCAGGAGTTCCTTGACGCCGGCCTTGGCCAGTTTCTCGGCTTCGCGCAGCACATCGGCCGCTGGCCGCGAGACGAGGTCGCCACGCAGCGCGGGAATGATGCAGAAGGTGCAGCGGTTGTTGCAGCCTTCGGAAATCTTGAGATAGGCGTAGTGGCGCGGTGTCAGCTTGACGCCTTGCGGCGGCAAGAGATCGATGTAGGGGTCGTGCGAAGGCGGCGAGGCCTCATGCACGGCGGCCATGACGCTCTCATAGGCCTGCGGTCCGGTTATCGCCAGCACATTGGGGTGCTTCTCCCGAATGACGTCGGGCTCGGCACCGAGGCAGCCGGTGACGATGACCCTGCCGTTTTCCGAAAGCGCTGAGCCAATGGCATTGAGCGACTCGTCTCGGGCGGAATCGAGAAACCCGCAGGTGTTGACGACGACAAGGTCGGCACCGTCATGCTTGCGTGCGATCTCGTAGCCTTCGGCGCGCAAGCGCGTGATGATACGCTCCGAATCCACCAGCGCCTTCGGGCATCCAAGACTGACAAAACTCACGCGGGGAGCGGACATATAGGTTTTCCGGGCTTTCAGGATTGCCGGCGCAGTACCACACTTATTACGGCAATGGTATGGGCACGCCTGCGATGCGGCAAAACGCACGGCGATTGCACTGCGGAGCTTTCGGTCGAAGACGCGGCGGACAGCCGCCTCAGCTGACCGCGCCGTTTATATGCGGCCAGACTTCCACCGCCCCGCGATAGACCATGTCCACCGCCACATAGAGGATGATCAACAGGCCGACATAGGCGATCCAGCGGTGGCGATGCAGCAGCTTGGCAATGAAAGTCGCGGCGAGGCCCATCAGCGCGATCGACAGCACGAGACCTATGACCAGCACAGGGAAATGGTCGCGCGCAGCACCCGCGACCGCCAGCACATTGTCGAGCGACATCGACACGTCGGCGACGACAATCTGCAAGGCTGCCTGGCCGAGCGTCTTGCGCTTCGCCTTTCCGGCCACCGCCTTGTCGCTGTTGAGATCGAGGTTCGACAGCGCCTCGGTCGCTTCCAGCTCATCGGCTTGGGATGTGCGCAGCTCGCGGTACATCTTCCAGCAGACCCACAGCAGCAGGATACCGCCGGCCAGCAGCAGGCCCACGATCGCCAGCAGTTTGACGGTAACCGCGGCAAAACCGATGCGCAGCACGGTTGCCGCCAGCACACCGATGAGGATCGCATTCTTGCGTTGTTCGGCCGGCAGGCCGGCTGCGGCGAGGCCGATGACGATCGCATTGTCGCCGGCAAGCACGAGGTCGATGGCTATGACCTGGAGCAGGGCCGTCAGGCTGGCAGCGCTGAAAATATCCATCGACCGGAAGCCCTTGCTGATTTGCCGAGTGGTCCTCGATTATCCAGAGGGCCTAACTTGGCGGTCCCTTGGCGTCAAGGGATCGCCCGTGGCGACATCACCGAAGCATCGTTACGTCAAATCTGATCAGAGGCTCCGCGGCACTCGTCGATAGCTGGGCAAAACCATGGCCGATCACAGATCAATCGTAGAGATTATATTTGGCCCAATCGGCTTCCGGGATCTCGTCGCCGATCCGGTAGCGCAGCTGCAAAACTTCCATATGATCGGGCGCCGTCTCGCACTTGAATTTCAGCCGGTACCATTGCCCGTTGCTGCGAAACGCTGCGCCCGGGCTTTTGATGGCATCCACGTCCATCTCGGGCGTCGCGAAGGCGTAGGCGACGACGCGATCGGCTTTGAACTTGCGGTCATCGTGGGTGATCCGGTCGAGCACTTCGGCGTCACAACGCTGTTCAAGACGGGTTTGGGGATCGAGTTTCATCAGGCCTGCGCGCAATGCACTGTCCATTGCGCTGGCCGGAAAACTCAATGCCACAGACGCCAAGGCGGTCATGCAGAGCTTCTTCATGGGCGGGACAAGCACCACATTTTGTCGGAGGAATCAACCAAGGGGACCGCCTCGGACCCCGCAGGCATGATCAATCAAATGGTCGATGCGTTCAAAATTGCGTGTCGGGATTCATCGTGCGACGCCTGTGGCCAGCGGACCAGCGAAGCACGGCCGGCATCCGTGAGATCGTAGAGGCCGCGGTCGACGCGCGCGAACCAGCCGTAGACATTGTCCTGCAGGATTTTCGGCGCGATCGGCGTCAGCACCTTCAGTTCGCGCGGCCGCTTGGGTCCGTCCACCATGGCGGCAGCGCAGGCGAGGGCGCTTTGCCGGTAGGCCGTCATGATCGGATTGCGCGATCCCCCTCCCGCAACGGGATCGCCGCGACGGCGCTGGTGCTCGTCGACCAGGCGGGAGCGCCGGCGCGCATTCTTGCGCGGCGCCTGCGCGATCGGACTGAGAAGCACTTCAACGCGGTCGGTCGCGGTCACGCCAAGCAAACCGAAGCCAAGGCGGCGGCAGAGATTGCGAAACCGTGCATCGCTTTCGCGGCCCTTGCCCCGGGCCGACATGCGCGCGGCCAGCCAGACCTCGTCGCAGGCCGCAGCACGATCGACACCTTGCAGCACCAGCTCGAGATTGAACTGCAGTTTCAGTTCGCAGATGACGACGACGGGCGGCTCACCCTCGCGCAGTGCGACGATGTCGCAGCCGCCGATCTCGCCTTTGACGACAAAGTCGAGGCTTTCGAGGAACCGCTTCACCGGCGCATAGAGTGACATCTCGTTCATGCCGCGAAGGTTTAGCCGATTCGACGCGAAAAGCCTCCCGCGAGCGCGACCGTCGAACGCCACGTCGGCAGCGCCCGGGTTGGAAATGCAGCTTCCTGCGTCCTCAAGAATGAACTTTTTCGAGGAAAGCCAGCAGAACGCTGTTGAATTGCTCAGGCCGCTGCAACGGGGCAAAATGGCTTACGCCGGACAGAATGATCAGCTCGGACGCCGGGATGCACCGGGCGAGATAATCGGCGTGCTCGTGTTTGATGAACTCGTCATGCTCGCTTTGAACGATCGCCACAGGCACGCGTATTTGTGCCAGGTCGGCCGCGGAATAGTTGGGTTCGGTCTTCATCATCAGGCCAACGGCATCAACAAATGCAGCGAACCGGTCCGGCGTAGTCGACAATGCGGCATAGTCCTTGACGTGCCGGGCGAAACACCGGTCGAGAACCGGGCTTGGCTCGATTTCCTTCGTGCCGCTGGGATCCATGTTGCAGCCGAAGAAGAATACACTCGCGATGCGATCCGCGGCCGTCATGCCAAGGATCAAAGCGACGCATGCGCCGTCGCTCCAGCCCACCACAGCCGCCTTCTTCAGCTCCAGACGGTCCATCACGGCCAGAACGTCGGAGGCCATCAGTTCGTATTTGTACGGCCGCTCATCGCGCGTGCTGCGCCCGTGGCCCCGGCTGTCGATCACCACGACGCGGTGGCCAGCCCCGACCAATGCCGGAACCTGGAATCCCCAATTGCCGCTGTGGCCGAGGCCGCCATGCAACAAAATCACGGAAGAGCCAGTCCCATAAGTCGCGTACCAGATTTCCGCACCTTCGTGCTCCACCTGGCCTTCGTTACTTGCGGCCGGAAGAGGGGCAGCGCCACACGCTTCGAATTTCTGAAGGTCGCCGTCGTGGTATTCCATGCTGAAAGGTCTCAAGGCAAACGGGAAAAACCCGCAATAGCCGCTGGCGCGGCATTGCGCTCTCCCGAGTTTTACCTGTGCTTCCCGAGTTGACAAGCGCCCTGACGTGACAACCCGTCGATGTCAGGCCTCGGTGCGCGGCGCTGGTCGGTTCGACAGCTTCCTGCGGGGAAGGAATGGATAGCCGGTCTGACCGATATAGGTGGAGGGGATTGGATCATCGACGCCGTACTTCTCCGGCACCTTGTCTCCGGTGGCATTATAGGTGCCGAACATGACGTCGAGGAGAGGCAGCTGCCCGGCGAAGTTCTTATCATAGGCTTCGCGCTGGTTGGCATGGTGCCAGCGATGGAATTGCGGGCTGGCGATCAGCCACTTCAAGGGGCCGAAAGGAATCCGCACGTTTGAATGAACAAGCATTGTGTGGCCGAAGTAGATCATCGAAAAGACGGCGATCGAGGCATCGGAGAACCCAAGGAAATAGACCGGCGTCAGCGATATCGCCTTGGTGACAATGATGTCGACCGGGTGATTGTGGAAAGCCCCAAGCCAGTCCAGTTCCTCTATGCCGTGGTGAATTGCATGGAATTTCCAAAGCGCGGGGATTTTATGGAAAGCCCTATGTGCCCAATAGACGCCGATATCGGTGATCAGGATGATTTCCGCAACCTGCAGCCAGACGGGCTGGCCACTGACGGCCTGGGTTATCGATTGCGGGACAAGGATCGCAGCGAAGCCGAGGACACCGGCCGCCATCATGGCCATGGCCATCTTTATGAAGAAGCCGTTGAACAGCATGTAGATCAGATCGACGATCAGGCCCTTGCGGAAAACCTTCTGCGGCCGCTCGGCAAACAGATTCTCGAACGGAATGAAGATCAGCCCGCAGATCAACAGTGCCTTGATGCCAAAGATATCCATGCATTCGCCCCGGCGCGCCGCCTGCGCCTCTGACAAGAACCACATCTCCCCTTTCCAAAGGTTAAAGGTTCTGTGTTCGCGCAGAGGCGCCGCCAGCGCGAATCGTGAGCGAGGCGCTGAAGCAGGAATTATCAAACTATTGATGTTATTACGATTTCTTCGATTTGTGGCGGAGGAAGTGGGATTCGAACCCACGGTGAGCTTGCACCCACGCCGGTTTTCAAGACCGGTGCCTTAAACCGCTCGGCCATTCCTCCATCGTGACTTTTCATCACTTAGGCTTGCTCGTCCGGCCGGTTTTGACCTGTTTGGCACCGGATTGGCACCGAAGGCGTTTGCCGACTGGTTCGTACTTCATTCCTGTAGTGCGGCATTGAGGGCTGCGTCAACCACCGCTGCGGTGCCTTCCAACTGCCCGGGCATCATGGGCGCATAAATCATAAATATTGAGCGTGACCGACGGATTGCGTGACCGCCACGGGGACGTCCCGGCGCTGATCGATCGGCTTGGCCTGGATCACGGTTCCATGCATTGGGATCTGGTCGGGCTCTTCGGCTGCTCGGCGTGTAAGGCCGCGGGCCGGCCGGTGTTCTTCACATGCATTCCTGAAGGCCAACAGAGGGTGGGCAATCAGGACTGGAAGCCGACATTCGACCAACCAAAACGGCTTAACGGAACATTAGCGATCTCTAACGGTTGTGCTTGCGGCAGGCGATGCTCGGCCCATCACTGCTGAAGATCGGGATGCGCAACGTCCGATCGGCTCCCAAGTGGTGCGGGTTCCGGGGAGGGCATAAGATGAAAGACACGCCGGTAACAACCTACGTTGTCAGCGTGTTCGAGAAGCCGCATTGGCGGACCGTGCTGACCACCAAGGACAAGGCCAAAGCCCTGGCGATGGCCAAGGAGATCGGCGACAAGGTGCGAGTTCAAGAAATTACGCCGAAGCCGAAGAAGCGCTAAGGGGGCCGCCCCAATAGGCGATCCAATGGGAAGCCCGCAATCCGGCCCGAAACCCTAATCGATGAAAAGCCCGCCACGGGAGCGACCTGCGGCGGGCTTTTGGAGTGGCTACATCCCTAAGGAATCGACCGCTTGTAGTCGTATTGTGAACTGCGAGATCACGTTAGCCTATGGTGTGATCGCGGAAGGGAGGCGAGCACAGGTGCGGTTAGTGACCCATAATGGGTCAATCAATTTGGCACCGCAATTGCGTGGAGGCGATTGTGGGTGGGGAAGGGCCCGTCGCTTCGCAAATGAGGCGGCGGGCCTTCGCTTAAGCGGTCTCGTCGATGCGGCCTGGACTTGTTACGGCCGCGAGGGTCGCGCGCCGCAGATAGCCACAAGCCACTTTCCGGAAAGCGAGCGGCTTGCAACTTCAGCAAGGCGATAATGGCCGGCAACCTACTCAGGTTGGAGATAGCGCCGGCCAAACAAATCGAGCCGAGTCGTGGTCGCGGAAGGCTAGCGCGTCGATTGTTTCTTGGCTTGTGCGGCGACTGCACAGAGGAAAGCCAATGCTGCCGCATCGCAGGCCGTTCGTGATGGGCCCTTGGCGAAAAGAACGGCGTCCGCAGCGCGTAACGTCAAGCCATGTTTTTTGGCGAAAGAGGTAACTTCGTAAGGCTGATCCTCTTCAGATCGATGGATGCCGAAATCGTAATTCATGCGCTATATCCTCCCGGTTCGCTACCTTTCCCTCCTCGCCCTGAGGCTAAATTAACAGCCGGTGTGTCCCGCGAGCTAGCAATTAGGGGTTGTGTAAAACGATATAACTCCGCCCCGGCTACATCTTGTTGTTGTCGATGACGCCGGCCTCGCCGTCGAGCAAGGAGGTGGTCACTTTGAGCGACTTCCGAACCATGAGGCCGGCGCCTTCGCCATTCATTGCGTCGACAATGTGGGCTGCGTAGGCAGCGACGCAAAGCCGTTACTTTTCGGGGTGCTCGGCATGGCGGCGGCGCCACATTCTTGCCCGGTTCTGGCCACAATCGGTTAATATCGTGATAAACAATTCCTGCGCACAAGGGATCGGGGTTCAAGGCGTCTTTTATATTCGTCGAGTACGTGTTTTGGCATCCTCTGATGCTTGAACGCGGCGTCCTAGGTCGAGACTGAAGGGGACATCAGGAAATGCAGGCTGTGACGCACACGCGCCTTCGTCGCGCTGCCACAGTTGCGTTGTTTACCGTTTCGGCCGCCTTGCTGGCGGCGTGCGCGTCGCAGCCTGAGCCGAAAGCGATGGTCTACAAGAAGACCCGCTCCAAGGAATATTTTTCCGAATCCGAATATGGCGTGAAGGCAAGCCCGCGCGTGTTCTCCAAGAACGGTCGCATGCAACGCGGCGGCGGCCGTGATCAGCTTGGCAAACCCTATCAGGTTCGCGGCAAGTGGTATTATCCCCGGGAAGACAAGCGCTACGCCAAGGTCGGCCTGGCCTCCTGGTATGGCGACGCCTTCCACGGCCGGCTTACCGCCAACGGCGAAGTCTACGACATGACCCACCTGACGGCGGCGCATCCGACCATGCCGCTGCCAAGCTATGCGCGCGTCACCAATCTCGCGACCGGCAGTTCGGTCATCGTTCGCGTCAACGATCGCGGCCCGTATCACGAAGGCCGCATCATCGATGTGTCGGAGCGCGCAGCCCAGATGCTTGACTATGCCAACATCGGCACCGCTCAAGTGAAGGTCGAATATGTCGGCCGTGCACCGCTCGACGGCGATGACGACCAGTATCTGATGGCCTCCTACCACCCGGGCAACAGGGCGCCGGATCCGTCGGATGGATTGCCGGGCGGCGTCATGGTGGCCATGAACGGACCGTCGCCAAGTCTGCCTGCCGGCGCTGCTGCGGTGCCGTTTCCGGGTCAGTTGACCGATTCCGGTGTCGCCCAGCCGGACATGTCGGCGCAGGCGCCGGATTACGTCGATCTGACGCTGCCCGAATTCGGCCCGATCGTGCCGGAGCGCCCGGAAATCAATTTGCCGCGGCAATCTCCGTTTGCCGTGGCCTCGCTGTCCTATGCGGACGAGAGGGTCGAACGCGCCTCCAATGCGTTCGCCGCACTGGGTGGCGATGGTATGTCGCCGGCCGATGTCCTTCAGTCATGGAAGCGACAGCCGCAGGGTTCGGCTACCGACTACGTCGCTGCCGGTTCGTTCGAGGACGTAGCGGAGGCCAAGCGCATTGCCGCTCAGCTTGCCGCATTCGGCAAGATCGAGATCCAGCGCTCGGAACTCGATGGCGAGGATTGGTATTCGGTCAATCTCTATCCAGACGGCCACAGCAATCTGGATGATTTGCTGCAGGCAGCATGGTCGCATGGCGCGCCGGATGCGCTGGCTGTGCGCAACTGAGCTGAAGCCAGCCGGATTTCCGCTGTGCGGTTGATCCGCCCCGCAAAAAGCCTGATAGTTTTTGCGGGCTTGCCGGCCGGGCCGGCCAATGGGTCGAACATCATGCAATTGCGCTTGCTCCAGCCTCTCGCCGGGCTTCTGGTTTTTGGCCTGCTGCTGTTTTCGCAGGCTCCAGTGCGTGCGCAGCTGTTCGAGACCAAGGCCACGCAGGTCTTCATGATCGATGCCGAGACCGGGACGGTGCTGTTTTCGAAGGATGCCGACAAGCTGATACCACCGGCCTCGATGGCCAAGCTGATGACCATGGAAGTGGTGTTCAACGCCATCAAGTCGGGCCGCCTGAAGCTCGACGATACGTTCGTGGTCAGCGAGAACGCCTGGCGCAAGGGTGGCGCGCCTTCGGGAACATCGACGATGTTCGCCAAGCTCAAGTCGGCGGTCCGGCTCGAGGACCTGATTCAGGGCGTGGTCGTGCAGGCGGCTAATGATGGCTGCATCGTCATCGCCGAAGGCATGTCCGGGTCCGAGGACAGTTTTGCCGCGCAGATGACCGAGCGCGCCCGCCAGATCGGCCTCAAGACATCGACTTTCGTCAACTCGACCGGCCTGCCGGCGGATGGTCAGCAGACGACTGTGCGTGAACTGGCGCAGCTGGCCGTGCACCTGTGGCGCGATTATCCGAATTTCTATCGCTACTATGGCCAGAAGGATTTCACCTGGAACAAGATCTCACAGAGGAACCGCAATCCACTGCTGGCGATGGATATCGGCGCCGACGGCCTGGCGGTCGGCGCCAGCGAGACGTCAGGCTTCGGCATCGTCGGTTCAGTCAGCCATAACGGCACTCGGGTGTTCGCTGCTATGAGCGGGCTGGCCAGCGACAAGGAGCGGGCCGAGGAGGCGCGAAAGTTGCTCGACTGGGGCGTTCGCTCCTTCGAGAAGACCGAAATCTTCGCAAAGGATGAGATCGTTGGAGAAGCCCAGGTTTTCGGTGGCGCCAAATCGGGGCTGATGCTGAAGGCCAAGGGCCCGATCGACATCTTCCTGCCGATCACCAACCGCGACAAGCTGACGGCCAGGATCGTCTACAACGGCCCGGTCGCAGCACCCGTGGAAGAGGGGCAGCCGGTGGGGGCGTTGCGCGTCTGGATCGGCGATACGCTCAGTCAGGAGACACCGCTTTTCGCCGCCGAATCGATCGGCGTCGGTACGCTGCCGCAGCGCGCGCTCGATGCCGTCAAGGAGCTGGCGGTCGGCTGGCTGCGCTAAATGCATGTCGCTCAAAAGTGGCCCCGGTTTTTGGGGGAACGACATGCACAAACGCAAAAAATCGACGGCATGGACGTTTCGTCGAACGCGGACTATCTAGAGCGCTACAAGCCCATTCAAGCATGGACAAGAAGGCCTCTCGGTTGGCACGCGGATTTTTCATCACCTTCGAAGGCGGCGAAGGGGCAGGCAAGTCGACGCAGATCGAGCGGCTGGCCAGGAAGATGCGCGCCAAGAAATACGATGTCCTCCTTACCCGAGAGCCAGGCGGCTCGCCGGGTGCCGAAGCGGTCAGGCACGTGCTGCTTTCGGGGGCCGCCGAACCGTTTGGGCCGAAGATGGAAGCGCTGCTTTTTGCGGCGGCGCGGTCCGACCATGTCGAACAGGTCATCCGACCGGCGGTCGAGCGTGGCTCCATCGTGCTTTGCGACCGCTTCCTGGATTCCTCCCGCGTCTACCAGGGCGTCACCGGCGGCATCGATCCGGCGTTCATGAATGCGCTGGAGCAGGTTGCCATCAATGGCATGATGCCCGACCTGACGCTGATCTTCGACATCGATCCGGCCGAAGGCCTGAGACGCGCAACACTGCGGCGCGGCGCCGACGCAGATGCCGACCGCTTCGAAAAAGAGACGCTGGCGATCCATCAGGCCCGCCGCGAAGCGTTCCTGGCGATCGCCGCGGCCGAGCCGGAGCGCTGTATCGTGATCGACGCGGCCGCCGAGCCGGATGCGGTTGAGAATGTCGTCACCGCTGCTGTGTTCGCGGCGCTGGCGTCAAGAACGCCGGCGCGCAACATGCGGGCGACGCCAGCATGATCTTCGAACGTATCGCGCCGGAGCAGCACGACACACTGGACGGCGTGCCCGAACCATCCGAAACGCCACGCTTGGTCGGACACCGGCAGGCCGCCGATATGCTCACCGCCGCCTATCGCGCGGGAAAGCTGCCGCATGCGCTGATCTTCTCCGGACCGATCGGCATCGGCAAGGCGACGCTTGCCTTCCATCTCGCACATCATCTCCTGAAGCACCCTGATTTCGCGCTGGCGCCGGAAAGCCTTGCCACGCCCGATCCGGCGTCGTCGCTGTTTCGCCAGATCGCCACCGGGGCGCATCCTTCCGTCCTGCATCTGACCCGGCCGCTTAACGACAAGACCAAGAGTTTCAAGACAGTCGTCACCGTCGATGAAATCCGCAAGGTCAGCCGCTTCCTGTCGCTGACCTCGCATGACGGCAGCTACAGGGTCGTCATCGTCGACCCGGCCGATGACATGAACACCAATGCCGCCAATGCCTTGCTGAAAAACCTTGAAGAGCCGCCGGCACGAACGCTGTTCATCCTGATCGTCCATGCTCCGGGCAGCCTGCTGCCGACGATCCGGTCGCGCTGTCAGGTGGTGCGATTGACGCCACTCGACGCCGACGACCTGATGGCGGTGCTGGAAACGACTGAGCCATTGCCGCCTGACGATCCGGCGGCGCGGGCGGCTTTGGTGGGCCGGGCAGGGGGTAGCGCGCGCAATGCCATCCTGTTGACGCAGTATGGCGGGCTGGAGATCGCTTCCACGCTCGACGCTCTGGTCACCGGAAGAAAGAGCGATGTCGGCGGCGCGTTCCGCCTTGCCGAAGCCGTCGCCGGCCGCGACCAGACGATCCAGTTCGATATCTTCAACCGCCGGGCGCTGGATCTGTTGTCGGACGCGGCAAGCCAGGCGGCGCTGGCGGGCGACCTGGCACGGGCCAAAACCCTGTCGGACACTTGGCATGAGGCGCTGGACGCTATATCTGAGACCGACACCTACAATCTCGACAAGAAGCAGCACGCCTTGACCATGATCGACCGCCTGAATTCTGCAATGCGAATGTGACGGCCTTTTGATGCATGCCGTTGCCCCTAGAACCGGGGCCACTTTTGGACGGCATGCGTTGGCAGCGGGATGGCAATCGCCCTCCCGATGCGATATCCACCGCCACGCCTTTCCTTTCAGACATTCATGACGGTTCATTCATGTCACGCGACAAATTCTATATCACAACCCCGATCTTTTACCCGAACGGCAAGCCTCATATCGGTCATGCCTATACGGTCATTGCAACCGACGCACTGGCTCGCTTCCAGCGCCTGGACGGCAAGGATGTCTTTTTCCTGACCGGCACAGACGAACATGGCCTCAAGATGCAGCAAACCGCCGACAAGGAAGGCATCACCCCTCTGGCGCTCGCCGACCGCAATTCGGCTATTTTCCGCGAGATGACCGAGGCTATGGGCGGCTCGAATGACGAGTACATTCGCACGACAGAGCCGCGGCACTATGAATCGTGCCAGGCAATCTGGAAAGCGATGGCCGCTAATGGCGACATCTATCTCGACCGCTATAGCGGCTGGTATTCGGTTCGCCAGGAAGCCTATTTCGACGAGGGTGAGACGACGCTCGGCGAGGATGGCGTGCGGCGCGAACCGCTTGGCTCGCCCGTCGAATGGAATGAGGAAGAGAGCTACTTCTTCCGGCTTTCTGCCTATCAGGACAAATTGCTGGCCCTTTATGACAGCCAGCCTGATTTCGTCGGGCCGACCGAACGCCGCAACGAGGTGCTGAGCTTCGTCAAGTCCGGGCTGAAGGATCTGTCGATCTCCCGTACGACCTTCAAATGGGGCGTGCCAGTGCCAGGCGACGACAAGCATGTGATGTATGTCTGGGTGGACGCCTTGACCAATTACATCACCGCCGCCGGCTATCCCGACACAAAGGCCGGGAAATGGCAGTATTGGCCGGCCACGCATATCATCGGCAAGGACATTGTCCGCTTCCATGCGGTCTACTGGCCGGCCTTTCTGATGTCGGCCGGCATCGAGTTGCCAAGCCGCGTTTTCGCGCATGGCTTCCTGTTCAACCGCGGCGAGAAAATGTCGAAATCGGTTGGCAACGTCGTCGATCCATTCGCAATGGTCGAGCACTATGGTCTCGACCAGGTGCGCTACTTCTTCCTGCGCGAGGTGCCGTTCGGCCAGGATGGCAGCTACAGCCATGACGCGATCGTCAATCGCACAAACGCCGACCTTGCCAACGGCCTCGGTAATCTGGCGCAGCGCTCGCTGTCGATGATCGCCAAGAACTGCGACGGCGTGGTGCCGCAGCGCGGCGACCTTACGGATGCCGATAGCGCGATCCTGGATCGGACCGTCGCCGCCCTGGACAGCGCGCGCAAGGCGATGGCCGAGCAGGCTATCCATCTGGCGCTGGTGTCGATCTTCGGGGTGGTGGCGGAGGCCGACCGATACTTCGCCGGCGAGGCACCGTGGGCGTTGAAGAAAACCAATCCGGCGCGCATGGAAACCGTGCTGTGGGCGACCGCCGAGGTCGTGCGTCGCGTGGCACTGCTGTGTCAGCCCTTCGTCCCGGGATCGGCCAACAAGCTGCTCGACCTGCTGGCAGTGCCGGCGGAGCGCCGCGATTTCGCACATGTCCACGCGGATCATGCGCTGGTGCCTGGCACCGCATTGCCCCCGCCGGAAGGCGTGTTTCCGCGTTATGTCGAACAGCCGGACGCGAACATCTGATGCTCGTCGACAGCCATTGCCATCTGGATTTTCCGGATTTCGCCGAGGAGCGGGAGGCCATTGTCGCGCGCGCCAAGGCGGCCGGGATCGGCCGAATGGTGACGATCTCGACCCGTGTGAAGCGATTCCAGCAAGTCATTGAAATCGCCGAAACTTTCGATGATGTCTACTGTTCGGTCGGCACCCATCCGCACAATGTCGCGGAAGAATTGGACGTGACGTCGGTCGAGCTCGTACGGCTGGCCGCTCATCCAAAAGTGGTGGCGATCGGCGAGGCCGGGCTCGACTATTTCTACGACAAGGCGCCGCGCGATGCGCAGGCACAGGGCTTTCGCAATCACATCGCCGCGGCGCGTGAAACAGGATTGCCGCTGGTCATCCATTCTCGCGATGCCGATGAAGACATGTCAGCCATCCTCGAAGACGAAACAGGGAAGGGCGCGTTCCCCTTCATCCTGCATTGCTTTTCCTCGGGGCGCCAGCTTGCTGAAATCGGTGTTGCGCTCGGTGGTTACGTGTCGTTCTCAGGCATCCTGACCTTCAAGAATTCGGGTGAGTTGCGCGCCATTGCCGCCGATGTGCCGCATGACCGGCTGCTGGTCGAAACCGACGCGCCCTATCTGGCGCCTGTGCCGTTTCGCGGTAAGCGCAACGAGCCGGCCTATGTCGCCCATACCGCCAAGGTGCTGGCCGAAACGATCGGCGTCAGCGAGGCCGAAATCGCCGCGCTGACAACGAGCAATTTCTTCCGCCTGTTCGGCAAGATGCCGCGACCTCCCGAGCAAAGTGCTTGGCCGAGCAAAGCACCTGAACGATGACCGACCGGCTGCGCCTCACTATTCTCGGCTGCGGCTCGTCGCCAGGCACGCCGCGCATCACCGGCGACTGGGGCAATTGCGATCCGGACAATCCGAAGAACCGGCGCATGCGCACCGCCGCACTGGTCGAGCGGATCGCGGCCAACGGCAGCCGCACAACCGTCGTTATCGACACCGGGCCGGATTTCCGCCAGCAGATGCTGCTGGCCGGCGTCAGGCGCATCGATGCGGTCGTCTATACGCACCCGCATGCCGACCACATTCACGGTATCGACGACCTGCGTGGCTTCGTGCTCGATCAGCGTCAATTGATCGATATCCACGCCGACAGCACAACAATGCTTCGGCTGCGGGAGGCGTTTAGCTACTGCTTCGAGACGCCCCAGGGCAGTTCCTATCCGCCGATCGTCAAGCCGCATCTCATCGATCACGCCAGGGCATTGGTCATCGAAGGAGAGGGGGGTGCCCTCACCCTCGAGCCGTTGCCGCAGATCCATGGCGACATCATATCGCTCGGCTTTCGCGTCGGCGCGCTCGCTTATTGCCCTGATATCAGCGGCTTTCCGGAGGCCACAGCCAAACGGCTGCGCGACCTCGACGTGCTGATCATCGATGCGCTGCAGTACCGGACGCACCCAAGCCATTTCTCACTTGGCGAGGCGCTTGAATGGATCGAGCGGCTGGCACCAAGACACGCCGTGCTGACGCATATGCATGTGCCGCTCGACTACGCCGCGGTCATGGCTGAGACCCCAGCCAATGTCGAGCCGGCCTATGATGGAATGGTGATCGAAATCCCTTACGACTCAGCGCGATAGGAATGGCTCTTCAGAGTCGGTGCCAGCGATAGCGGCTGCGCGTCAAGCGTATGAAAAACACCGAGCAATTTCCAGCCCTACCTCAATGTCTAAGTTCCATAATCTATCTTATGCGACTTTCTGTTGTGGCTGGCGCCTTCGCAGAGTATGGCGCGACGGGGTGCCCTCTGGTCACCTTGTCGCAAGATGAGCCGCAGCGTCTGAAGCAGTCCAGAAGATCGCTACTGCCGGCTGAGTGCCCGTTCTGGGGGCGAAATCATCTCAGGTTTGATCACCTGCGTCACACCCGCAGTTCAAGGGTGGCGTTGAGCGGACAAATCAGACGGTGCAGGATCGGCTTGTGAAGGATCTGCGCTTTGTGCCGAGTTCGTTGCGGATTTCATTCCTGTTCGGCAAGGCGCCCCGCAATCCTAGAGACATGAACCTTCGCCGATCGTGAGAATCTGAACGGCGCGATTTGCCGGAAGGAGTTCCGCGTCCGCGATGATCTGATGGCCGCTTGAGTTCCATGCAGGGCAGCACATCCCTGCCCTGCATGGACATTCGACAAGCTGCGCTCGGTTCACAGATGGGAGATCGTGGAGAACAACCACACGCAAGGCTGTCGGCCCTTGATGCCGGCGATAGCTGGCATGTCGACGGACATCATGAAACCTTTTAATTTTTGGCCCGTTATCGCGGTTATGTCCGGGGCCAAATTCAAGCGGAAATCGGTCGAGGGTGCCAAACCGCGCGGTGCTGAAAAGTCGCGCCCGGAAAAGGCCTCGGCGGTCGAAGCCGTGCCCGAGCCCGACGGCCAGGCCGCGCCCGAGGTCAACGGCCAGTCCGCACCGCCGCCAGAGGCTGTCGAACCCAGTCCAGAACTGACGCCCGAAGAGGCGGAGCAGGCGCGCAAGCGATATTTGCTGCGGCGCTTCTGGATCAGCGCGCGCGGCTACTGGGGCCGAAGCGGCGATCGGCTCGCCTTGCCGTTCACGATCGGACTGTTGATATTGATATGCGTCAACGTCGGCTTCCAGTATGGGATCAATCGCTGGAACCGCGCGATTTTCGACGCCCTCGAGCAGCGTGATGCCCACACCGTTTATGTTCTAAGCGCTGTTTTCGTGCCGCTCGTGCTCGGAAGCGGGAGCCTTGTCGTCGCGCAGGTCTACCTGCGCATGACGATCCAGCGCCGTTGGCGTTCCTGGCTAACCACCGCGGTCATCGCGCGCTGGCTGGCCAACGGCCGATACTACCAGTTGAACCTCGTCAGCGGCGACCACCAGAACCCAGAGGCCCGCATGACCGAGGATCTGCGCATCGCCACCGAATCCCCGGTCGATTTCACCGCCGGCGTCCTCAACGCGTTCCTGTCGGCCTCGACCTTTATCGTCGTGCTGTGGACCATCGGCGGCGCGCTCACCCTGCCGATCGGCGGCGAGAGCATCACCATCCCCGGCTTCCTGGTGATCACCGCAATGATCTATGCCGCCATCACCTCCACCTCGATGGTGGTCATCGGCCGCAACTTCGTCCAGCTGTCCGAGCGGAAGAACCAGGCGGAGGCCGAACTGCGCTACACGCTGACTCGCGTGCGCGAAAACGGCGAGAGCATCGCCTTGCTCGGCGGCGAGGAGGAGGAGCGTAGCGGCATCGACAGGAATTTCGGCCATGTGCTGAGGCAATGGGCGCTGCTGACCGGCCAGCACATGCGCACGGCGGCGGTGTCGCAGGGATCGAGCCTGTTCGCGCCGGTCGTGCCGATTTTGCTTTGCGCACCGAAGTTTCTCGAAGGCTCGATGACACTTGGACAAGTCATGCAGGCTGCCTCTGCCTTTGCCATCGTGCAGGGCGCATTCGGGTGGCTGGTCGACAACTATCCCCGTCTCGCCGACTGGAACGCCTGTGCTCGGCGCATCGCCTCGCTGATGATGTCGCTCGATGGGCTCGAGCGCGCCGAGCAGAGCGACGCGCTCGGACGCATCAGCCGCGGTGAAACCGAAGGTGGTGCCATACTGAGCCTGGACGATCTCTCCGTGACGCTCGACGACGGCACCGCAGTGGTCAAGGAAACCGAGGTCGCGATCGAACCGGGCGAGCGGGTGCTGGTGGCCGGCGAATCCGGTTCGGGCAAGAGCACGCTGGTGCGGGCCGTGGCAGGCCTGTGGCCGTGGGGTGGCGGCGGCGTCAATTTCCGTGCCGGCAGGCGCCTGTTCATGTTGCCGCAACGCCCCTACATCCCCTCCGGGACGCTGCGCCGCGCGGTTGCCTATCCCGCTGCCGCAGACAATTGGACGCTGGATAAGATCAACGCTGCCCTCGACAAGGTGGGGCTAAACTATCTCGCCGAAAGGATCGAGGAGGACGCGCCATGGGACCAGATCCTGTCGGGCGGCGAAAAGCAGCGGCTCGCCTTCGCGCGTCTCCTGCTGCACACGCCCGATATCATCGTGCTCGATGAAGCAACGTCGGCACTCGATGAGAAGAGCCAGGACAAGATGATGGAGATGGTCATCCACGAATTACCTGACGTCACCATCATCAGTGTGGCACATCGCGCCGAGTTGGAAGCCTTCCATAGCCGCAAGATCACATTGGAGCGGCGCGAGGGCGGCGCAAAGCTTGTCAGCGATATCGATCTTGTCCCGCGCAAGGGCAGACGGAACTTGCTCGGGCGCGCCTTGTGGGGCTCCGGCGCATCAAATCGAAAGGCGGCACGACCTTAGATAATACGGCTAGATAATACCGCGGGATAAGGTGGCGGCGAGCGCTGTGACACTCGGCATGAAGTCATCGCTTATGCCTTGCCGAAAAACAGAGCCGAGCTCTTCTGACCACCTGATCTTTTGCGCAAACCTTTTTGTCCGACGTGCGTTGTTCCTTCTCGAAACCGAGGAGACAAACATGCAGATGAAGTCGCAGACATCAGGTGAAGCCGCCAAGCAACGGCATATCCAACGCGGCATTGACGCCAAGGACAAAGCCAAGGGCAACGGCAAGGCTCAACGTGCAATGCAAGCCGGCGCCCGCAAATATCCTGAGCCACCCTTTCCCGAGCAACATCAGCCCAAGCCGGGGCATGAATGGGCGATCGAGCCCCCTCCTCTCTACGATGCGCCCTATTACCTGGGGTCGAAAAAACTCGACGACAAGGTAGCGCTCATCACGGGCGGCGATTCCGGAATCGGCCGTTCGGTGGCCGTGCTGTTTGCCCGCGAGGGCGCGGACATCGCGATCGTCTATCTGGCCGAAGACAAGGACGCCGAAGCGACCAAGGCGGCCGTCGAAAAAGAGGGGCGGCGCTGTATTCTGATAAGGGCCGATGTCAGCGAACGCAAACACTGCCACAACGCGGTGGAGGTCACGGTGCAGAAATTCGGCCGGATCGATGTGCTGGTCAACAACGCTGCTTTCCAGATACATTCCAGCGACTTCAGCGACCTGACCGAGGCACATTTCGACACGACGCTGAAGACCAATCTCTATGGCTATTTTCATATGGCGCAGGAAGTGGTGCCGCATATGAAGCCAGGCTCGGCTATAATCAACACCGGCTCCGTGACCGGCATCGAAGGTTCAAGGCAACTCGTCGACTATTCGATGACCAAGGGCGGCATTCACGCATTTACGCGCGCGCTTTCGGGCAACCTTATCGGCAAGGGAATTCGGGTGAACGCCGTTGCGCCAGGCCCGGTGTGGACACCGCTCAATCCATCGGACAAGGAAGCAGACGACGTCTCGAAATTCGGTGCGGACACGCCGATGAAACGGCCTGCACAGCCGGAAGAGCTCGCACCCGCGTATGTGTTCCTCGCCTCGCCACATTGCTCGAGCTACATTACCGGCGAAATCTTGCCGGTGGTCGGCGGTTACTGACATGAGGACAAAAGACAACGACGCGTGATGACCAGGAGATGTATGGGCCGCATGCGTTTCACAGTGACGTTCACCTATGTTGCGTACCCGTATCTGCAGGGAAATAGCGAAACCTGCACCCGACGCGACGGAGCCGGATGAAGATCCGCTTATTCCCCTGCGTTGCCGAGGCGGTGTTCTCCGCAGGATTGGATCATGTTGGATCGGCCGGCCAGCCGCCGCGACGACTGGCCGAACCGAGTAGCCTCACTCGGCTGCCTGCAGGTTTACTTTGCTCTCGGCGATTTCGGTGAGCTTGCGATCGGTCGCTTGTTCTTCCTTCAGGTTCTTGGCCAGCACGTTGGCGCAGTCGCTGCGACCGAGCTGCTTGGCCCAGGCGATGAGCGTGCCATAGCGGGTCATTTCATAGTGCTCGACGGCCTGCGCCGAGGCTATCAGCGCCGCATCGAGGACATCCTTGTCGTCGACGTCGCCGCTTACGTCGTCGGCCTCCTCGAGGATGCCGTCGATTGCCGGGCAGTTGACCTCTTTGGCCTTAACGCCATGCAACTCGAACACCTGCTCGACGCGCTCGATATGGCCCCTGGTCTGGTCGAGATGTTTTTCGAATCCGGCTTTCAATTGCGGGTCGGTTGCCTTGTCGATCATCTTCGGCAGCGCTTTCTCGATCTGCCTTTCGGCGTAGTAAATGTCGCGCAGCGTGTGCACGAAGAGATCGTTGAGTGTCTTGATGTCCTTCGAAAAGAAGCCCATGGCCTCGCCTTTCATTGTTATCAAGGTTGATTTCGGCGGCGGTTTTTGCCCGCCGCCTGCGAAAGCCGGGACTCGTCCCGGCTTGCTGGTCAACGTGCCGGTACCGGAGGAGTTCCTGGTCTCCGGGGCGAAACCGTTACTCCTTTTTCGAAACGCCGCGATCCGCGTCCGATGGGAGCCTTTGTGTCGATCACACGTTCTAACCGGAATGCAAACCGGAACGGTGAAAGGTCGGCAGAATGTATTTCATTGCGTTGGCGACGGACTACGATGGCACGCTGGCTCATGACGGGACAGTCTCCAGGAAGACCCTCGCTGCCCTTGAACGGTTCAAGAAAAGCGGCCGCAAGCTGCTTCTCGTCACCGGGCGCGAACTGCCCGATTTGAAGCACGTTTTTTCCGAAATCGGCCTTTTCGACAAGGTCATCGCCGAGAATGGAGCGCTGATCTACACGCCCGCCAGTGAGGAAGAACGGGTGATTTCGCCGCCGCCGGAACCCAAATTCGTTGCCAGGTTGAAGAAGCAGGGCGTCAAGCCGCTTTCGGTCGGGCGGTCGATCGTCGCAACCTGGGAACCCCATCACGCCACCGTGCTCGAGGTCATCAAGGAACTGGGGTTGGAGCTGGAAATCATCTTCAACAAAGGCGCGGTGATGATCCTGCCGAGCGGCATCAACAAGGCCACCGGACTGGCTGCGGCACTTCAGGATCTTCGGCTTTCGCCACACAATGTGGTGGGCGTCGGCGACGCCGAGAATGACCATGCCTTCCTGCAGGCGTGCGGCTGTAGCGTCGCCGTCGATAACGCAATTCCCGCTGTCAAGGCCACAGCCGATCTGGTCATGCGTGGCGCTCGTGGGAAGGGCGTGGAGGAACTGACCGACAGATTGATCAAGCGCGACCATGAGATCGTGCCGAGGCGCCATGACGGCATCGTTCTCGGATCGGCCGGCGGCGACGAGATTTATTTGTCGCCGACCGATACTGTCCTCATTGCCGGCAGTTCGGGCATCGGCAAATCCACTTTGGCCACCGCGCTGACTGAACGCTTCATCGAGAGCCGGTTTCAGTTCTGCGTCTTCGATCCCGAGGGCGACTATGACGGTCTCGAAGGCGCCGTTCGGCTGGGAGACGGCTCCAGCGCGCCGACAAAGGCGCAAGTGCTGGATCTTATCGCCAAGGCCGAAAGCAATATCGTCGTCAACGGGTTGTCCCTGCGCGTCAATGAGCGACCGGATTTCTTTGCCGACCTGCTGCCTGGCCTCGGCAGTTTCCGCCGTCGCACAGCGAGACCGCATTGGCTCCTGATCGACGAAGCACACCATCTCCTGCCCAAGCGGCGCGACGATACGCGGGCAGTCCTGTCATTGGAATTGCCTGGCACGATCTTGATCACCGTTCACCCGGAAGCGATCTCGACCGACGCCTTGCGCCTGGTGACAGCCATCATTGCGCTTGGCCCCAAGGCGAAGGACGTCGTGAAGGTCTTCTGCAAAGTGACCGGCATCGAGCCGCCTAAGGAGATCTCCTCGCCCAAGGGCGAGCGCGTGTTGTTCTGGCGGCCGCAGAAACGCAAGAAATTCGCCATGGTCAAGGTGATCGAGCCACGCCAGTCGCTCAAGCGGCACAGCCGCAAATATGCCGAGGGGCAACTCGATGAGGCGGGCAGTTTCTATTTCCATGGCCCCGACGATGCGATGAATCTCAGGGCCCACAATCTGATGATTTTCGCCCAGATGGCCGAGGGCATAGACGACAAGACCTGGGAGTTTCACCTGCGCGCCGGCGACTATTCCAAATGGTTCCGCCAACAGATCAGAGACAAGGACCTGGCACGCGAAACAGCCGAGGCGGAAAAGGACGAAACGCTTACAGCCGAGGAAAGCCGCAAGCGCGTACTCGACGCGGTTCGGCGGCGATATACGGCGCCCGCCACGGCGCCGGAATGAGGCGGAACGACGCCGGCGCTATTGGTTCTGTACGCGGAAACTCTTCTCAGTCCGGCAACGCGGCGACCGCGACGATTTCAACAACGATGTCGGCTTGCGCAAGCGCCGCAACCCCGATCACCTCCGAGGGTGGCGGATTGTTGTAGCTACAGTGTTTCGGGCAATGCTCGGCAAAGAACTGGTCCAGCACGTCGAGGCGAAAATTGGGAGAACTCAGAACGCCGCCATCGGGAAATGGCCCCTTGATGAAGAAGGTCAGCCGGATGAGATAGTCGAGCGCGCTGCCGAGTTCCTCCAGATCTGATTTGATGTTCGTCAAAACTTCGCGCCACTGTGCCGCCGCATCGCCAGCGAAGCCACCTCCCCTTTTGCCGGCTGGATCGTAATCGTCGGCGGTTGCCGTGTTTCCGCAAAGTAGACAAATCCCTTTGCTCCGGTAACGACCGTACCTTTTCCCCACGGCATCAACCGGCCGTTCTTGAATTTCTTATGGGTTACGAGTTCCATGGTCCTGTTCGACGCCGTCGCGCCCCTGATCATCAGGCGATCAAATCATCTATTCTAATCGGTAGATCTCGAATGCGCTTGCCAGTGGCGTGATACACGGCGCTCGCGACAGCGGCCGCCGTCCCGACATTGCCGAGTTCCCCCAATCCTTTGACGCCGGCTGGATTGACGTCCAGATCTACCTCCGGAACAAGGATGACGTCGACCTGTTTGATGTCCGCGTTGACCGGCACCAGATAATCTTGCAGGTCACGATTGACATAGCGGGCGTTGCGCCGATCGATTTCCGTTGCCTCGTGAAGGGCCTGGCCAATACCCCAGATCATGCCACCCATCAGTTGGCTGCGCGCGGTGCGCGTGTTCATGATACGCCCCGCGGCAAAGGCACCGACAATGCGCGGCACGCGGATTTCGCGTGTGTAACTGTTGATGCGGACTTCGACGAACTCGGCGCCAAAGGCATATTTCACTGAGTCCTCGTCCTGATCGCCACCGTGGAATTCCGCCTGCCCGGCATAGAGTTTCTTCAGCGCCTCCGGCGTCGAACCCCTTGGTGCAAATTCCGCATATTCCTCTATGGCACCGACCTGCATCGCCTTGAAGACATCCGACAGCTTGGCGGATTTGCCGCCGCTTGCCACGATCTTCTCTTGCTCCATTTCCAGTTTGGCATTGCCGGAACCAGCCAATGGCCCGTCTCCAGCAACGGCTGCCGCGAAAAGTTTTCCGCGCACGGCATCACAGGCCTTCAGAACCGCAGAGCAAACGCTCGCAGTCGAAATCGAGCCGCCCGAGACCGGCGCCGGCGGCAGTGCACTGTCGCCCATTTCGACGCTGACCTTGTCCATCCCTATCCCCAGACGTTCGGCCGCCGCCTGCCCTGCCACGGTACGCACACCGGTGCCGATCTCATGCGAGCCGCACTGAACGCGAACCTGGCCATCGGCGGTCAGGCGGACACGGGCGGCGCATGGCGCGCTGGCGGTTGGATAGATGGCGGTTGCGCAACCCATGCCGATCAGCCAGTCGCCATCGCGCATCGACCCGACCGCGGCATCGCGCTTCGACCAGCCGAAGGCTTCCGCCGCCTGTTCGTAGCATTTGACCAGCGACCGGCTGGAGAATGGCTTGCCGCCGATAGGTTCTTTCCCGGGCTCGTTGACACGCCGAAACTCGACGGGATCCATACCGAGCGCGATGGCCATTTCGTCCATGGCGTTTTCGAGCGCGTAGACATAGGGCGTCTCGGGCGGCGAGCGCATGTAGCCCGGTGTGTTGCGATCGGCATGGACGAGCGAGACGTTGGTGAGCACCGAACCATAGTTGTACATGCGGCCGGTGGCTGACGTGCCGCCGACGACATAAGAGTCAGGGCGTGATGTCACCTCCCAGCCCTCATGTCCGAACGCCATTATGCGGCCGTCCTTGTCGGCGCCTATGCGGATTCGATGCCGCGTCTCGGCGCGATAGGTCTGGGTGTTGAATGCCTGCATACGGCTGACGACGCAGCGCACCGGCCGTCCGACACGACGCGCGGCAATCGCGACAATTGCCGCGCGAGCGGTCATCGGTCCCTTGGAGCCGAAGGCGCCGCCGACATAAGGGCTGACAATCCGCACATTGGCGGGATCGATCTTCAACTGCCGGGCGAGTTCGATTTTCCAGCCGGTGACATTCTGGCTTGGCTCATGGACAGTGAGTTGATCGCCTTGCCACATCGCCGTGGTCGAAAACAGTTCGATCGGATTGTGATGCTGGGTCGGCGTCGAGTATTTCTGGTCGATCTTGACGGCAGCGGATGCATAGGCGGCGTCGAAGTCGCCAGCTTTGACATCCTCCTTGAATATCGGGCTCTTCCCCGCTGCGGCCTCTGTCTCCACCCCTTTGGAATCGAAGCTGGCGCTGGAAGGTTGGTCTTCATAGTCGGCGCTGATCAACATTGCCGCTTCCTCCGCCGCCTCGAATGTCTCGGCGACAACCAGCGCGATGATCTGGCCGTCGTGGAAAATCGTCCTGTCATGCAAGGGTGCGATGGAGCTTGCACCGGTGTTGCCAAATTTCGGCCTATCGGTCTTGTCCATGTCGCCATAGGTTACGATATCCAGCACTCCGGGCACGGCCCTGGCGTCATCCGTGTGGAGTTTGGAAACCTTGCCTCTAGCGATGCTGCTGGTTGCAAGGGCACCATATGCAACATTGGCTGTGGCGATGTCGGCCGGATAGCTGGCCTGCCCGGTAACTTTCAATCTGCCGTCTATGCGGACAACCGGTTCGCCTTGGTTTTCTTTTGGAACTGGCGCGGCTTGGTTCATGGCTCAGACCTTCATGTCGCGAGTTTCGAGCAGCGCGCGCACCAGGGTGCGCTTTCCGAGCGGCACCTTGAACGCATTGTGTTCGCGCGGTTTGGCATCGGCAAAAGCGGCGTCGGCAGCCTTTTCGGCCACATCTTCTTCCATCACCTTGCCTTGAAGCGCGGCCTCCGCCGCCCTCGCCCGCCATGGCACGGTCGCGACCCCGCCTAGCGCTATGCGCGCTTGTCTGACGGTGTCTCCGTCCATGTCCAGCGCAACGGCGGCGGAGGCGAGCGCGAACGCATAAGATTCGCGATCGCGTATCTTCAGGTAGCGCGAGCGGCGGCTCCATGCTTCGAGCGGAACATCGATGGCGACGATGACTTCATCGGCGGCCAGATCCGTCTCGATGTCGGGCGTGTCGCCGGGAAGCCGATGCAGTCTGGCGAAAGGGATCTTGCGCGGACCATGCCGTCCCTCCACTTCCACGACCGCATCGAGCGCAATCAGGGCCTGTGCGAAATCGCCATGATAGGTAGCGATGCAGGCATCGCTGGTGCCGAGCACGGCATGCTGGCGGTTGAACCCTTCCATCGCGGCACAGCCGGAACCGGGCTCACGCTTGTTGCAAGCCCAGGAGGTTTCACGAAAATACTCGCATCGAGTGCGCTGCAGCACATTGCCGGCAAGGCTCGCCATATTGCGAAGCTGGCCGCTGGCGGCAAATTTCAGGCCATCGGCAAGGAGCGGACACCTATGCTTGACGTCATTGTTGTCAGCTGCTTCTCCCATCCGGACCAGCGCACCGAACCGGATGGTGTCATCGGTTACCCTGATCTGCCGCAGGGCAGGCTCGGCAAGAGTGTTGAGGTCGAGCAGTCGCACAGGCTGCGCGACGCCAAGCTTCATATGGTCGGCCAGATTGGTGCCGCCAGCGATGAATTGGGTGTTGGCCTGTGTTGGCGCAACATGCCTGGCGTCGACGTGGGAAGCCATGGCGATCGCCACCGAAACGCTCGTTGGTCTTTCATAGACGAAAGGACGCATTTCTAGGCCCTCCTGATCTCGTCACGCGCCTGGATGATTGCCGCAACGATGTTGGGATAGGCCGCGCACCGGCAGAGATTTCCGCTCATATACTCGCGGATGTCATTGTCCGACCCGGCATGGCCTTCGTCGATGCAGCCGATGGCGGACATGATCTGGCCCGGCGTGCAGTAGCCGCATTGAAAGGCATCATGGTCGACAAAGGCCTGCTGCACCGGATGCAGTTCTCCGTTAGCTGAAGCCAGGCCTTCCACGGTCGTGACCTCGCGGCCTTGGTTCATGACGGCGAAGCTCAGGCAGGAGAGCACCCGCTTCCCATCGACAAGAACGGTGCAGGCTCCGCACTGACCATGATCGCAACCTTTCTTGGTGCCGGCCAGGCCAACATGATCGCGCAGTGCGTCGAGCAGGCTCGTGCGATTGTCGAGCGCGAGGTTGTAGGCCTGCTTGTTGATCCGCATCGAAATCGTCGACAGATCGCGCGGCTCGGCCGCTTTGGCGGTCGGCGGCTCGGCGGCTTTCGTCGACGTGGCTATGAGGGGCATTGCCGCTGCTGCCGAAACAGAGCCCGTCATAAAGGTGCGTCTGCTCAGGCCGCCGGGATTTGTGGAATTAGACATGGCTGGTTTCCAACTGGCTGAGGTCTCAAGCGGACCAAACTGCTCGCGGGTAACAAAGTTCCGTCCTCACATCGCTGTGATCGCTTCTTTTGCGGGGCGGTCACGTGGAACTTCACCAGCAACGCGGTGGTTGTCTTCGTCAGGCTCCAACGAAGGAGACGAGCATGAGCAGTGACCAGAGCGATCGACGCAGCGATCAGAAAGAAGGCCCTGTCTTTTCGGCTGAACAGGCGCGGCAAGGTGAGATCATCCTGCGGACCCGCACACGCCGTATCATCTTCGTCGCAGGCCTCGTCGGTATTGTGATCCTCATAGCGGTAGTGAGATTCGCTGTCGGCTGAATGGCTTCGGCTGCAATCCCCGAAAAATGCCAATGTCTCGCTGGCCAGTTCGTCAGGAACTTTTGTGAACAGCTGCCGTTGACCCGAAAAAAGCGGTCGGGCGCCTTTGCTTGAGAGTTCTCCCGTGGACGCGAAAACCGAAACCAAAGAACCAGACAAAACCAGAGATCCGCGCGGGGCTTCGAGCAAGGCCAGATCGGATGCGTCGGCAAAACGCAAGGGCGATGCGGCGCAGCCCGACACTCCGGAGCGCGAAGCGCGGGACAAGGGGGCGGATAATCAAAAGCCCAGCCTCCAAAGCTTCCCGCGGCGGCACCCTTACATGTCCATTACAATCCTGATCGTGCTGTCGCTGGCCGCCGGGGGAATGACCATGTGGTGGCTGAACGCACGCCAATATGAATGGACGGACGATGCCTTCATCGACGCCCGCACGGTAACCATCGGCGCCGAGATATCGGGACGTATCACCGACCTGGCCGTGACCGACAACCAACCGGTCAAGGCGGGCGACGTCCTGTTGCGCATCGATGACAGCGACTATCAGGCCGGCCTCAAGCAAGCCGATGCCGGCGTGACCTCGGCGCAAGCCGACATCGTCGAGATGGAGGCTCAGATTGAAGCTCAAAACGCAAAGGTCGATGCAGCGCAGAAGCAGATGGCGCAGGCCCAGGCGGCACTCGATTTCGCCAAGGCCGAGGACCAGCGCAACCGTGACCTTCTGGCCAAGGGCACAGCAACCCAACAGCAGGCACAGCAGGCAGCGTCGACGCTGCGCCAGGATCAGGCTGCTCTCGATAGTGCTGTGGCCAACGTGGCTGCCGCGAAGAGCCAGGTCGTTGTCTTGCAGGCACAGGTCAAGAGCGCCGAAGCCAAACTCGATCAGGCCAAGGCGAGCCAGGACCAAGCGCGCACAACACTGTCCCGCACCACCATCACGGCACCGGTTTCCGGACGAGCAACCAGCATCTCGGTTGCCAACGGTTCCTATGCCCAACCCGGCCAGGTGCTGATGATGTTTGTTCCCGACGAGGTTTGGGTGAAGGCCAACTTCAAGGAAACCCAGCTCGATCTGATGCGGCCGGGGCAGCCGGTCGAAATCGACATCGACGACTATCCGGAAAGATCCTTCCATGGCCGCGTCGACAGCATCCAGGCGGGCAGCGGCACCGCCTTCAGCCTGCTGCCGGCAGAAAACGCCACCGGCAATTTCGTCAAGGTGGTGCAACGCGTGCCGGTGAAGATCGTCTTCGACAAACCACCTGGCGTGCTGCTAGGCCCGGGCCTGTCGGTGGTGCCGGCGGTCAAGGTGCGATGAGCGACGAAATGGTCAGCGACCATAGCGAAAGCCGGTCCGCCGCCGGTGGGCGCAATCCATGGCTGATCGCTATCGTCGTCTCCATCGCGACCTTCATGCTGGTGCTCGATACCTCGATCGCCAACGTAGCGCTACGAAACATCGCCGGTAGCCTGGCGGCCGGGATGGACGAAAGCACGTGGGTGATCACCACCTACTTGGTCGCGAATTCTGTGATCATACCGATCAGCGGCTGGCTGGCCAGCGTGATCGGACGGAAGCGCTACTACATGCTTTGCGTCGCGACCTTCACCATCGCATCGCTGCTTTGCGGCCTCGCGCCCAATCTGCAAATGCTCATCCTGTTCAGGATCTTGCAGGGCCTCGGCGGCGGCGGCATGGCGCCGAGTGAACAGTCCATCCTTGCCGACACGTTTCCGCCCGAAAAACGTTCCCAGGCTTTTGCCCTCTACGGCATAGCCGTGATCGTCGCACCGACGGTCGGGCCGACCATCGGCGGCTGGCTGACCGACCATTTCTCCTGGCACTGGATTTTCTTCATCAACGTGCCGTTCGGCATCATGTCGCTGGCTTTGGTGCAGTGGCTGGTCGTCGAACCGGACGTGCTCGAACGCGAGCGCCAGGAGCGGTTGAAGGGCGGCCTCAGAATAGACTGGGTTGGGTTCTTCCTGGTCGCCACCGCACTTGGCTCCCTGGAAATCTTCCTCGACGAAGGTCAGCGCAACGACTGGTTCGCATCGGGTTTCATCACGACTTCCGCAGTGATTTCAGCGATCTCGTTCCTGCTGCTCATCCCTTGGGAATTCCGCCACCGCGATCCAATCGTCGACATCCGCCTGCTGTTCAGCCGCCAGTTCGGTATGTCATTCCTGGTGATGATGGCAGTCGGCGCCGTGCTGTTCAGCACGACGCAGTTGATGCCACAGCTGCAACAGACCGCCTTCGACTACACGGCGACCCTGTCGGGCCTCTCGATGATGCCCGGCGGCATTGCCATGCTGATGCTGATGCCGATTTCCGGATTTGCCGCAGGCATCGTTCAGCCCAAATATTTGATCATGATGGGCATGTCCGTTGTGGTGCTCGCCCTGTGGCACATGACGTCGCTCACTCCGGATGCCAGCTTCCGCTTCTTTGCCTTTGCGCGCATCTTCCTGATGATCGGCCTGCCGTTCCTGTTCATCCCGATTTCGACGGCGGCTTACGTCGGTCTCGCTCCGCAGCAAACAAACCAAGCGTCGGCGCTGATCAACGTTGCCCGCAACATCGGCGGCAGCATCGGCGTGTCGCTGTCCAACACGGTGATCGCCCAGAACGCGCAACTGCATCAGGCAAATCTTGTCGGCCACACCGTGCAATCCTCACCAAGCTATCAACAGATGCTGCGTCAGGTAACCGAGCACTTCGTCGCTCAGGGCTCACCGATGGTCGAAGCGAAGCAGCAGGCGATCGGTTGGCTCGGACAATTGATCGCGCGTCAGGCTTCATTGCTCGCCTATATCGACGTGTTTCGGTACTGCGCAATCGTGACGGCCCTGTTCGTTCCCCTCGCCTTGCTGTTGCGGTCGTCAAACCCGAAGCCCGACAGGCGATAGCTAGTCTTGCCTCCATGTTGCGATTTTTCGATTGGAACTCTCTCGCTGGCTCTCCGTTCAGACTTTACAGAACAGGGAGAACAGTCGTGCCACGAGGCGAAAAATCGAAATACACCGACAAGCAGGAACGCAAAGCCGATCATATTGCGGAAGGTTATGAGAAGCGCGGGGTTTCCGGGCAGGAAGCCGAAAGGCGGGCATGGGCGACCGTCAACAAGGATGATGGCGGCGGCAAGAAAGAAGGCGGATCCGGACGCGGCAAACATACCGGCCATCCTGCGGCGCACAAGGGCGGCAAAAGCGGCGGCACGGCATCCGCATCACGATCGGCCGCAAGCCGATCGGAATCGGCTGCAGCAACACGCAAGCGGAATGCCGAACACCACGTTCATTGACCTGGACGAAGCCCATTCAGGCTGACAAGGCCCAAGGCGATGGGAGTACGTGCATGAAATCGCAGCGCGTCAACGAGATCAGCGGACAAAGGACATTCGTCGTGGTGCTCGACCCCGGCGAAGAAGCGTTCGCCGCGCTGACCGCCTTTGCGGTCGACCAGAAAGTCGGCAGTGCGTCCTTGACCGCCATCGGGGCTTTCGAAAGCGCGACCGTGGGCTGGTTTGATCCGAATGCGAGGACCTATCGCAGAATCCCGATCGACGAGCAATGCGAGGTCCTGAGCGCGATCGGCGACGTAGCGCTCGGCGACGATGGCAAGCCCAGCCTTCACGTCCACGCAGTGCTCGGATTGAGCGACGGCACCACCCGGGGTGGACATCTGCTTGGCGGCATCGTCCGGCCAACGCTCGAAATTACTCTTGTGGAAGCGCCCGGCCACCTTCGCCGTCGCAAGCATCCTGAACTCGGCGTCGCTTTGATCGATCTGGACGCCTGACGCCCAAATTCGCGAGATCTTGTCACGCTTTCCTGTTCGTATCTGCGGGCATCTTGTCTGGCGCAACTTCCCAGCCAAAGACGCTGCGACCGCCGAGCAGATGCGACCGGTCGAACTCTTCGCTGACAATTTCCTTCAGGCTGGGGCCGGTGACGTATCGCTCGACCTGCCGCGACTGGTCGTCCAACCGCTTCAAGGCGCCGATTTCGTCTTCATGACCGAGTTTCGCCTTTTGCACGGCGGACTTCAGCACACCGATGGTCTCGTCATAGACTTTCAGAGGTACCGGGAATGGATGCCTGTCCTTGCCGCCATGCGCCAGAGAGAACCGGCCAGGATCGGAAAAACGGCACGGCGCGCCATGCACCACTTCGGCGACAAGGGCCAGTGCGCGCACCGTGCGCGCACCAACACCTGGTACCAAAAGGAGCTCGGAAAAATCCTCGGGGCCGCGTTCGGCAGCGGCCGCCATGTTTCCATGCAGCCGACGCATGATGACATCGCTTTCGCGCACATCGTGATGAGCTGGCATGATCAGATGCGGCAGCAACAGCTGTTGCGGTGCCGGTGCCGTGCCGCGCTCCAATGCGGCGAACTCCTTGAGGATGCGATCCGGACCGAGATCCTGCAACAGATCCAACTGTCCGCGGCGCGAAGCTTCGGCGCGCCGGTCGGTCAGATTGACGATCTCGCCTTGGTTGGCGCCTTCGATGGCCGTGTGCGGCTGATCGACGAAACTCTTCAAACCTTCGGACAGCCAATGATAGCGGCGCGCCACCTTGCTGTCGCCGTTCATGCCTTGCTGGACCACGACCCAATCGCCGTCATCGGTGACGATGAACCCGTGCAGATAAAGGTCGAAACCGTCCTGAACGGCCGCGCTGTCCACCTTCGCAACAAGCCGACTCACGGTTGCCAAACCTGCTCCGTCGAAGCCGACGCGCTCCCCAATAATTGCGAGTTCATGCGGAGTTTTGCGCGAATGGGTGCCGCGGCCGCCGCAGACATGAATGCCAAGTTCGCCGGAGAGCGGCGTCAGACCGCGCTTCAGGGCGCCGACGACGCTGGTCGTGATGCCGGACGAGTGCCAGTCCATGCCCATGACGGCGCCAAACGATTGAAACCAGAACGGATGCGCCAACCGGCGCAGCAACTCGTTGCGGCCGTACTGATGGATGATGGCCTCGCACATCACGGCGCCCAGGCGCGTCATGCGATCGCCAAGCCATTTCGGCACGCGTCCACCATGAAGTGGAAGATCAGCACTTCCCGATCGTTGCGCCACGTCCGTTCCTATGCCTGCCGTTTCCTCGACAGATAGGTATCCCAGATCGCACGAAGAAGCACCCGATGCTTCTGTCCGGCTGAACGCCGGCGACATCAAGTCCAGTGAGAGAGAACCACCTCCATCTCTACCGTCTCGACCTGCTGCGCAAATCGTTGGTGATAAACGGTCAGCAGCGCGTCATGCGTCGCATCGGAAGAGCTGCAAAGCGCGTCCGTGACGAGAACCACGCGATAGCCATAATCGATTGCTCCGAGCACCGTGGCGAGGACGCATACATCGGTTTCGCCGCCAGTGACGACCAGCGTATCGATATCGCGCTCCGTCAGAAAACGCCTGAGCCGACCTTCGAACCAGGGCGAGTAAATGTGCTTGTCGATGACGGCCGCCGGCGGACAGTGAGCGGCCAACACCGGCAACAGTTCGATCATTTCGTCGCCGATGCTTTCGATCGTCATCGAGGCCCAGCGCTCGTAGTAGCGCTTCCATGTGCCGACCCCCTGCCCCCGCTTTTGGGCAGGCAGGAAGCGCGTAAAGACCGTCTGCTGCGCCTTCTTGTCGACCAGGCTCTCAATGCGAGGGAGGACGCGAGTGATCCATGGGGTTGCCCACTGTGACGGCTCGGCAAACAGCCGCTGCATGTCGACGCAGACATGCATGCAGCGGTCGCCCAGAGGCCCATAGGTCAAACCCGGCATCGACATCAGGCGATCCGTACCCGGTCGGATTCTTTCATGAGGCTTCCCTTGCCGTCGGAGGCATGGATCAGAACGTCCCGTGCCGGCACTCGTTCCCAATCGCTACAGGAACCGACATCAGCCATCGGCGTTTTCGCCTCATGGATCCGACTTGGAGATGAACTCACAAGAAATTCCGATGGCTGCCATTTATCAGCATTTCGACAAGCGGCCGGGACAGCGACGATGAGCATTTTCTATCGAGCGGCCAAGATTGCGGAAGAGGTTCACGCCGCGCAGCGCGACAAGACCGGTCGGCCCTATATCGAGCATTGCCGACGTGTCGTCGACGCTGTCGAGACTATGGATCAGAAAGTCGTCGCCTATCTGCATGATGTCCTGGAAAAAGGCGAAGGCTGGTCTCGAGCCAAGCTGGAAGAGACCGGCTTTGGACCGTCGATTGCTTCTGCGGTCGATGCCATGTCGCGCAGAGACGGCGAGGACTATTTCATGTTCGTGCGGCGGGCTGCATCGAATCCGCTGGCGCTGCCGGTAAAACGCGCTGACCTCGAAGACAACATCTGGCAGTCACGGCAAATTGGGGCCTCGACAGCCAAATACGAAGAAGCCTTGCGCATCCTCGACGAGGAATTCTCCGAGCGCTAGCAAATGCCTGCCAGAGGTTCAACGATACTATTCCATGACATGTGGCGTGTGCCGTTCGTCCTCCACCGGGTCGATATCGATGCGTGCCTTTTTCGGATCGAATGCGCCGTGACGTGCAATGGCCCGCGCTGCGGGATCCGGCGTCTCGTATGCCCACATGAAATCATCGGCCGCGCCACCAACTGCATGGACACGCCAATAACTAGCGGTTCCCTTCGAAGGTGAGCTGCTTGTCGTGTTTGTCTTTTCGAAAAGGTCGAAATAGATGTCCTCGAAAGGGATATAGAACACCGGTTCATGTCCCTCTTCCCTGAGTACCTTCGCGCGCTCCGTGGCTGCGACTATCGCGTCGGAGAATCGCACTGTTACCGTGCCGGCAAACGGTTCTATGGTTAGTGGGCGATGATGGTGCTCTGAAGTTGCGCCTGAGGTTTGCATTCGAATTCTCCGTGGCTGCCATTGACCGCGACGGCGTTCCGGTCCGCCATCCATGGAGACGAAATGCGCGGCGATGCATCAGGTTCCAGCCTGTCCGATGAGCCGAGACCGGCGAGCCAAAGGCTTATCGCCTGCCGTAACTGTCGAGAAAGCTCGTCAACAGTCGCGAAACCTCTTGTGGGGCCTCACGTGTCGGAAAGTGCCCGACTGCATCCAGGACCACTCGTTTGTAGGGCGCAGTGAAGTGCTCCTCCAGGCCTTCCGACGATGCGGTCAGCACAACACGGTCGTCGCCACCATGAAGCGTCAAGGTCGGCACAGTGATGATCTTGACCGATGTTTGCCGGCGGGCCAGTTCCGCGTAGCGGAGATCGGGCTCCGCCTCACCCCAGCGAACCCGATAGGAATGCAATGTCACATCGGGCCAATCCGGATTTTCGAAGGATACAGCCACTTCATCGAAAATGGCATCGTCGAACCAGCCCAATGGGCTCCAGCTGTCCCATAGGAATCTGGCGAGTTCCTTGCGGTTCTTTCGCACGAACTCGGCGCCCCGCCCTGTTGCCATGAACCATTGATACCAAAATGCTTTCGCCTGTTCGGGCGCTGGCGTTGCGGGCTTGCCGGGTTGCCAGCCAAGCGACAGCGCAGCACAGCACCTGATGCGATCGGGAAAAATCGAGGCCAAGAGGTAAGAGATCCGAGCTCCCCAGTCGTGCCCTACGACCGCAAAACGGCTGAGGCCAAGCGCGTCGGCAAAGTCGAGTACATCCCGCGCCATTGCGGCAATTTCGCCGGATCGCATGGTTTCATTCGACAGGAACGATGTCCGTCCAAAGCCTCGCAGCCAAGGCGAAAACGTCCGAAATCCGGCCTCATGAAGGACCGGCGAAATGCGCGCGTAAGTGGTCGCGTCGTCCGGCCAACCGTGCAACAGGATAACGGGGGCACCATTTTCTGGCCCGCCACCGAGATAGGCGATGCGCAGCAGTGGCGTATCGCAAGATAAGACGGGGTTCATTTACTCTCCGGCGCTTTAACCGGCTGGTCGCCGCCAGTCGTCGACTTGGACCTGGCATCCTGGTCAACCTGCGGGTTCTTGTCGATAGTGTCGGTGTTGGCTTTCGTCGGTTCGGTGCTGTTATCACAGGCGCCAAGCGTAAGAGCAGCAGCAAACACCAGAAGCGACAAGGATTTCTTCATCGAAACCTCCTCTGGCTGATATCGACAAACGAGGCTCGGCGAATTTGGTTGCCTTAGCGGGCGCTCGGGCCAGCCTTCAGTCCTTCGAGCTTTTTGAGCCGGCGCCGACTGTCGGATCAGGCACTGCGGGGCCGCGTTCAGTCTCCGGACCTTCTCCCTCTATCTCCTGTACGGCTTGATCCCAGTGCTCCTGCTCGCGCCCAGTCGGACGGCCCTCGCGCTCCCAGATTTCATAGGCGCGCCGTTTGATGCGCTCTTCCCTGTTGTCCATGACATTCGATCCTCCAATCTATCAATCTCAATTCGGGACGATATTTTTTGTTCCTCTCTGCCGGGGAGAGAGCCACTGCGGGCGCTGCGTTTCAAACAAGACGCATGTGGATTGCGTGCACAAGCACTTGGTTATTGCCGTACCGACGTTTTTTCGTGACATGCCAGCGCTGACGGTTTTATGTATCCGGCTGTTGATCTGCGCTCTGTACCCTAGCCTCCGCCATCGGCTGATGGGCAGTGCCCTGATCGCCGCGGATCGAAAGACGTGACTGTCATTTCGAGATCAAGGTGACGCCCATGCGGGAATTGCCGAAAGACATCGACGCCGACGTGGTGATCGAAATCAGCCACCTCCTGGACGACAGTCCGCTTTTCGTCCCCGTCAGGGTTCATGAACTTGCAGCCAGGGTAAGGCAGAGGGTGAAGACAGGTTTGCCGGACCTCTCGATCGAAGAACTGATCGTGGAAATGGCCTCCGTCCGCCGCTTGGCCATGGCGTTCGACCTGCCTGGATCGGAAAATGTGGTGCAGATTCCGGTTCGCCATCCGCGCCCCTAAATCCATTGCTCGCTGGGCTGACCCGGCGCCGTATCTCATCTGCCAATTGATCGCGCGGCTCGCCGGCAAGATGGCGTCGGGAACCTAACGTGCGACCGCGGATTGAGTGCCCACGAGGGTTCGAATGCAGGTCATTGCGATGCCCCTTAGTCCGGATTGGCAAGATATAGCGGCACGGTTGGTTTTCACTGTGCTTGCCGGCGCGCTGATAGGATTGGATCGCGAAGCGCGCGGCCACGCGGCAGGGCTGCGGACAACCATTCTGGTCGGTCTGGCCGCCGCTCTCACAATGTCTCAGGCAAATCTGCTGCTGGGAGTCGTCGGCAAAACTCCCGGTTCCTTTGCCTCCATGGACGTGTTGCGCTTTCCGCTTGGCGTGCTGACCGGTGTCGGCTTTATCGGCGGCGGCGCCATTCTTCGCCGCGGCAATCTTGTCAGCGGGGTCACGACGGCCGCCACATTGTGGGTGATGACTGCGATCGGGCTGGCGTTCGGCGGCGGTCAGTACGGTTTGGGGTTGGCTGGGACGGCGCTGACCTTGTTGACACTTCTCGTGCTGAAATGGATCGACGTGCGCATTCCCCGCGACCATCACGCCGAACTCGATATCGCCTGGAGGGAGGGAAAGACGAGCGATCTCGGCGAACTCGTCAAGCCGCTGGGTTACCGGGCACGCTTGGTTGGCATGGAGCGCCCGGATCACCAGGATCCCGTCTTCTCATTTGAAATCGCCTGGACGCGACCGGACCGTGGCGGCCCGCCGACAGATTTGCTTTCGCTCTTGGACCAGCACTGCGAAGTCAAGAAATTCAGTCTCGTCAGCGAGCCGGCGCACTGACCACATTGCGATTGTCCTGCCTAACATGAACGCCTGCTAATAGAACAATTGGAAAATCATGACCGCGGCCGCCAGCGCCATGATGCCTGTCGCTGCCCAGCCCACCAGGCGCATGGCCAATGGGACAACGGCATTCCCCATCACATCGCGTCGCGCCGTCATCAGCATCATCACCACCATCACCGGGACCGCGACCACGCCGTTGACCACCGCGCTCCAGTAGAGGGCTTTGATCGGGTTGACAGGTGTAAAGTCGAGACACGCACCAAGGAGCGTCGCCAGAGCGATCGCCGCGTAGAACGCTTTTGCCTGCAGCGGCTTGCGCTCCAACCCGATCGGCCATTTGCGCGCCTCGCCAAGCGCATAACCAGCCGACCCCGCAAGGACCGGAATTGCCAGGAGCCCGGTTCCGATTATGCCGAGGGCAAAAATCATCGACGCGAACTGGCCGGCGACGGGCTTCAGCGCTTCCGCGGCCTGGCTCGAGGATGTTATGTCGGTGATGCCCCTGACATGCAGAGTGGCGCCTGCGGTTATTATGATGGCAAGGGCAACCAGATTCGAGAATGCCATTCCAACATAAGTATCCAGCCGGATGCGCTTGATGGCGTGGGTTGACCGCCGCGGTGCCTTTTTCAGAGGCTTGCGTCGACTGGCTTTTTCTTCTTCAACCTCCTGCGAGGCTTGCCAGAAGAACAGATAAGGGCTGATGGTGGTGCCGAAAATGGCCACGACCGTGGTCCAGAATTGCGGGTCTGGCGACAATGTCGGGATGAATAGTCCGCGCGCGACTTCTGCCCATGGCACGTGCACGAACAGGATCGTGCCGAAATAGGCAAACAGCGAAACGGTCAGCCATTTCAGGATCGAGACGTAGCTGCTGTACTTTAGAAATATCTCAAGAACCACAGATATGCCCGCAAAAAGTGCGACGTAGAGGAGTTGCGGACCGCCAACGATTAGCCGCAACGCATCGGCCATGGCACCAAGGTCGGCGCCGATGTTGATGGTGTTGGCGATGAGAAGAAGACAAACAATCGCCTGCAGAAGCCAGTCTGGATAGTAGACCCGCATGTTGCCGGCAATGCCCCGGCCGGTGGTCCGGCCAATGCGCGCACTGATTTCCTGAATGACAGACATCAGCGGATAACTGAACAACATCGTCCACGCCAGTCCGTAGCCAAGTTGCGCGCCAGCCTGTGAATAGGTGGCAATGCCGCTCGGATCATCGTCGGAGGCTCCGGTTATCAAGCCCGGCCCGAAGACGGTGCGAAGCCGCGATTTTGGCGCCCTCACCCCACCGGAAGCATTGGCGTTCAGCGCTCTCTCCTTCGCTGTCGTTTTGCGTCAAGCATTACAAAGCCCGCCGCTCGCTCAGAAGCGACGAGCCGAACATTCGGGTCAGGTGACGCTAAATGCGCCCGAGCACGACTAGAATAATAACAATAAGCAGCACCAGACCGAGGCCGCCGCCACCATAATAGCCGGTGCCGTAGAATGGCCCGCCGCCAAGTCCACTAAAGCCGCCAAGCAATGCAAGAATTAGAATGATGATGAGGATGGTGCCGAGACTCATGACGTTTCCTCTCCTCTCCTGTTTGCAGCTTCCCGCCGTCCGAAGCCACCGGCGGCCGCCTGCTGAGGATATGAACTCGCCACCAGCCTTCCAGTTCCCGGGGGTCCACTGGCTCTGACATGTCGGTCATCGGCAGTTTCAACATGCCGTGACCAAACTCATCCCGTGACGCCTGGATAGCCTTGGCCTTTCAACAATCCAGCGAGGTGGGCGGCGTTGGAAGCGGCCATTTCGATAGTGCCAGAGACCTTTTCCGGTGTTTCCGGCAAATCGACATAGTTGACATCCTCCATGGCTTCGCCAACCCAATAGACCCCGCTGTTGGCGGGAATGGTGAAGCCGACGTCGTTCAATGCTTGAAAACATTCCGCGTGGCAGTGGTGCGCCCCATCCTCGTTGCCGACGATGGCCACCAAAGCCACCTTTCCTGCTGCCGGCATGCGCCCTTTGTCATCGGTCTCCTCCAAAAACGCATCCATTCGCTCTAGAACGCGCTTGGCGACGCTCGAGGGCTGGCCGAGCCAGATTGGTAGGCCGAGCACGAAGATGTCGGCCGCCATTATTTTCTTCCTGAGTTCCGGCCAATCATCGCCCTCGCCCATATCGGAAAGCACACCTGCCTTGATACCGTGGTCGACGGAACGGACGATTTCGCCTTTGACGCCGTATGGCACCAGCGCCGCCAGAACATCGGCAAGCAGCCGATCTGTGGAGGATTTCTCTCTGTCATTCGAAGCTTTAAGCGAGCAATTGAGGGCGAAGGCTTTAAGTGGCATGTCAGATCTCCTGCATTATTCCAGCCAGCTGCAGTCGCCGCGACTGCCACGCGGCGGCGCGTTAATGCAACTTGTTGCGGGATCGCTTGGCATTTAACGCCAAGGGTAAATCCTTGTTCCGCTGACGGACACGGCATGCAGACCGCTGGCCGGCTGCGGAGCCATGTCTTTTCCGTCGCGCGAAATCCTCTTTTTTCGCCATCCGGGGTGACGCGGACTTCGGGTCGATCGACGACTATCTCGAGGGTTTGATGCTGTCAGGCGCGAAGAACCTGCATGGCCAGGTGATCACCAATTGCGGTGAGTTTCTGCCTATCGAGGCGCCGGAGCCATTCGTGAAAGCGCTGACGGATTTTGCACCGAGATAGATGAAGCAATCGGGCTTCACGCGACGATATATTAGCAAACAATGGAACTTAGGCTTTCCTTGAGTGTTGAGGTCGCAGTCGCCTTACTCCAGCGACGGGAAAGCCATCGCGTCGGCTTTTCGGACTATGCCCCACCGGCCCAGCGCCGGTGGGGCTTTTCGTAGGGGAACACAAGACCAGAATGACTTGGTGCTTTAGCGCGGTACGGTGCGAAGCGCCGACATGAAAAGCATCAGCAACGCCAAGGCATTGAGCCCGGCGGCGATTGCATGCGAATATTCCCACTGGCGCCGGAGCAGCTTCCAGTTTTCGGGCAAGATGGTCCAATTCCGCGTTGCCTGGTTGGCTGGATAGGTCAGCGTCCGATGAAACAGGCGTTAGCAACCGCCATCGGCGTCTGGTGGATCGGGCGCCTGGCGACCACCATCATTGACTGTGAACTGGCCATCGGATTCTTCACCTTGCTGAAAGCTGGACTTCTGCTTCAAACAAACCTCCCGCGATTCTGAAAAGCCAGTGCGCGAGGCATCAGGGATTTCGAGGGCGCAATGTCCGCAAGGTGATTGAATAACGGTGCTCCGCAAGCGGTGGGATGCTGTGCTCCCATTCCGTGCGCGATGGACCGGTCATGAGATAGGCCGACCTTGGCTCGACGACGATGGTCCGTCGATCCCATCTGGTGCCATTCTTTCGCCGGAGGCGGAAACTGCACGGCGCCAGCAGCGAAACGCCGGCCACATCTTCGAAGTGTGGCTTGTCGCGATGCCAGCCGATACCAGCGCCATGCTGGTACTCGTTGACCAACACCTGCTCGAAAGCTTCGGCAGGCCGGCCTGCAAAGGCCGCGACCTTCTTGCGCAGAGGCAGTAGAAAATCAGGTATCGCGGGCGCCTCCACGACTTCACGTCGGTCGTAATCGTAGCGCAAGCCGAAACCGATGACACGCCGGTTTGCCAGATGGCCATGAAAATCAAATGCCTGGAATGGCAGGATTTGCAGTTGCCGGGCGAGTTCGGTTTCTTCTTCCGGCGTGATCAAGTCGGGCTGATAGAAAAATCCCTGCTGAAGATCGTCGGCAGCATCGAAGAGATCGGCTTGGCGCACGGAATCGGTAGTCCTGGTTTTCAGCGACGACATGTCCTTAGATGGTGAAACGAATCCATCCCGCAACCTCCAGATTGTTTCCAACACCATTCATCCGGGTAGTCAGCGGTTTGGGCTACGTCGATCCTCGCGGTTCCCGGCGGTGTCGGCGCGCACTCCGAGCGACGTCACCTGTGTTGTCCAGTGGAACAGAGCGGCCGCAAGACGGTTGAGTTTTCTACCAAGCTGGAGTTGGCGTGCTTGGAACCAACTTCGGGTTCACCGGTTCGAAGACCGTCCATCGGAGTTTCCTTGACCATGCCCAATGCAACAGAACGCCCAATCGATGCGCTGAGCGCTGGCGCCCGAGGATTCGCAGTATCACCACCGCCCTCCCATCGGACTCCAGCAGCGACCAGGTCTCCCAATGCAGCGACTTGAGACCGGCGCCTGTTTCTGCGGAGGGGTTGTCGCTGTCATGCACGGTGAGCCTTTCTGGATATGCTACGATCATGATGACGATTGCCGGCGGGCCATTGGAAGTCCGCTTACAGTCTGGGTTGGCTACCGGCCCGAGCAATTTCGGCTACTCAAGGGAACGCCGAAAGCCTTTTCCAGGACTCGCGGCGTCGTAAGGACATTCTGCCCGGACTGCGGGACCTCGATAGGGTACAGCGATGACGGCCTGCCGAATGAGCTTTATCTGACAATCGGCTTCTTCGATAATCCCGAACGTTTCCGGCCCCAGGCACATGCCTATTGGGACCTGCGACTGCCTTGGGTCGATGTTGACGACGACCTGCCGCGCATCGATCAGTATTCGAGAAAGCGCAATGCGGAATTCGGCAATCCGCGTGACAGATAGCAGAGTATCATCTCCCGCCGTGGAACCGGACAATCCTGAGGGGGTTTGTCCGAGTGACAACGGGTGCCGACATGCCGTCGACTGTGATCCGCGACACGAACTACGACCCCGCGACCAGGATCCTCTCCGTCTGGTTCGTGCCGAGTGGTATTCGCTATGATTACGAGGACGTGCCCCCGGCAACCTACGCCGCTTTCAGAAAGGCGTCATCCAAAGGCCGCTTCTTCAATGAATTCATTCGCGACCGGCACAAACATCACCGGTTTGTGAAACGGGAGGCAGGCGGGAAATGAAGTGCTTTAAGGGGCTTTGCGGGGGGTCACTGTCCGGACAGCTTTTGCTTGATCTTCTTTATCATGCCGTCGTGAGGTTGACCCATGAAACGGTTCTCGATGCCGGCCCATTCTGATATGCGAACGATGTCCTCAAAGCTGGCGAGGTCGACGCTTGCTTCCGGCGCCAGCGGCTTGCCTTGCCGCAAATCGTCGAGCGCCTGCTGCACGGCATGGACTGCGCGGAACAAAAGCGTGGTCGGATAAAGGATCATGTCGTAGCCCATTTCATGCAACTCGGTGGGCGATTGCCAAGGGGTCTGGCCGCCGCGCTCCAGGATGCTTGTGGCCAGTGGAACGTCCCTAAACGCCTCGCCCACCTGTGTCAGTTCCTCCACGCTGGTCGGCCCCTCGACGTAAACACCGTCGGCGCCGGCGTCGAGATAGCGCTTGCCGCGCTCTATCGCGTCGCGCAGCCCGTGCGGTTGCCGCGCATCGGTACGGGCAAGCAGGAAGAAATTCGGGTCGTCGCGTGCCGCGACGGCGGCGCGAATCTTTTCCTCCATGAATTCCGACGCAACGACCTCCTTGCCTGGCATGTGGCCGCAGCGTTTTGGTGGCTTCTGGTCCTCGATGAACAGGGCCGAGGCACCGATCGCCTCGTAGCTCCTGACAGTGCGCGTCACATTCTTGACATCGCCATAGCCGTCGTCGCCGTCGATCAGCACCGGCAGGTCGGAAGCTTCGACGATTTCACGCGCCCTGGCGTGCTTTTCACCGAATTGTTCGAGATCGATGTCGGGCACCGCGTGCATGGCCGCGACCATAGCGAAGCCACCGATCTGATAGGCCGGGAACCCGGCGCGCTCGATCAACCGGGCCGTCAGCGCGTCACCGGCCGACGGCAACACCAGCGGCGCGTTATGATCAATCATCGATTTCCAGGAAAGACGCCGGACCATTTTCGAACCTCCAGTCGGAAACGCGATCGATAGATCGAGGTTCCAGGAGCTTTGGCGAACAAAGGACTTCAGCCGGAGTTGGCAGTTCTCAAGGCGCCAGATTTCATTGGGCTCGTGCATGCGTTAGGCGTCAAAGGGCGGCGCTTCACGTCAGTGAACGACCTTGCGGTCTTGCCGGATGCACTTGCTGGCGCCGATGCGGTTGGCGGTTTGCATCTGTTTGAGATCACCATCAACGGTGATGTAGAATTGGCTGTCTCCAACGAAATCGCCGAGCACCTTCGCTGCTGTTCGACCGACTTTCGAGACATTGCGAGCGCCGTTGGCGGCGTGAATGGTCGGTGGAAATCAAATCCGCAACCGACTTGTGAGAAGTCTCGGGGGAACCTCCCCGTCGTCCCGCCGTTGTGCCGTATCGAGGCCAACGAAATGCTGGCAAAGCCGATTGGGCTGGAATCGCGAGTGCAATAGGAGTTCGAGAATCTATGCCTACCAAGAAACCGAAGATCGAAAGCAAGGACAAGAAGGCATTGCGCCTGGCGGAGACGACCGACGTTTCGCCGAAACAGGCCAAGGACCTCATGCAAAAGCATGGCAAGGACAGTTCGAAGGTTGAAAAGGAAGCCAAGAACTTCAAGGCGGAAGGATAGCCGCCTCAGAAGGAAGTAACGCACTCCCACCGTCCAGTCCTAACGCCTCCATCTGCCTGCGGACATTTCCCAACTGCGCCTTCGGAGAGTTCGAACAGGCACCTTGGCTACGCGCCGGTTCAGCGCAACTCGTTCGACCCGTCAGCGACGCCCACGCGATGCCGATAGACCATCTCCCATCCCTTCCAGCCTGTGAACAGCAGGATGAGAGCCACTATCAACGAGAGGATCAGGCCGGTGGGAACCACAGCCGCCGCGCCATGCTCGTATCGGGAGTACCAGTTGTAAAGTTCGATCAGGACGACAAGTACATTTCCACCTGCATGAAGCCATGCCGTTGTAAGATTGCGAATTTGAACATCGCCCAAGACATCCGTGAGGCCGGCAAGGGCTGCCAGGGCGGCCATTATCAGGCCCGCTCCAAGGAGCCAAAGCGTACCGGTGACCCAGCCCGGGTTAACGGTTCGCCAGAAGATCAGGTCGCAAACCAAGGTGGCAACAAAAAACGCGATCGGGAAAGGAATCAACATGGGATGGATTGGATGGCCGGAGACGCTGGCTGTGCTGCGCGGGTTGTGGGTCATTATGATGCCTCCAACAGACGTCGCGCCGACGCGTCCACGCCGGCGGCAGTGCATGTCCAAGATGGCGCGCATAGAGGACCAAGATGCCCGTCTATGCCGGCTAGGGGGCCTAACCCGGATATCTCACACAGTTGAAGTGCATCGGGGCTCCGAATCAAGGAAAATGCTTCTGCGACAAAGACTTACCTTGAGCA